>NZ_JBVJMV010000029.1:0-104352 GCF_055584025.1 Streptomyces sp. NPDC104309 | reverse complement strand
CCGGGTGCATGCGGCGGGCGGCAACATGCCCCGGGACGGACGGTGAACTGAACAACCTCACCTGGGACAGCGACAAGAAGACGAGGGACGGGACAACGACGAGACACCGCTTCGCCGCGCGGGTGAAGCTGCCCAATTCGGCCACCGCGACGACGTATCGCATCTGCTGAAGTTCCATCCATCCATCGTGAACCACGATCGATGGAATGAAAAACATGTGTTGGACTCATGAATGATGGATCCCCGAGGCTGAGGGACATGGCTCATTCCACACACGGGACCCGCAACCGGGCCGTCCCCCGCGTTCTCCCCGATCCGCCCGTCGCCGGCCGCGGCCTGGTCCTGCTGATGGCCCTCGCCGCAGGTCTCTCGGTCGCCGGGAACTACTTCGCGCAGCCGCTGCTCGACATCATCGAGCAGAATCTGCACATCGGCGTCACCGCGGCGGGGCTGATCGTGACCGCCGCCCAGGCCGGTTACGCGCTGGGCCTGATCCTGCTCGTTCCCCTCGGGGACATCGTGGACCGCCGACGGCTCGCCGTCGTCCTGTTCGCGCTCACCGCTCTCTTCCTCCTGCTGACCGCCGCGGCGCCGTCCGGCCCCCTGCTGATCGCCGCGACCCTGCTCACCGCGCTGACCTCCGTCGGGGCCCAGGTCGTGGTGCCGTTCGCGGCGGCCCTCGCGGCGCCGGCCGAACGCGGCAGGACCGTCGGCCTCGTCATGTCCGGTGTCCTACTCGGCGGGCTGTTCGGACGGCTGGCCTCCGGTGCGCTGTCCGAGCTCGGTGGCTGGCGGACCGTGTACGGGGT
This sequence comes from Streptomyces sp. NPDC104309, assembly GCF_055584025.1. NCBI lineage: Bacteria > Bacillati > Actinomycetota > Actinomycetes > Kitasatosporales > Streptomycetaceae > Streptomyces > Streptomyces sp. NPDC104309. Next base: position 103,543 of record NZ_JBVJMV010000029.1, on the reverse strand, counting down.
GAACGCGCTGCTCGTGGCCGTCATGGCGATACTTCTGCACAACCGGCTCCCCCGGCTGCCACGGCCGGACGACGCGGCCCCGATGCCGTACACCGGACTCCTGCGCTCCACGCTGGCCCTGCTGCGGCAGGAACCTCTGCTGCGCTGGCGGGCGGCCATCGGTGCGTTCTCCATGGCCTCGTACAGCGTGCAGTTGACGGCGCTGACGTTTCTGCTGACCCGGCCCCCCTTCCACTGGAACGCGGCCGCGATCGGACTCTTCGGGCTGGTGGGCGTCATCGGGGTGGTGGGCATGAACTTCGCGGCCCGGTTGAGCGACCGCGGCCGGGTGCAGGCCGTGTCGGGAACGGCGGCCGCGCTCCTCACCCTCTCCTGGCTGCCCCTCCTGGCCGGCGAGTCCTCCCTGTGGTGGCTGGCTGCCGGGGTGATCTCGCTGAACATCGCCCAGCAGGCGGGGCTCAACAGCGCTCAGAACGTGATCTACGGGCTCCGCCCGGAGGCCCGCAACCGGATCAACTCCGGGTTCATGACGCTCTTCTTCATGGGCGGGGCGACCGGAGCCGCACTCACCTCGGTGGTCTGGTCGCGTGCGGGCTGGGGCGGCGCCTGCCTCCTGGGCGGCACGCTGGCCGCCGGAAGCCTCGTCCTGTGGGTCCTGGAGCGCGTCCGGATGTCCTCACTCGCACGTACCGGGGCCGGCACCGTCATTCGTTGACGGTCGTCAGCAGCACCACGGCGTCCTCCAGCGCCAGCAGCCCGTGCCGCTCCTGCGGGATCGGGTGGAGCACGCCGGTGCCCAGCTCCACGTCGCCCGAGCCCGCCGTGAGGCGCACCCTGCCGCGGAGCACCTGGAGGGAGGCCGCGGCGGGTGCGTTGTGCTCGTCCAGGGCGGAGCCCGAGGTGAGGGCGATGACGGTCTGGCGCAGGGGCTCCTCATGCAGCAGGCGGTGAGCGCTGCGGCCGTGCGGGGAGGTGCGGGCCGCGGCCAGATGCTCGTCGGCGAGGGCATTCAGATCGTCCATATGCCCACTGTGCCGCAGCCCTCGCCCCCTCGCGATCCTGCGCGAGACCCACCGGCGTCGTCGACCGCCGGGGCCCGGGAGGAGTGCTGCACCGGCGCGCGGGCCCGGTGTCCCTGCGCCGGCGTCGGTGCCGCCGATCAGCGGGACGCGCGGCAGCAGGGCCGCCGAGGCCCGGCGTGGACGCACACGTCCGGACCCCTCAAGCGGCCTGGGTCGGTCGCGGACGGTGAGGGTCCGTGACGCACGGACACTCGTCCTTCGCCCTTGATCCAGTCGCCCCCTGAGCCCGATCAGCCGGACGGCCCGCCCGGGTGACGCGGATGTACCAATGCGTTCGTCCCGGACGGCGCGCACGCTCAGCCGTTCGCGGTCCACCGGTATCTGACGTCCGGCTCCTTCTCCTCGTTGCGGCTGCCGTCGTCGAACGCGACCGCGGTGAATCCGTGGCGCTCGTAGAAGGCGCGGGCACCGCTGTTGCGTTGGAAGACAAACAGGGTGAGCTCGTCGCGGGCGGTCTCGCGCACCTTGGCCAGGAGCAGTGAGCCGACGCCCCGCCGCCGTGCGTCGGGCCGCAGATACAGGTGCTCCAGCTCGGTTCCGTCGAGGGAGGCGAACCCCAGTACGTCGCCCGCCACGGTCTCGGCGATCCACACCGTTGTCCCGGGCAGGACGACATGGGTCATCCAGGCGAGCGTGTCCGCGTCGCTGTGCACCTTCGGCAGGTAGGGCATGGCCGCGGCGCGGGAGGCGAGGAAGAGCGCGGTGAGCGGCTCCGCGTCCTCGGTGGCGGCCTCGCGCAACACGACGCGGTCGGCCGGTGCGGACTCGTTCGGTGCCATTTCGTCTCTTCCCGTGCGGCCGGAACCCGCCATGTGTCGTGGTCGGCGGTGAACTGCTTCCTCGTCGTGGACGAACATATGCCGGGGCCCGGCAGTTCCTCCACCGAATTGGCGCCGCTCCTGCGGGCCCGTACGTGTCCACGGCGGGGCAGTCGCGGGCCCGCACGGGCCACCCGGGAAAATGGCGCAGGGGAAGATCGCAACGACCGACCGACACGGAGGAGTGGGCAGATGCCGCACGAACGAGCTGGACAGCCGGCCCGGCCGGAGGACCTCACAGATGTGGCACGGCTGGTGACGGCGTATTACACGCTGCACCCGGATCCGGCCGAACCGGACCAGCGGGTGGCGTTCGGCACCTCCGGCCATCGCGGCTCGTCCACGGCCACCGCGTTCAACGAGGACCACATCGCCGCCACCAGTCAGGCCATCAGCGAGTACCGGGCGCGACAGGGCACGGACGGGCCGCTCTTCCTGGGCGCCGACACCCACGCGCTGTCCGAACCGGCCCGGACCACCGCCATCGAGGTGTTCGCCGCCAATGACGTGACCGTGCTCGTCGATCCGGCCGACGGCTACACCCCCACTCCGGCGGTGTCGCACGCGATCCTCACCCACAACCGGGGCCGGACCGCGCACCTCGCCGACGGTGTGGTGGTCACCCCGTCCCACAACCCGCCCGGCGACGGCGGGTTCAAGTACAACCCGCCGAACGGCGGCCCGGCCGGGTCCGGGGCCACCGGCTGGATCCAGGAGCGGGCCAACGAGATCATCGCGGACGGCATGAAGGACGTGCGCCGGCTGCCCTACGCCCGCGCGCGGGCGGCGTCGACCACCGGGACGTACGACTTCCTCGGCGGCTATGTGGCGGACCTGCCGTCCGTGCTCGACCTGGACGCGATCCGTTCGGCCGGAGTACGGATCGGCGCCGACCCGTTGGGCGGCGCGTCGGTCGCGTACTGGGGCCGCATCGCCGAAGAGCACCGCCTCGATCTGACCGTGGTCAATCCGCTGACCGACCCCACCTGGCGGTTCATGACGCTGGACTGGGACGGGAGGATCCGGATGGACTGCTCCTCGCCGTACGCGATGGCCTCGCTGATCGGGCAGCGCGACCGCTATCAGATCGCGACCGGGAACGATGCCGACGCCGACCGGCACGGCATCGTCACCCCCGACGCCGGGCTGATGAACCCGAACCACTACCTCGCCGTCGCCATCGACTACCTGTACGCCCACCGCGAGCGGTGGCCGGCCGGCGCCGGCATCGGCAAGACGCTGGTCTCCTCGGGCCTGATCGACCGGGTCGCCGCCGGTCTCGGCCGTGAACTCGTCGAGGTGCCGGTCGGCTTCAAGTGGTTCGTGGACGGACTGCTCGACGGAGCCATCGGGTTCGGCGGCGAGGAGTCGGCCGGAGCCTCGTTCCTGCGGCGTGACGGATCGGTCTGGACGACCGACAAGGACGGCATCATCCTGGCGCTGCTCGCCTCGGAGATCCTCGCGGTGACGGGCAAGTCCCCCTCGGAGCGATACGCCGCACTCACCGCCCGGTTCGGCGAACCCGCGTACGCCCGGATCGACGCTCCCGCCGACCGCGAGCAGAAGGCGGTTCTCGCCCGGCTCTCCCCCGAGCAGGTCACCGCCGACACCCTGGCCGGCGAACCGGTCACGGCCGTGCTCACCGAGGCGCCCGGCAACGGCGCACCGATCGGCGGCATCAAGGTGACCACCGAGAACGCCTGGTTCGCCGCCCGCCCCTCGGGCACCGAGGACGTCTACAAGATCTACGCCGAGTCGTTCCTGGGCACCGATCATCTCGGCCGGGTACAGGAGGAGGCCAGGGCGGTGGTCTCCGCGGCCCTGGGCGCCTGAGCGCGTCCGGAGCCGCCTCGGGCGGCTCCGGACGGGGGGTCAGCGCACGATGTCCACGAAGACCGGGTTGGTGTAGAACCAGGTGTCCAGCCACGGATCGCCCTTGCCGGGCTCGTGCGGGAGCGGACCGTGCGGGTCGACCGCCGCGCCGAGGAACCCCTTTCCGTGCCGTTTGCCGTCGCTGCCGCGCAGCCGCAGGTAGAACGGCTCGTCCGCACGGCCGACGGGGATCCGCAGGGTGTACGTTCCGCGGCGCCCCGAGACATCGCTTGTGTGGGCGAGCCGGGTGTCCGGGGCGTGCCAGTCGTCGCGGTCGGCGGCGGGGCCGCGGACGGCGCCGCGGATGACGTCGACATGTTCGAGGCTCGGCAGCAGCCCGTGCGGATTGCGGCGGGAGGCGGCGGTCACCGTGACGGTGAGGGTGAGCCTCTCGCCGCGCCCGGCGCGCAGCCGGCCGCCGAGGGTGGCACTGTTGCCGTGCTCGCCGCGCAGCTTGACGTCGATGCCGTCGACGAGATGGCCGTGGTCGACCCAGACCCGGCCGGCCCGCAGTCCCTCCATCACGTTCCGGTAGCCGTACCGGGTGACACCGACATGTGTACGGCTGAACTGCCCTGGCCAGAAGTCGCCGCCGGGCTGCGGCTCGGTGGTGTCGTACGGGTCGGGGACGTGGCCGGTGTTGTCGAAGTTCTGGCCGGGCGGCCAGGGGCCGTTGACCCAGGTGTCCTGGGCGACGCGGTGGACGTCCGAGTTGGAGGTGATGGTGAAGAGCTTGCCCTCCGCCAGCATCGCGTCCCACAGGCCGCCGACCGTCGCGGTCGCCCAGTCGAAGCCGCCGTAGGTGACATACGCCTCCCGGGGGTAGCCGGGCCAGGAGTCGGCGGACGGTGAATTCGTGTACTCGCCGCGGATGTTGGTGTCCGGGTGCCAGCCCGGGATCGCCCCGGCCTGGGCGCCCGGAGCCCCCTCCATGCCGATCATGATCCCGGGGGCCGCGTCTCGCCAGGCGCGCATCTCGTGCGGGGAGTCGATGCCGAGCCGCATGGGGTGGTTGGCGAGGACGAGTACGTCGTCGACGTACCGGGTGCGGCGCTGTTCGGCCAGCCACGTGAGTGCCTTGACCGCGTGCGCCTCGTTGCGCGGGGTGTCGGGGTGTGCCGGGGCGCCGGCGGTGTAGCCGAGCAGTTTGCCGTCGAAGGCCTCCTCGAAGCGGGTGAGGAGCTCGACCTCGTGCCGTCCGGGCGGTGAGAAGACGGTGCAGTGCTCGGCACCGGGGATGTACCACTCCAACCCCTGGAAGATCAGCATGCGCTCGTTGTCGGCGCGGGCCTTGAGGATCTCCCGGTGTTCCCGCGCGGCACCGAACTCGGCGTGCCCGATGTTGCTGTGCTCGGTGAAGACCATCCAGTCGAGACCGAACCGCTGCCCTGCCGAGGCCAGTTGGGAGAAGGTGTACTTGGCGTCGTGGCTGTAGACGGAGTGGTTGTGGTGATCACCGACCAGATAGACCAGGTCGGGAGCCTGTCCGTGTCCGTGGCCTTGTCCGTGTCTCCGGGACCGGCTTCCCCTCTGGTCGGCAAGCGCGGGCAGCGGCAGCGACGCGGCGCCGAAGGCCGCGCCGAACAGCCCTGCGCGGCGCATCAGCGCCCGGCGGCTGAGGCCCTGGGGGTCGAGCGACTCCGCGGGAACCCGGGGATCGGCCCATTCGGGCACGGGGTGGGACATGATGCGACGTTCTCCTTCGTGCGGGGGCGGCTGCGGCCGAGGCCCGGATCGCAGGACCGCCGCCAGGAGGATTTCCTGATTCCGGAACTACCGGATGAACCGGGCCCGACGGACGGGGGTCGCTCCTGTGGCGCGCCGGTGGGCACGGCCGCGGACTGTCCGGGTGCGAGCCGGGCATCGTGCGGCGCCGGGTGCGCAGGGGCGTGCCCCGGAACGGCTCGGCGGCCGACCGGGTCGCCACCTGGGAGCTGGCCCACGACCGGACCACTCCCGCCATCGCCCGTACGCTCGTGCGCGACCGGCTCGACGGCTGGAACCTCGACGCGGAGACGATCGAGGCGACCGAACTCATCGTGAGCGAACTGATCACCAACGCCGTCCGCTACGGCACAGCCCCGCTGCAGTTACGGCTGATCCTGGACCGGACGCTCACCTGCGAAGTGCACGACAGCAGCCGGGTGTCGCCCCACCTGCGCCATGCGCGCACCGTCGACGAGGGCGGACGCGGACTGTTCATCGTCTCCCAGCTCGCCACCCGCTGGGGCACCCGGTTCGGCCAGAACGGCAAGGCCCTGTGGACCGAGCAGGAAATCCCGTCCACGGCGGACGGGTCCTGACCTCCTCACGCGGCACCCACTGCGCACGGCGCCCCTTGCCAGGGCCGTCGTGCGCACGGCCGACGACGGCCCATTGCGCCTGGAGACCCACCGTGCTTGAGTGGCAGAGGAAGATATGAATCGAGGTTCAGAGCATCGTGGCCTACCGACCCACCGCCCGCACGGAGGCGACGCGGATCGCTCACCGTGAACGGTTGCTGGACGCCGCACGGCAGCTGCTGGACGAGGGCGGATACGCGGCGGCCAGCATCTCCGCGCTCGCCGACCGGGCCGACGTCGCCACGGGCAGCGTCTACAACCACTTCGCCTCCAAGCAGGAGCTGCTCGCCGCGGTCTTCCGCCATGTCGCGGGGCACGAGCTCAGCGCGGTGCAGGAGGCCGTACGGGCACGGAGCGGGGCCGCCGAGCAGCTGCGCGCCCTGGTCGAGGTCTTCTCGCACCGTGCGCTGCGCGCCCCGCGCACGGCCTGGGCGCTGCTGGCCGAACCCGTCGATCCGCTCGTCGAGCAGGAACGCCTGACCTACCGGCGTGGCTATCACGCCCTTGCGGAATCGGCCGTCGCCGCCGGTGTCGCCTCGGGCGAACTGCCCGCGCAGAACGCGCGACTGTCGGCCGCCGCCGTGATCGGGGCGGTCGGCGAGGCGCTGCTCGGCCCCTTGTCGCCGGTCGGTGAGCGCGCCGACCCGGCGCCGTTCGTCGAGGCCATCACCACGCTGTGCCTGAGGGCGGTCGGAGCCGACGTCACCTGATCGTGTGCCGCACACGACCGCCCCGATCCCCCGCTCGCCCACCGCCCGACCGTCGACCCAGGACAGGAACCCGCGATGACCGTCACCACGCACCGGACCGGCCTTCGGCCCGAGTCCCCGGCGCCGCACCCCACCCATGAGGTCACCAACCAGGCACCGCCCCGGACCGGCCTCGACGAGTACGGCACCAATCTGCCGCTCGCACAGGCCGTCCGGACCTTCGGCGCGGCCTGGCACGAGCCGGAGCTCCACGACATCGGCACCCTCGTCGGTTCCGAGCGGTTCCAGATCGATGCGGAGCTCGCCCACACCTCTCCTCCCGTCCTGCGCACCCACGACCGTTACGGCAACCGCGTCGACGAGATCGAATTCCACCCCGCGTACCACGAGATCATCGGCGCGGCGGTGAGCCATGGCACGCACACCGCGGGCTGGGCCGACCCGAAGCCCGGAGCGGCGGTGGCGCGGGCGGCCTCGTTCATGCTGTTCGCCCAGATCGAACCCGGCCATGGCTGCCCGATGTCCATGTCGCACGCCGTGGTCCCGGTCCTGCAGCGCGACCCGGATGTCGGGCGGGACTGGCTGCCGGGCCTGCTCAGCCGCTCGTACGACCCGCGGCCGATCGCCCCGGGCAGCAAGTCCGGGCTGACCTTCGGCATGGGGATGACCGAGAAGCAGGGCGGCTCCGACGTCCGCGCCAACACCACCCGGGCCGTCCCGCTGGCCTCCGGCCCCGAGGGCCGGGCCTATCTGCTCACCGGCCACAAGTGGTTCTTCTCGGCCCCGCAGTCGGACGCCTTCCTGGTTCTGGCCCAGGCCGAGGCCGGGCTCACCTGCTTCCTCGTACCGCGTGTGCTGGCCGACGGCACCCGTAACACCATCCGTGTCCAGCGGCTGAAGAACAAGCTCGGCAACAAGTCGAACGCCTCGTCCGAGGTGGAGTTCGACGGCACGTGGGCGGTGCGGATCGGTGAGCCCGGACGCGGCGTTGCCACCATCATCGAGATGGTCAACCACACCCGGCTCGACTGTGTGCTGGGCACCACCGCGGGCATGCGCCAGTCGGTTTCCGAAGCCCTCTGGCACGCGCACCACCGCAGCGCCTTCGGTGCCCGGCTGGTCGACCAGCCGGCCATGACGGCGGTCCTCGCCGATCTGGCGCTGGAGACGGAGGCCGCGACCTGGACCGCCCTGCGTCTGGCGCACGCGTACGAGGCCGACAGCGGTGAGTCCGAGGCGATGTTCCGGAGGCTGGCCACCGCGGTGTCCAAGTACTGGATCTGCAAGCGCGGCCCGCACCACGCCTACGAGGCGCTGGAGTGCCTGGGCGGCAACGGCTACACCGAGGACTGGCCGCTGGCCCGGCGCTATCGCGAGCAGCCGGTGATGGCGGTGTGGGAGGGCTCCGGCAACGTCATCGCCCTCGATGTGCTGCGAGGCATCGCCAGGACGCCGCGGTCGCTGGACGCCTTCTGGGCCGAGCTGGAGATCACGGCCGGCGCCCATGGCGAACTGGACGCGCACATCCGCCGGGTGCGCCGTGACCTGGCCGAGGACCTGGGCGACCCGCTCGCCGCCCAGAGCCGCGCACGGGCGACGGTCGAGGGCATGGCGCTGGCTCTGCAGTCCTCGCTGATGCTGCGTCACGCCCCTGCGGCCACGGCCGAGGCGTTCGTCGCCGCCCGGCTCGGCGAGGCGCGTGGCCATCAGTACGGCGTCCTGCCGCGCGGCACCGATGCCGGGGCGATCGTGGAGCGGCACTTCGGCGGGACCGGCTGAGGCCGTCGCGGCCCGGCTGCGTCGCCGCTCCCCGGCCCGGGACGGAGCGGCGCGGGAGCCGGGGAGGGCCTCCGCCCTCCGGTCGTCCCGCGCCGGCTGCTTCGCCACCCCTACGGCCCCCTGGGACCGGTCCGCCCCCCGAGGGTGTCCGGCTCCGGCCCTCCGGGCGACCCCGGGCGTTCTGTTCGCACGGCCGTCGGTGGGTCCGGCCCGGCCGGATCGGCGAAGGCGCCTCCGCGCCCCGGGCGGGCGGTACCGTGCGGTGGCGCGGCAAGAAGCACACAGCTCACTCGGACGCACGGGTGTCGGACGGTGGCCGGTGGATCGCCCCGGTCGTGTCGGTGAGCGGGCTCCCGGTGCCGCCCCAGCGCAGTGCGACGATTTCGGCCGCGATCGACACGGCCACCTCCTCGGGGGTGCGCGCGCCGAGGTCGAGGCCGATGGGCGAGCGGAGGCGCGCCAGTTCCGCCTCGCCGAGACCGCAGTCGCGCAGCCGGGCCAGCCGGTCCCGGTGGGTCCGGCGGCTGCCCATCACCCCGATGTAGGCGGCCGGGGTGCGCAGGGCCACCTCCAGCAGCGGGACGTCGAACTTCGGGTCGTGGGTGAGTACGCACATCACGGTCCGTCCGTCGGTCTCCGCGTCGCGCACGTACCGGTGCGGCCAGTCGACAACCACTTCCACACCCTCCGGGAACCGGCGGGGGTCGGCGAAGGCGGGGCGGGCGTCGCAGACGGTCACGCGGTAGCCGAGGAACGCGCCGATCCGGGCCACCGCCGCGGCGAAGTCGATCGCGCCGAAGACCAGCATCCGGGGCGGTGGCGCGAAGGACTGGAGGAACACCGCGACGTCGTCCTCACGCCGTTCACCGTCCGGGCCGTAGTGCCGCAGGCCGGTGGCGCCCAGGGCGAGCTCCCCTCGCGCGTCGGCGGTGACGGCGGCGTCGAGGCCGCTCGCGCCCAGTGACCCGGAGACGGTGTCCGGCCCGACGGCGAGGGCGGCGCCGCGCGGGCCGGGTCCGTCGGTGACCGTGGCGGCGACCACCGGGCGGTGTTCGGCGACCGATGCGGCGACCTCGCCGAAGGAGGTGTCGAACGTCGGCGTCACGGGACGTACGAGAAGTGTGATCGCGCCGCCGCAGCTGAGCCCGACGGCGAAGGCGTCCGCGTCGCTGTAGCCGAAGGTCCGCAGCTGGGCCCGGCCGGTCTCCACGACCTCCTTGGCCAGTTCGAATACCGCGCCCTCGACACAGCCGCCGGAGACGCTGCCCACCACCTCGTCGTCCGGGCCGACGGCCATCGCGGCGCCGGGGCCGCGCGGCGCGCTGCGGCTGACGGCGACGACGGTGGCGAGCCCGAACGGCTTCCCGGCGGTGTACCAGCGGCTGAGCACCGGGAGGATCTCACGCATGGGCCGGCTCCCCTCGAACCAGTGCCGCCGCCCTCTCCGGGGCTTGCGGGCCCTGCCCGGCGGCAGGCGCGTCCGTGCGCCGGGGCACCGCCACCACGCCCCGGCGCTCTCGTCGCGATGCGGGCCCCAGGCCTTCCCGCGGGCTCAGGCCGTGGTGTCGGACCATGCGTACGGCGGTGCGACGGGGCCGCTCACGGGGCCGGCTCCGACCGATTCCAGTTCCTGGTCGGCGGCCTTCATCAGTTGTGCGGCGACATCCTTCATGGCGCGGCTCGCCGCGAGTTCGTCGCCGATGGCGGGAACGTCCACGTCCTGCGGGTTGCAGCGGGCGACCCCATGTCCCACGAGCTTTTCGGCACCGGTGTCCAGGACCGCCTCGGCCCTGGTCGTGCCGTCGTCCTCGGACAGACCGACACGGACCGTCCACTCCAGCTTGCGCGTCATCGAGCACCTCCTGCGACCGCGCCCGGACTCGGTGCGCCGCCACGACGCGGTCCTGCCCTCAGGATCCACCCGGCCGGGCCCGTTCGCGCGTTCCGTCTCGTCCTGCGGGGATCAGATCGCCGAAATAGGATGCGGTAAGTCACTTCCACCGAGTGCGGAGCGGCCCATGAACCGGCGTCGTCCTCCCCGTGCGGCGAGCGCCGGCGAACTGCTCACCACTCTGCAACAGCTCACCTCACGGGCACGCCGTGAGGTGGAGCTGCAGCAGGCACGGGTGGAGCTGGCCGAGGCGCTCCAGCGCGAGATGCTCCCTTCGGCGCTGCCCGCCCTCCCCGGGCTGCAGACCGCCGCACGGTACATGCCGGCCCGCAGCGGACTGGACATCGGTGGCGACTGGTACGACGGATTCGTGCTGCCGGACGGAGCGCTGGCGCTCGCCATCGGGGACGTGCAGGGCCATGACGTCGAGGCGGCAGCCTTCATGGGGCAGATCCGCATCGCGATGCGGGCGATAGCCGCCACCGCCGCGGACCCCGGCGAGGTCGTGGGCCGGACCAACGACCTACTGCTCTCGGTGCACTCCGGCCTCTTCGCGACCTGCACGTTCGTCCGTTTCGACCCGGTCACCCGGGAGCTCCACAGCGCCCGCGCCGGTCATGTCGCCGCCGTGTGGGCCACGGCCGACGGACGGTCCGGCTGTACCACCGACGAGGGCGGTCTGCCGCTGGGGATCCAGGCGGGTGAGCGCTATCCGGTCACCCGGCGCAGGCTGACCGGTCCCGGAGCCTTCGTCCTGGTCACCGACGGGGTCGTCGAGGGGCCCTCGTTCCCGATCGACGAAGGTCTGGACGCGGTGACGCGGCTGGTTGTCTCCCGGGCCGCGGCCGACGCCGGTGAGCTGGCCGACGCGGTGCTGCGCGCGGCGGAACAGACCGGGCACGTGGACGACGCCGCCGTTCTTGTCCTGCGGCACGGGGCCGTCCCCGGGCGCGGGTGAGGCCCGGGGACGGGCCGAGCGTGTCAAACAGCCGCCACTCGTCCGGGTAGGTGTCTGATGAGATGTGTGATCCGCAGCGAAAGAACCGGACGTACGGCCTCGGCCGCACTGCCCATCCTGGCCATCGCCGCTGTCTATTACCTGGCCGGAGGCCTCGGTCTGATCCGCGGGGTGTCCGTCCAGGGTGCGGTCGTCACCCCGTTGTGGCCGCCGACGGGCCTCGCGCTGAGCGCACTGTTCTACCTGGGCCCGCGTGTGTGGCCGGGTATCGCGCTGGGCTCCCTGTGCGTCCTCTCCACGCTCGACGACTCGGTGTCGCTCCTCACCGTCGCCGTCGTGGCGGGCAACACGCTGGCCCCGGTCTGCTCGTACCTGATACTCCGCAGGGCCGGTTTCCGCTGGGAGCTGGACCGGCTGCGCGACGGTCTGATGCTGGTCTTCCTCGGTGCGCTGGGGGGCATGACCATCAGCGCGACCGTGGGCACGTGGATGCTGGTGCTGGACGACAATCTGCCGTTGAGCGGATTCTGGCCGGTGTGGACGGCGTGGTGGTCGGGGGACGCGATGGGCGTGCTCGTGGTCACTCCGCTGCTGCTCGTGCTGCGCAGGGCGCGGATGCCGCGGATCACCGACCGGTGGATCGAGGCGAGCGCGCTGGCGGCTGCCTCCGTCGCGGTGGCGCTGGTGGCCACCAGGAGTTCACTGGCGATGATCTACCTGGTGTTCCCGCTGCTGATCTGGGCGGCCCTGCGATTCCAGCTGGCGGGGAGCGCGCCGTGCGCCTTCCTGGTGTCGGTCCTCGCGGTCGTGGCGGGAACGCAGGGCGTGGGCCCCTTCGAGGGCCACACCCTCCTTCACGTGATGGTCAATCTCGCGGTGCTCAACGGTTCCGTGGCCCTCACCGCGCTGCTGCTCGCCGCCGTCGTCACCGAACAGAGCGACATCCGCCGGAGAATCGAGCATGCCTGCGAGGAGCTGGCCGATCTGGTGGACCGTCTGGCGCCGGGAAGGTCGGCGCCGACCGCCTGGCCGTCACAGGCCGAGGACGAACCCGACGGTCTCTGACCTGGCTCACCGAGAGGCCGGACGGCCGCGCGCAGGCCGGCCCGGCAGGAGCGGTGCGCCGGGAAGCCGTCGTGGTACACGCCCTGCGGGCCGAACACGGCCATCAGCGCACATCATCCGAATCCAGCACCCTCCAAATGCGAACAGTCACGCACAGACCAAGAGATCCAGCGCGGAACGGGACGAGTTCCGAGTCAGTGTGCATGTCTGAACTTCACTGGAACTCCAGCGAAATGGCACGTGTGTGGATATCGTGCACCGAGCGAGGGCGCATCCGTCAGTCCATGGGATCGGCGGATGCGCCCCGTTTGTGGCGATGCAACTGTGACTGGGGGGTTCATGGGGCATGTCGAGCTACCCGATTCGGACAGATCAGGACCTGTGGGACTGGCGGGGGCGCCACGTCCGCGGTCTGTGTCGAATCGGCCTCGCAGCAAGGAACTTGACGATCTGTGGAGGGCGTCGACCGTACAGCGCGAACGTTCGGAGCCGGCGGCGAAGAAGAGCCGGACGGGCCGGCTGCTGCCGGCCGTCATCGGCGCCGAGCTTCTGGGCCTCGGAATTCCGGCATGGCTCGTCCTGCGGACCGGGGAGCAGTCCCGGGCGGCGGTCGCCGCGGCCGTGGCAGCACTGGCCTGGTCCGGGGTGCGAGCCGCGCGCGGCCGGTACGCGGCCCGGCCTCCGGGCGGTCCGCCGGGAGTACTGAGCACGATCGGCGACTGGCTGCTGCTCATCGGCGTGCTCGCCGTGGCGCGGGCCATGACCGGCGATTCGGTCGATCCCGCGACAGCGGTCGTGGCACTGCTCCCCGGCCTGTTGGTCGGCGTCGCCGCGTGGGGGGCATGGCGGTTGCCGTGGCTGGGGCGGCAGCGGCGGGCCGCTCGGCGGGTGCTGGTGGTCGGGGAGGCCACGGGGGTGGAACGAGCGGTGCGACTGCTCGGTTCCCGCACGGATCACCCGTACACGGTGGTGGCCGCCGTACCGGTGGGAAGCGCACCGTTGCGTTGCGAGGTCCAGGTGCCGGGCCGGCTCGCACCGGCACCGGCCGACGACGACGCCTCGACCGTGCTGGGCGGGGCCTTCGCCCATGACGCGGACCTGGCTCTGGTGGTGCCCGGACCACAGCTCTCCGAGGAGCGGCTTCGACAGCTCTTCTGGGGTCTGCACGACGGCGGGCTTCCGCTGTCCGTGCTGTCGGAACTCTCCGGCATCGCGGCCGGCCGGATACGACCGGCCGCCGCGGCCGGGCTGACTCTGCTGCATGTCGCTCCGCCACTGCGCCGGGGGCCACAGGCGGCCCTGAAGGCCGTCGTGGACCGCGTCGGCGCCGCGCTCGGTCTGCTCGTTCTCGCGCCCTTGCTCCTCCTGATCGGGACGGCCGTGCGGCTCGGTTCCGACGGACCGGCGTTCCACCGCCAGATCCGCCAAGGGCAGCACAACCGGCCGTTCACGATGTGGAAGTTCCGGACGATGGTGGTGGACGCCGAACGTCACAAGGAGCAACTGATCACGGCGAACGAGAACGACGGGCCGATGTTCAAGATGCGCCGCGACCCCCGGGTGACCGGAATCGGGCGCCTGTTGCGGCGGAGTTCGCTCGACGAGTTGCCGCAGCTGATCAATGTGCTCCGGGGCGACATGTCGCTGGTCGGTCCACGCCCCCCGCTGCCGGAGGAGGTGTCCCGCTACGACGAGCGCGAACTGCGACGACTCGCGGTCAGACCGGGGCTGACCGGCCTGTGGCAGGTCAGCGGACGCTCGGACCTGTCCTGGCACGAGACCGTCTCACTGGACCTGTGGTACGTCGACAACTGGTCGGTGGCCACGGACATGGGACTCATGGCCCGTACATTGCGCGCCGTCACCGACGGCCGCGGGGCGTACTGAGAACGGCGGCGGTCGATGCGAGGAGTACGAGAACACCGGCCGTACGGGGCCGGGGGGACGGGCGGCCGTCGCGTCGCGGCGGCCGGCCCGTGCCGGACGGCCCGTCGGGTCCGCTCAGACCTGCGCGGCCGTCTGCTCCAGCCACCAGTCGTACGTGCGAGCGATCCCGTCGCGCAGTGCGATCCGCGGTGCGAACCCGAGGGAGGTGAGAAGGGAGACGTCGAGCAGCTTGCGGGGGGTGCCGTCGGGCTTGGCGGCATCCCATTCGACGCAGCCCTGATATCCCGTCACCTCACCGATGGTGTGGGCGAGTTCGCGGATGGTCAGATCCTCGCCGCAGCCGATGTTGACGGGGTCGTCACCGTCGTAGCGTTCCAGCAGCAGAAGGCACGCGGCGGCCAGGTCGTCGACGTGCAGGAATTCGCGGCGGGGGTTCCCGGAGCCCCAGAGCGTGACCGCGGGCGAGCCGTCGCGCCGCGCCTCGTGGAAGCGGCGGATCAGCGCGGGCAGTACGTGCGAGGTCTCCAGGTCGAAGTTGTCGCCCGGTCCGTAGAGGTTGGTGGGCATGGCGCTGATGTACGAGGCGCCGTACTGCCGGCGGTAGGACCGGATCTGCACGATTCCGGCGATCTTGGCCAGCGCGTATGCCTCGTTGGTCGGTTCCAACGGGCCGGTGAGCAGGGCACTTTCGGGGATCGGCTGGGGGGCGCGCTTGGGGTAGATGCAGGACGAGCCGAGGAAGAGCAGCCGCTCGACCCCGGCGGCGTGCGCTCCGGCGACGACGCTGAGCTGGATGCGCAGGTTGTCCTCAAGAAACTGCACCGGATACGTGCTGTTGGCCATGATCCCGCCGACCTTGGCGGCGGCCAGCACCACGGCGTCGGGGCGGACCTCGCGGAGAAACGCCCCGGTCCGCGTGGTGTCCCGCAGATCGAGGCGGTCGCGGTCGCGGGTGATCACCTCGTACCCGGCGTCGGTGAGGCGGCGCACCACCGCCGAGCCGACCAGGCCGCGGTGGCCCGCGACGAATATGCGGGCGCCGGGCCGCAGGAGGGGGCGGACGGATTCCTGGGGAGGGCCGGGGAGATCAGTCGTCATGGCTCGGATTGTGCCAGCAGCCACCGGCCGCGGTGACGTTTTACCGCAGATCACTCAATTCCCGATATTTCGGCGAGTACAAACAGCCTTTCAGGCGACCACAGGAGGGGGGAGTCGTGGCGAAGACCGCGCTCATCACCGGCGTGACCGGACAGGACGGTTCGTACCTGTCCGAGCTGCTGCTCGACAAGGGGTACACGGTCCATGGACTGATACGCCGCTCGTCGAGCTTCAACACCGAGCGGATCGATCACATCTACCAGGGCCCGGACGAAGAGAACAGATCCTTCGTCCTGCACCACGCCGACCTCGCCGACGGGGTCGCGCTGGTGAACCTGCTGCGTGACATCCGGCCCGACGAGGTCTACAACCTGGGTGCGCAGTCGCACGTCCGGGTCTCCTTCGATGCACCGCTGTACACCGGCGACATCACGGGGCTCGGCACCATCCGGCTGCTGGAGGCCGTCCGGGCGAGCGGTATCGACACCCGTGTCTATCAGGCGTCGTCGTCGGAGATGTTCGGCGCGACCCCGCCGCCGCAGAACGAGAAGACCCCGTTCCATCCGCGCAGCCCGTACAGCGTCGCCAAGGTCTACTCGTACTGGGCGACCGTCAACTACCGTGAGGCGTACGGGATGTTCGCGGTCAACGGGATCCTCTTCAATCACGAGTCCCCGCGCCGCGGCGAGACCTTCGTGACCCGGAAGATCACGCGTGGGGTGGCCAGGATCAAGGCGGGTCTCCAGACCCACCTCCACCTGGGCAACCTCGACGCCGTGCGTGACTGGGGCTACGCCCCCGAGTACGTCGACGCGATGTGGCGGATGCTGCAGTGCGACAGTCCGGACGACTACGTGGTGGCCACCGGCGAGGGGGTCAGCGTCCGGCAGTTCCTGGAGTACGCCTTCGCCCACGCGGGGCTGGACTGGCAGGAGCATGTGCGCTACGACGCCAAGTACGAGCGTCCCAGCGAGGTCGACGCGCTGATCGGTGACGCCGCCAAGGCCGAGGAACTCCTCGGCTGGAAACCGGCGGTGAGGGCGCGGGAGCTCGCCAGGATCATGGTCGAGGCGGACATCCGCCAGCTGTCCGACCAACTCGCCGGAGCAGCCGTACGGGTGGACCGATGAACCGTCCGGCCGCCTTCCACCGCGGCACCGCCGTGCCGGTCACCCTCGCGTGGCCCGGTCCGGCGCTCCCCCACAGCACCCGGCCGTCGCACCCCACGACCGTGCCGGGGACCATCACGGACGCCTCCTCGGTCTCCTCCACCGGCCGTCCGGTGGATCCGAGCGCGTCCGCACCGGTCCGGACCCCGGTCCCGGACCACTCACTCGCCCTCGCCGACAGCGGGACAAAGCGTCTTCGCCGTCGGCCGGACGAGGCAGCAACCGCGGCCTTCCGGCCGCAGCTCGTTCTCACCTTCGGAGCTGAATGATGAACGGAAGTACGGGGCGCAGACCCACCGGACACGGCCGGGCACGGGCCGTGGCCGCCGCGCTCTGCCTGCTCGCCGGCGCACTGACCGCCGCCACGTCCGGGGGCTCCCCGGCCGCGGCCCTCACCCCGCCGGTCTCGCTGACCGCGGACGATCTCACCACCTGGCAGACCAACGGCATTGTCTGGTCGATGGCCGCGTCGGACGCCGGTGTCGTCTACGCCGGCGGCACCTTCTCCACCGTCCGGCCGCCGGGCGCGGACGCCGGTACCTCCGAGCAGCCCGCGGTGAACTTCGCCGCGTTCGACGCCGCGACCGGTGTGCCGACCGGCTGCAGCCTGTCGTTCACGCTGTCTTCGGGAACAGCGACCGTACGGGCGCTCGCACTCTCCCCGGATCAGAAGACACTTTACGTCGGTGGGCAGTTCGGGGCGGTGAGCGGCGTCGGGGTGAGCAATATCGCCGCGATCGACACCGCGACCTGCACCCCGCGCCAGGACTTCAAGTTCTCCGTCTCCGCGACGGTGCGGGCGCTGGCCGTCACGGCGGACACCGTCTATCTGGGCGGTGACTTCAACACCGTGGCGGGGCAGACCCGGAACAAGTTCGCCGCGGTCACCACCGGCGCCGCGCTGAAGCCGTGGAAGGCCAACACCGACGAGGTGGGCAGGGCCCTGGAGCTGACGCCCGACGGCAGGCACGCACTGCTCGGCGGCGACTTCTTCACCGTCAACGGCACCACGTCGCACGCGCTGGCCGTCGTGGACGCCACCACCGGGGCCGTCGTCAAGAGCTACCCGGCCGGCTTCATTCCGAACACCTCCACGGTGCAGGACCTGGCCACGGACGCCACCGGCTTCTACACCGCCAACGAAGGCACCGGAGGCGGTGTCTTCGACGGCCGGATCGCGCTGAACCTGAGCAACTTCGAGCAGCGTTGGCGGGACACCTGCCTGGGTGCCACACAGGCCGTCCTGGTACACAACGGGGTTCTGTACAGCGGGAGTCACGCGCACGACTGCTCCAGCATGGGCGAGTTCCCGGACCAGCCGCGCAAGCACCTGCTGGCCCAGTCGGTCGACGATCCGAAACTGCTCCCGTGGTTCCCGGACACCAATGACGGCATCGGGGAGCCGGTCGGGCCGCGGGTGATGGCGCAGACCGACAAGGGCGGCCACCACTACCTGTGGGTGGGCGGCGAGTTCACCACCGTCAACGGTGCCCGCCAGCAGGGCCTGACGCGGTTCGCCGACGGTCCGGACACCGGGGCGCCCTGGGTGCCGAACGTCAGCCTGTCCACGGTCGCCCCGGGCAAGGTGGAGGTCAACTGGCAGGCGAGCTTCGACGCCGACGACGGGGAACTCACCTACCGGATCTACAAGGACGGTGCGAGCACCCCGGTGTACACCACGACCGGATACTCGCTGTTCTGGGACCGGCCGCAGCTGAGGTGGACCGATACGGACGTGGCCCCGGGCGAGACCCACTCGTACCGGATCAGCGCGAGCGACGGCACCAACACCAGCGCCAAGTCGCCCGCTCTCTCCGCCACCGTGGCGTCCACCGCCGAGAAGTACCCCGCCAGGGTGCTGGCCGACGGCGCGTCGCTGTACTGGCGGTACGACGAAGGCACGTCGACCTTCGCAGCCGACGCCGGCGGCGGACGGGACAACGGATTCCTGCGCAACTCCCCCGCCTACCGGCAGACTCCGGCGGCGGTCGCGGGTCCCTCGACCGCGATCGGCTTCAACGGAACGACCCAGTACGCCTACAGCAACAAGCTTCACCCGCAGCCCACCAGATTCTCCGTCGAGACCTGGATCAGAACGACGACGACCAAGGGAGGGAAGATCATCGGCTTCGGCAACGTGACCATGCAGAACAGCACCAGGTACGACAAGCAGGTGTACATGCGCGACGACGGCCAGCTGGTCTTCGGCGTCTACAGCGGCGGCACCAGGACCATCACCGCTCCCACCGCCTACAACGACGGCGCCTGGCACCATGTCGTCGCCACTCAGGGCACAAGCGGCATGGCCCTGTACGTGGACGGGCAGCTGCGCGCCTCCAGCGCCCTGTACACCACCAACGAGGACTACAGCGGCTACTGGCGGGTCGGCGGGGACAACCTGAACAACTGGCCCAGCCGGCCGACGAGCAACTTCTTCGCGGGGCAGGTCGACGAGACCGCCGTCTACCCGACCGCGCTGAGCAGCTCGCAGGTCAGTGCCCACTACGCCCTGAGGACGGGTGGATGAGGTATCCGTTCCTGGCCGGTGCCGCCGTCGTCGTACTGACGGCGGCGCTGGCCGCCTGCGGCTCGTCCCCCGAGGGGCACGAGGAGGCGAACGGCGCCGGGCCCCCGTCCGGCCGGACCCCCGTCACCGCCTCTTCGGCCGGCCCCGGGGCCACCGCGTCCAGCGGCCCCCCGGCACGGCGCACGAGCGAACCGCCCAGACTGCCCACCGATGAACTCACCCCGGCCACCGGCACGTTCACCAAGAAGCAGAAGGAGTACCTCGTCGACCGGGTTCCCAAGGGGATGGATCCGGCGGCGGTGCTCCAGACCGGTCAGGAGACCTGCGACAGGCTGACGTACCTCGTGAAGGTCGACCGGGACACGGCGGTCGGTGCGATCGTGACGGGCGAGATCGCCGACGCGGAGCCCGCCGTCGCGCAACTCTGCCCCCGCCACGGCGACCTGGTGCGGGAGGCCTCACGGGGGTACGCCGACGGCGCGTACGAGGGCGAGCGGGTCCGGCCGGGCCGATACCACGACGTCACTCCCACCGAGAGCTGCACCTGGCAGATCACCGGGGCGAACGGCAGGACCCTGGCGTCGGGCTCCTCCGGGAAGCGGACCGGGATCACCGTCCCGAAGGCGGCTCGTGCCTTCACCTCCACAGGCTGCTACGCCTGGCTGCCGGAAGGAGACCTTGGATGAGCAAGCTGCCGATAGCCGTGGCGATCCCCACGAAGAACGAGGGGCTCAACATCGCCGAGGCGGTCACGTCGGTGCTCGGCCACTTCGAGGCGGTGGTCGTCGTCGACTCGCACAGTACGGACGACACGGCGAAGATCGCCGAGGAATGCGGGGCCGAGGTGATCACGTACACGTGGGACGGCGGTCATCCGCGCAAGAAGCAGTGGTGCCTGGACCATGTCCGCACGGACCTGGACTGGATTCTGCTGCTCGACGGCGACGAGCGGCTCAGTCCCGGTCTGCTGGCCGAACTGCGGCAGATCTTCGCCGATCCCGGGGCGCCGAGGCCGGCGGCGTACGACATTCCGCTGGGCTACTGGTTCTCCGGGAAGCGGCTGCGGCACGGCTACACCATCCGCAAGCGGTCGCTGACCGATCGCACCCGCTGTCACTACCCGGAGGTGGGTGATCTGGAGGCGCCGGGCATCGGCGAGGTCGAGGGCCACTACCAGCCGGTCGCCGAGTCGGTCGGCTCGCTCCGCCATCCGATCGAGCATCAGGATCTCGACCCGGTGACCGCCTGGTTCGAGCGGCACAACCGCTACTCGGACTGGGAGGCATGGCTGGAACAGCATCCGGAGGTCAAGGAGCAGGTGCGCAGGGTGAAGTCCCGCCAGGGGCAGCTGTTCCACAAGGCGCCCTTCAAGCCCCTGGTGTCGTTCGCGTACATGTACGTGTACCGACGGGGCTTCCTCGACGGACGGGCGGGGCTCGACTTCGCCCTGGCGATGAGCTTCTACCGCTGGCAGATCGCGCTGAAGTCCCGTGAGGGAAAGACCGTGTGACTCAGGCCGGCCGACGGCCCCTCCGGCGGACCACGTCCTCGTAGGTCCGCCGGAGGGTCCGGGTCACGACGTCGATGGTGAAGTGCTCATTGACCAGGTCCCAGGCGGCTTTGCCGGCCTGTGCGTTGGCCTCGGGTTCGAGGAGTTCCAGCACCGCGCGGGCGACCTTGAGGGCGTTGTCCCCGTCCTCGCCGACCCGGCTGTCGATCACCCGGCCCGCCCCGGCCCGCGCCACATCGGGGCCGAGACCACAGGTGCGGGTGATGACGACGGGTGTGCCGACGGACATCGCTTCGAGGACGGAGACACCGAGGGGCTCCTCGATCGACGGCAGTACGTACACATCGGCCCGCCGTCCCGCTGCCAGCACCTCTTCATGGCCGAGCGGTCCCACCTGGTCGAGGGATGCCATCACCCCTAGTCCGCGGGCGAGTTCCAGCGTGGCGGACAGCGCTCCGGTGTCTGGTCCGGCCAGCACGAACCGGGCGTCCGGGTGCTCGGCCAGGACCGTCGGCATCGCGGCGACGAAGTCCTCCGGGCGCTTGCGCTCCTGGATCCGGGCCAGGAAGAGGACGGTCGGTGGCCGCCCCGGCGTACGGGCGGGCCGCGGCTCCTGCGGCTTCACCCCGTTGACCAGCCGTACGGTGCGGGTCAACGCGACCGGCGCGGCGACGGCGTTCACATCGAGTCGTTCCGTTTCGGTGAGATGCAGTACGGCGTCGGCCTCGCGCAGCACCTTGCGCACCCCGAGCAGATCGGTCAGCTGCGCGACCCGCTTCTCGGTCGGGTCCACCATGCCGTGCGTCTGGACGACCAGCGGTGTGCCGGAAGCCAGCGCGAGCAGTGCGACGGGGAGCGTCACCAGGTCACGCATCAGATGGACATGGACGAGATCGGCGCCGCGCATCATGCGGCGGGCGGCGAGCAGCAGCGCGCCGGAGGTGATTCCGCTGACCTCGAACACGGGGAGCACATGCCGGGCCCGGAAGAGATGGACGGGTACTCCCTCGACCTCGCGCGGCAGTGACCCTTCGAAGCCGTCGCCCAGTGCCATGATGCGGGCGTCGTCGCCTCCGGCCCGCTGGACCTTCGACAGGTTGAGCGCCACCCTGGTCGGGCCGCCGAACGCGTGATCCGGGGTGTGCAATGTGACGACGTGCAGGATCTTCACCAGGTTCCCCTCAACCTCGGCCGACCTTTTACAGACTAGTCATCCAAACCCCCCAAGTGGGTTGATTCGTTAGAGTGTTCACAGGTCCACGGAACGGGGAGCACATGACGTCCGTGCACGGGGCGGCGCCGACCGCCCCCGTAGCGGAGCACGGCCCGCACGACCCGGTCCGGCCGCCGGCGAAGCCCATGTCGTGGGCCATGCTGTCGCGCGCCCTGGCCGTGCCGCTCATTCTCGGGCTGGTCTGTTTCCTGCCCGCGGTGATCGCCGCGCAGCCGGGTACGGGCGTCCGGGACACCGCGTACTGGCTACAGCTCGTGCTGACCTGCTACGCCGGTGCCCGGCTCGCCACGATGATTCTGTCCACCCGGCGGCGTCTGCTGCAGGGCGTCTTCTGGATGTTCGTGTACATCGCGATGGGCGTGGCGCCCTTCGCGCAAGTGGTCATCGGCCAGACCCCGACCCCGATGGTCGGGCCCCGGTCGGATCTGGTGACGGCCATCGCGCTGATCCTGGTGGGGTGCGCCGCGTTCGACCTCGGGGCGCTGCTGGCGTCCCGGCGTCCACTGCGCCGCCGGACCACCGCTCGCTCGGGGAGCGGTCCGGCGACCGCGCACCGGGGGCGGCTCAGGCTGCTGGTGCTGCTCGCGTTCGCGGCGAGCGGCTACTACGTCCTGAAGCTCGGCGGGCCCGCCATCTTCTTCACCAGCCGTCAGGAGATCAGCGCCTCGGTCGCGGTCAGCGGCGTGACGTCGAGCCAGTCCAATGTGGGATCGGCCTTCCTCAAGGGCTTCGGCACAGTGCCCGCGCTGCTCGGGCTGCTCTTCTGCACCCGTCGCCTGGTGACCTCGCGCAGGGCCCGGCGCTCCCCCTCGACGGTGCTGGTCTGGTGTGCGCTGCTGGTCCTCAACGTCATCGTCAACAACCCCGTCTCCAACGCCCGTTACTGGTTCCTGACCGTGCTGATCTCGCTGCTGTTCACGGCGTTCCCGAGCAGCGCGGCGATGTACCGGTCGGTACTGGCCATGGGCGTGGTCGGGGCACTGGTGCTGTTCCCCTACGCGGACCGGTTCCGCTACGACAGCGCCGGGTACCGTCCGGTGGACTCGTCGTCGGCCTTCGAGCCGCTGGCCACCAAGGACTACGACCAGACGGTGATGTTCGCCAACACCATCACCTGGGTCGACACGCGCGGCCACACGTACGGACGCCAACTGGCGGGCTCCGCCCTCTTCTTCGTGCCCCGATCGGTGTGGAGCGGCAAACCGGAGGACACGGGGGTGCGCGTCGGGCAGTGGATGGGGATGAACATGACCAACCTGTCGGCACCGCTGTGGACCGAGCTCTGGGTCGACTTCGGTGCCCCGGGCATGGTCGGCGCGCTCGCGCTCATCGGATACGCCGCCGCGCGCACCGACCGGCGCTATGCCCGCGCCGTCTCCCGGGACGGCCCCGGCAGCGTGCTGGCCGTCGCCGCTCCACTGATCGCCGGGTACACCTTCATTCTGTTGCGCGGGCCACTGCTGCAGTCCGTCGGGAAGCTGGCGATCGGGGCGCTCTGTCTGCTGCTGGTCTCGAGCTTCAGGAACCGGAGCGGACGGCGCTCGCACTGACGGGCGCCTGTGCCACGGCGCTGCGGCGTCTCAGCCGGGCGACCCGGGTCCAGGTGGCCACCGCCTTGCAGACGGACCCCAGGCACAGGCCCCAGGCCGCACCCGGCACCCCACCCAACGCGTAGCCGCAGGTGAGGAAGGCGACGGCGGCGAGCGAGAAGACCACCTGGATGGAGAGAGTGGTGCGCGGGTCGAGCATCCGGAGCGCCAGCAGTCCGCAGGTCCCGACGGCCATGGCCGCGTACTGGCTGCCGGTCGCCGGGAGCAGGGCGGCCGCCGTGGGCCAGGTGTCGCCGAGCAGGTGGCGGCCGATTCCGTCGGGCAGCAGGGCGAGTGCCGTGGCCCAGGCCCCCGCGGTCAGCGCCAGTACGGCGGCGAGCGTCGCCGTGGCGCGTACCCGGCGCCGTTCGCAGGAGAGCCGTCCGAGCAGCGGCGGGCCGAAGCCGGTGGTCGAGGTGAACAGCACGTTCAGCGGCCCGAAGAGCGTGGTCGCGCCGCGCAGGGCCCCGACCACCAGTGGGTTGCCGACCGCACCGAGTCCGAGCACGGAGAGTTGGCTGGTGGCGTTGCCGACCCCGAACTCGACCACGAAGCGCCGTCCCAGGTGCCCCTTTCGCAGCAGGGCCTTCAACCGCAGCGGTGTACCGGCCACCCTGCGGTGCAGCAGGGCGGCCGACAGCAGCAGGGCGGGCAGCGCGGACAGGCCCCAGACGGCGACGAGCCGGGCCGCCGGAGCGCCATCCGGCTGCATGGCCAACGCGCCCAGTACGCAGGCCAGTCTGAGCACATCGCCGCCCAGCGCCAGGTGTGGCAGTTGCAGGGTGGAGAAGGCGTAGCGCATGGTGTCCTGTCCGAGGACCACCGGCAGGACGAGTCCCAGCGTCATCAGGGCGCGTGCGGTGGCCCCCGGGAGCGGCAGACACACGGCGGCGAGCAGGGCGCCGAGCGCGGACGCGGCGAGCAGGGTGAAGGCGACCGCCGACCGGCACGCGCCGCCCACCTCGTCTCGCTCGCCGCGCCGCAGCACGAGCGGCTGCCCGGTGTAGGCGCCGAAGACGCCCAGGAGCACCGTGAAGACGAGATAGACCGCCGAGAAGCGGGCGAAGTCGGCCACGGTGGAGAGGCGGGCGGCCGCCACCAGTACCAGGATGTTGGTCAGCGCCGCCACGCCCTGGTCCGCGACCGAACAGACGATCGCGGTACGTGCCTTCATCTGTGTCCCGCGGTGGAGTCGAAGGTGCGCAGGCCCAGCGTCTCCGTCGGGTCGCCGGTGTGCCCGGGGTCACCGCGGCCGTCCCCGCCGCCCCGGCCGGGCGCGGAGCCGGACCGGCCACCGCCCGCGCGGCGCTTGCCCGCCTTCTTGCGGGCCCTGCGCTCGTGGCGGCTGCGGCCGGGGTGCAGCAGGGCGCCGAGCACCGTTCCACCGGCCGCCTCGATGATCTCGCGGATCCGTTCCAGGTCGCTGCGGTGCACCTCGCGCGGATCGCAGACCACGACGACGCCCTCCACCCGGTCGATCAGCGCGACGGCGTCCGCGAACGACAGCACGGGCGGGGCGAGCACGATGACGACGGCGTCCGGCCGGTCGCCCTCGGCGACGATCCGTCCGACGGGCGCGGAGGTGA
Source organism: Streptomyces sp. NPDC104309 (assembly GCF_055584025.1). NCBI lineage: Bacteria > Bacillati > Actinomycetota > Actinomycetes > Kitasatosporales > Streptomycetaceae > Streptomyces > Streptomyces sp. NPDC104309. The sequence continues at coordinate 78,426 of NZ_JBVJMV010000029.1, read as the reverse complement.
GGGCGCGCGGCACATTGTCCGTGCGCCGGCCCGCTATCAGGGTGAAGGCGCCCGACCCGGGTACATCCACGTTCATTCGGCTGTCCGACGGCCAGGCCTGCTCACCCTCCGTCGCCCAGCGCGGCCGGGCGCCCTGCACGGCCGGGCCGAGGTCCCTGGCCAGTGAGGGGGTACGCAGATCGGCTTCGACCAGGAGTACGTCGCGTCCCATCTCGGCGAAGGCCGCGGCCAGGTTGACCGCCGCGGCGGCCGCCGCGGCGCTGTCCCCGCGCGGGGCCGTGACCAGGAGTCTGCGGCGCTGGGCGAACGACGGGTCGTAGGCGAGCCGGAAGGCGACCGCCCGGTACTCCTCGGCCAGCCGGCTCCCGCTCCGCCCGATGGCGAGCAGCGTGCCCGCGGCCGCCCGCTCCCTGGGCAGGGTGCCGAGCAGCGGGGCTCCGAGGGAACGGACCAGTTCCCGGGTGGAGCGCACGGCCGGGTCGAAGACCAGGCGCACCCAGGACAGCAGCAGCCCCAGCGCCAGCCCGACGACTCCGCCGAGTCCCAGCAGCAGGGGAAGCCCCGCGCCGGTGGGCTTCGTGGGCGCCACGGGCTTCTTCGTCAGGTAGCCGGGAGTGGTGTCCAGGGCACGCAACTCCGAGATCTTCCTGCTGAGTTCGGAGATCGAGACGACGAGGTTGGCCCGTGCGCTGGTGACGTCGTTGCTGCCGACGGCCTGCTCCGCCAGCTGGTCGCGCTGCTCGGTGAGCGGTTTCAGCTGGGCGCGGTAGCCGTCGACCATGTTGGCGATGCTGTCCTCGGTGCGCTGTCTGCGGATCTCCAGATAGGCGTCGGCGAGCGCCTCGGCCCGCGCCTTCGCCAGGGCGGGGGTGCGGCCGGTGTACGAGAAACGGAGCACGAGGGTGTTCGGCGGGTTCGTGACCTGGAGCCCGGACAGCAGTGTCCCGACCTCCACGCTGTCGCCGTGCCGGGCCAGGGCACCGACGGCCAGGGTGCCCACGATGTCGCTGACCGCGGTCTGCCGCTCGGAGCCGATGTTGATGCCCTTGTCGGCGGAGGCGCCCGCGGCGAAGGGGTCCGAGGCGGCGGAGCGCACGACCACCTCGCCCGTCGACGTGTAGCTGTCCTCGCCGCTCAGAGCGAGCCAGCCGCCGCCGAGCAGCCCGAGGACCACGCCGGAGGCGAGCAGTGCCCGGTAGCGCAGGAGCTGGCGGAACTGGTCCCGCAGCAGGGCGGGTTCGTCCTGGTCCTCCAGGGTGCGAATGGGCTGGGTCATCGGTGTGGTCTCCCTTGTACGTCGGCGAGGACCTCGGTGAGCAGTGCGTCGAAGCGGGCCAGGCCCGCCTCCCGGCTCAGGTGACGTGCGACGTACCGCGGCCCGTTGGCGCCGAGCGCGTCCGCCCCGGCCGGCGCTTCGACGAGCTTGCGTACGGCCGACAGCAGCGCGGCGGGGTCCTCCGGCGCGACGAGGATCCCGGCGCCGGACCGGTGCACCTCCTGGGCCGTCCCTCCCCCGTCGGCGACCGAGGCCACGACGGGCCGGCCCGAGACGAAGTACGAGGTGAGTTTGGAGGGGACGCTCATGTCGAGCACGGACGCCCGCTGGGTCACCGCGAGCACATCGGCGGCGGCGAGGACGTCCGTGAACTCGTCGGCGCCGGCCGGCGGCAGGAAGTCGAGGTTGCGCAGACCCGCCGCGCGCCCCAGCAGCGCCTCGCGCTGGTTCCCGTCCCCCATCAGCACGACGCGGATTTCCGGCGCGAGCCGGGCCGCGTCGACGAGGACCTCCAGCCCTTGTTTGAGCCCCATGTTCCCGGAGTGCAGGACCACGGGAGTGCCCTCGCTCCAGCCGAGCCTGGCCCGCGTGCCGGCGCGGTCGGCCGAAGGGGCCCGGACGTGCGACCAGTTCGGGACGGTACGAATGCGGCCGGGGTCCACGCCGTACGCGGTGACGCGCGGGACGAAGGTCTCGTGGATGACTCCGACGAGGGCGGCGCCGCGCAGCGCGTACCGTTCGGCCGCCGAGGCGACGGCCGCCGCCCGGCCGCCTCCCCGGATTCCGCTCTGCGCGGCGGCCGCACCCATCAGATCCTGTACGACCGGTATGTACGGGACCCGGTGGCGGCGTGCCAGCCAGGCTCCGACGACCCCGCCCGCGAGGCTGGGCATCTGCGAGATCACCACGTCCGGCGGACGCGAGACGGGCGGCGCCAGCAGCCCGTGACCGAGCACGGTGGCCTCGAACGCGGCCCTGCGCAGAGCGGTCTGCCGGGACGGCACATGGTGTCTTCGCCGGTGGACGGTGACCCCCGCCCGCGTCTCGACGGCCCGCCATACGCCCCGGTACTCCGCCTCGGTCCGCCAGGACGGGTAGTGCGGCATGCCGGTCAGTACATGGGTGTCGGCCCCGGACGCGGCCCAGTGCTCGGCGAGCTGCGCGGCGTACGGGCCGATGCCCGTCAGCTCCGGCGCGTAGTTCGTCGAGACGACCAGCAGCGTGCGGCCTTCGAACGGCTTGTGACGATCGGCATCGAACATGGACGCTCGCCTTCCCCCCGGAACATTCTGTGTTCCCCCCAAGGAACAGCCCCAAAAGCGAGCTTATCCGTTCACGAGATGCGCAAGTGGTCTTCACAGTAAGGTCGTTGCACCATCAACACCGATACCGATATCCCGCGGCACCGGATGCCATGTCCGGACAACTGCCCAGGGACACGGACATCACGTTCACCGTGGGGGGAGAGAACGGATGGTGCACAGGGTCGGCTACGCGCCGGGGGTCTACGACCTGTTCCACATAGGGCACCTCAACATCCTGCGGCATGCCCGCAGCCAGTGCGACTACCTCGTCGCGGGAGTCGTCTCGGACGAGATGGCCGCGCTCGCCAAGGGCCACAGACCGGTGATTCCGCTGCCGGAGCGGCTGGAGATCGTGCGCAGCGTCCGCCATGTGGATGCCGCGTTCGTCGAGACCGTGCCCGACAAGGTCGAGACCTGGCAGCAGGTCAGGTTCGACGTCATCTTCAAGGGGGACGACTGGCGGGACACGGAGAAAGGCCGGCGGCTGGAGCACGACTTCGCCGAGGTCGGCGTCGAGGTGGTCTACTTCCCGTACACCGTGCACACGTCCAGCACCCAGCTGCGCCGGGCACTGGACGCCCTCGTCAGTCCGCCGTCCGGAGCGCTTTCAGCTCCCTGAACCACTTGACGAGGAACGCCACGAGGAACAGCGCGTGCACGACGGCGAGCGCGGCGTAGCCGACGCGGAACGCGGTCCGGTCGCCGAGCAGCAGGAACACCAGGCAGAACACTCCGTAGTCGGCGGGCAGCAGGGCCACGGCACGCACCCGGGACACCGGGGCCGGGGCGCCGTCGCCCGGTGCGGGCCGTGCGCCCGCCCTGCCCAGCTGTTCGCGCAGCAGCCCCGCGCAGAAGGTCAGCACGGCGGTGAACAGGAAGCCCAGCGGCAGGAGCAGCCAGCCGTCGGACGGCAGAACGGAGAACCGCTGGAACGAGATCAGCACAGCGGTGTGTACGAGGATCATCTTGGCGCAGTCCACGACATGGTCCAGCCACTCGCCGTCCGGGCCTCCCCGGCCGGTCAGCCTGGCCAGCTGGCCGTCGGCCGAATCGAGGGCGAAGCCGACGACCAGACCCGCGTACACCGTGACCGCGAGCCCCCAGGACGGCCGGACGAGTGCCACCGAGGCAATGGCCGCGAAGGTGAATGCCGCACTGAACAGGGTGACTTGATTGGGTGTCAGTCCTATGCGGTACGCACCTGCCGCGAACACCCGCCCGGCCGGGCGGTTCACGTACCGCGAGTACAGCGACACCCCCTTGGCCGTCTTCTGCGCACCGCGCAATTCGCGCAGAACCGTGGCTGTGCTTTCCATCCGCCCCCCAGCGTGTCCCTGTATCCCCGGCGGCGTCGGCGGTGCGCCGCGGACGCCGCCGTCGGAGCCGCATCATGGCATGCGGGCCCGCATGCGCGTGGCCACTCGCCCGCTCCCGTCCGCGACCCGGCCCCACCCGGCCCGAAGGCCCCGCCCGGCCCGAACCGGCCGCACCGTCCGTACGAGCCCGGGTGGGGGCCGCGGCTCAGGCGGGCGCGGTGCGGCACTCCGGGTGGCCCCAGCCCTTCGGGTTCTTGGCGATCATCTCCTGTGCCGCATAAGGCTTTCCGCAGTGGCAGCGACCGGCGAACTTGGCCCGGATGGTGCCGCCGGAGCGTGCGGGGCGTGCCGAGCCCCCTGCTCTCTTCACCAGGGCGCCCTTGCCCCGTCCTTCGGTCGCCCGCGCGGGGGCGGGCGTCGGGAGCTGCGCGGAGCCGTGCGCGGTACCGGCCGGCCGCTGTGCCACCGCGGCCTCGCTGGCCGCCTGGTCGGCGAGGGCGTTGAGCGGGTCCCCGTCGACCTGGTGGGCGGGCACGTAAACGAAGTTCACGGCCCGGCCGGTCAGCAGGGCCTCGATCCCGGCCACCAGGTCGCGGTTGGCCACGGGCTTGCCGGCCGAGGTCTTCCAGCCGTTGCGCTTCCACCCGGGCAGCCACTTGGTCACGGCGTTCATCGCGTACTGCGAGTCCATCCGCACCTCGATCACCACGGAGGGGTCCGTGGACTCCAACAGCTCACGCAGTGCCGTGAGTTCGGCGACGTTGTTGGTGGCGGTCCCCAGCGGTCCCGCTTCCCAGCGCTCCGGACGCCCCTGCGCGTCGGCCACGACCCACGCCCAGGCGGCAGGCCCCGGATTACCCTTCGATGCCCCGTCACACGCGGCGATGATGCTCTCGTTCATGCCCTTGATCATGCCAGCGCCGCACCGCCCCTCCCGCACACCGTGACACTGAGTGACGATTCGAGGTGCGGTGACGCGACGGCACTGGTTCTCTGATGGAGCCCGCTCTTCCCAACCGCACAAGGAGCGATGATGAGCGTTGCACGTGAATCCGGTGACCGTGCGCAGGAGCTGCGCGACAAGGCCCGGCACATGACCGAGGCCGCGGAGCGCACCACTGACCCTGAGCAGCGCCAGCGGCTTCAGGAGAAGGCCCGGAAGCTGCAGGAGCAGAGTGAGCAGCAGGGCAACATGGGTGGCGGGAACATCCGCCCGCCCAAGTAGCACCTTCGCACGCAGCACCCGCCTCACGTAGTACCTGTCTCACACGAACGGCCGACGTCTTGCCGCTCTTCCATGGGTGAGTGGCAAGCCGTCGGCCGCCCGGCCCCGCTATCCCGGCACATCGGCAACGCGGCGATCGGTCTCCCGTTCAGAACCGCTTCAATACGGGTGCTTGTTCGCCTTGTTCGCCCACGCCTCGTAAGACGTGGCCCCCAGCTCGGGATGGAACTGTTCGAGAGTGATGCTCCGCCGGTCGGGGGGTTTCGCGAAGTCCTCGTACTGGAAGACATCGTCGAAGCCGATCTCCTGAGTCGCCTTCCAGTCACAGCTGTAGTAGACGGCACTGATCCGGGACCAGTAGATGGCGCTCATGCACATCGGGCACGGGGCGCCACTGGTGTAGATCGTGCACCCCTGCAGCATACGAGCGCGCTCGGGCACCACGTCGGGGGAACCTTCCGGGCGAGGCACCAGCTTCAGGGTGTAAGCGTCCTGGTACGCCTCGGAAATGCTGGGCGCCTCGGGATTGAGCAGCTGAACCGCCTTACGGATGGCCTCCACCTCACCATGCGCGGTCGGATCGGCCGTGAGAAGTACACGGTTCTGCCCGCGGGCGATGATCTCGCCGTCGTTGGTGATCACCGCACCGAACGGTCCGCCCCAGCCGTTGTCGACGGACTCGGTAGCCAGTCGAACCGCTTCGGCCATGAACTCCTTGTGTCCCATCTCAAGATCCTCCCGCTCACCGAGGCGGAATTTTCCCCTATTTGTCCGATAACTCCTTTTAGAACTAGACTACTCGGCATGAGTACCCGTGCAAGCCGTGGCCCCAGCGGCAGCGCGACGGTCGTGATCTCCCAGAGAGTCCGGGCCGGCCGGGACGAGGACTACAGGCGCTGGCAGGAGAAGACCAACGAGGTCGTACGAAGCTTTGACGGTTTCCAGGGAACGGAGTTGTACCCGCCGGCCTCCGCTGAGGAGAACGAGTGGGTCGTCGTATTCCGCTTCTCCCGTGTCGAGCAGCTGACCGAGTGGCTGGACTCGAATGCGCGTCGACAACTCCTCGACGAAGGCCGCCCGCTGTTCGATGGAGCCTCCACGCAAGAGGTGCTTTCCGGTGGTACGCCGACCGAGGATGTCGTCACGGCGGTCGTATCGCACGAAGTACGGCCGGGGCGCGAGCAGGAATTCTTGCACTGGCAGGACAAAATCCTCAAAGAACAGGAGAAACATCCTGGTTTCATGGGGTCGGAGCTGTTCAGGCCGGTAAAGGGAGTTCAGGACCGCTGGGTGGTCGCCTTCCGTTTCGACACACGCGAACACCTTGAGGAATGGCTCGGATCCGAGGCGCGCGAAAAGCTTCTGACGGAAGGCCGCGAGTACTTCGGTTCCTACAACGTGCGCAAGATCGGATCGGCGTTCGGCGCCTGGTTCCGCTTCGGTGCGGGCGCGGAGGAAGAGGCTCCGTCCAACTGGAAGCAGGCCATGTCCGTGGTACTCGCCCTGTATCCCACGGTGATGATCCTGAACCTGACGGTCGGTGACTGGCTCGGTCGCCTGGGAGTGCCCGGGTATCTCGCTCTGTTCATCAGCAACGTACTGAGTGTCAGCGTGCTGACCTGGCTGCTGATGCCGCTGGTCACCCGAGCGCTCGCCTTCTGGCTGCTGCCCACCAGGGCGCGCTCCGCCGGTGTCCACGTAGCAGGCGCCGCGCTCGTCGCGGTGTGCTACCTGGTGATCATCACCGTCTTCGCCCTGACCACGAGTTAGGGGCACGGCGCACCGCATCCTCAGCTTCGTCCACAGCCGTAGCCGTGCAGGTCCGGGAGTCTTGTGATGCGTGACAGAGAACTGGCCAGAGGGATCGAAGGGGAGCTCGTCCAGCGCGGCGATCCCGACTACGACGCGATCCTGGCAGCCATGGTGTGGAACGGGCGCAAGCCCGAGCGATTCCCGGAACTGATCGTGCGTGCCGCTTCGGAACGGGATGTTCCGGGGGCCATCGGGCTGGCTCGTCGCCTCGGGCTCCGCATCGCGGTGCGGGCGGGCGGGCACAGCTGGTGCGGCTCTTCCGTGCGTTCCGACGGCATGCTCATCGACCTCTCCCGGCTGCGGCGGTGCGACATCCACATGGCTTCTGCGACGGCGACCGTGCAGCCGGCTGTCACCGGCAGTGAACTCGCTCCGGAACTCGCGGAGCGCGGCTTCTTCTTTCCCACGGGGCATTGCGGGTCGGTCGCCGTCGGCGGATATCTCCTCGGCGGAGGTCTCGGCTGGAATTCCGGTGTCCTGGGTCCGGCCTGTCGGAGCGTCCACGAAATCGAAGCCGTGACCGCGGACGGTGAAACGGTCCGGTGCAACAGGGACGAGAATCCCGACCTGCTCTGGGCGGCGCACGGAGCGGGTCCGGGTTTCTTCGCCGTCGTCACCCGTTTTCACCTTCGCCTGTACCGGCTGCCCGGGGCGGTCATGTCGACCACGTTCACCTTTCCCCTCGCAGCTCTCGAAGAGGTGACGAACTGGGTCACCGAAACCGCGCGCGATCTCGAACCGATCGTGGAATTGTCCCTCGTACTCGCAACAGCCACCCCGCACATGACGAGAGCGAGGCCTCGGCCGAAGGTGGTCACCGTCGCCGCCACCGCTTTCGCGGATTCGCGCGAGCAGGCCGTCCAGGCCCTCGGGCCGCTCCGGAACTGCCCCTTCGCCGATCGGTCCCTTTTCCGCGGGACGGACGAACCAACGTCCCTCAATGCCCTCTACGAGGCCTCCGGCGACATATGGCCCGCCCATCACCGCTACGCGGCCGACACCCTGTGGTCCGACTCCGGCCTCGGGGCGCTGTTGTCCGGGCTCAGCGACGCGATGGAGCGGGCCCCCTCCGACAAATCCCTCGTCCTGGCACCCGTGTCGCCCGCGTCGCACCATGAGGAACTGCTGCGCGACATGGCGTTCTCGGTGCTCGGATCGAGCTACGTCGTCCCGTACGCCATCTGGGACGATCCCATGGAAGATGACATCAACGCCCGTTGGCTGCGCGAGACCATGAGCACCGTGGAGCCCCTCGGGACGGGGCACTACATCGGCGAGGCCGACCTCACCGCCAGCCCCACCCGCGCGGAGCGGTCCTACACGGCGCGCGACTGGCGACGGCTGCAGGAACTGAGGGGCCGGTACGACCCGGAGGGTGTCTTCCACTCCTACCTCACGCCCTGAGGCACCTCGGCCGACGGAGGAAGGCCCCGTCGACACCTCGGCCGACGGAGAGAAGCCCTGTCGCTCACCCTGGGTCACGACATGGCCGCCTCGGATCATTTCCGTCGGACGCTGCGGCAGTCGGTCACGATCACGTGTTTCCGCCGGAGCGGTCACGGGCCTCTGGCGATGTGAAGAACTCATGGCCGGTCCTCCGCACGCGCCGACCGGATCGATCGCCCGCGGCCGAGCAGCGCCCGGGCCGGGATGCGCCTCTGCTCATTGAGGCTTGTTGACGTTCCTCCGGTGCAGGGCCTAGCTTGCGGTAAGCGCTTTCCGATCGCACTCGGGAGACTTGGGACATGGGCGGTCCACTTCGCATCACGCACGCCCACGGGGACCGGATCACGGTCACGGAGGAGCGGGGCGGCATCGATCTGATCAGCTATGTCTACCGTCCGGAGGCGGCCTGGGAGGCCCCGAAACCGTACGTCCACCCCATGCGCACACTGGCCGATAACGTTGTCACCGACTATCGGCCCAATGATCACCGCTGGCACAAGGGCCTCCAGATGACGGCCTCCCATCTGTCCGGGCAGAACCTGTGGGGAGGCAACACCTATGTGCACGGCCAGGACTACCGGCCGCTGCCCGAACGGGTCGGATCGATGGCACACATCGGGTTCGACGAGGTGGCGGCCGATGCCGGACACGCGGTCATCGCGGAGCGCCTGAGCTGGCGCCACCACAACGGCACGCACTGGGCGGACGAGCAGCGGCGCGTCGAACTGCACGACGTGGAGTACGCCGAATCCGACGCCGGTGCGGCAGCCACCGGAGGCAGTTGGACGCTGACCTGGTCGAGCGCGATCACCAATCGGCGCACCGAGCCGCTGCACTTCGGCAGCCCCACGACGCACGGCCGGGAGGCGGCGGGCTACACCGGTCTCTTCTGGCGCGGGCCGCGCGCCTTCCGGGGCGGGCGAATCCTCGGACCGGAGGGCTCGGGTCCAGAGTTGATGGGGACACAGGCGTCGTGGCTGGCCTACGGCGGTGAGCACGACGGTGCCGACGGCCACGCCACACTGATCTTCCGGCACGCCCCGGAGAACGATCACGCGGGAGAGGGCGGGACCCACCCGGCGCACTGGTTCGTCCGCAACGAGCCCTTCGCGGCCGTCGCCCCCTCCTTCGCGTTCTACGACGAACTGGAGCTGGCCCCGGGCGACACCCTGTCCCGCCGCTACCGGGTCACCGTCACGGACGGGGCGTGGGGCCGGGAGCGCATCGCCGCGTACCTCGCGGAGCACCCGTGGTGAACGACGGCACGGACCGCCTCGCGACCCTGTTGAAATGACGCGTTGACCGCCACCACACTGGGATCAACACCGATTGACGCGTAAATCGCGGAAGGAAGTGGCCGGATGGGTACGTCCGGGCCCAAGTACGACTCCTACCGGCGCAATTATCCGCTGTGCCCGGGACCGTACGCCGATCCGCTGCTCGGTCCCGGCCTCAGTACCACCAGTCATCTGAGCCATGAACCGCACGCCGCGCTCGTCGTCGTCCAGGAGCTGCTCACCCCGCATCTCGCCGCGGGCCGCCTCGCCCCGCTGCTCCGCCACCGTCCGGTCGCGGCCGAGACGGACGGGGACCGGGTGACGGTGGTCACGCTGGAGGCCGCGGACGGAGAGCTGCTGACGGTCAGTGCCCCCTACGTCATCGACGCGACGGATCTGGGCGACGTCGCTTCCTTCCAGAACCGGCTGAGCGACTCGCTCGGCCTCGCCCTCGACTGGCCGGACGGGCTCCGCACCGGACCTGTGTCCAGCGCCGGGGCGCTCTACGCCACTCACTGAAACCAGCTGCCTTCCTTTCGGGAAGAGCAGCGTACGGACTCCGGGAAAACGCTTACCCATCCGACGGCTCACGCCCTCAGCCTGGACGGCCCCCTGTGACTGTGTCTCCTTACCGCGTACTGCTCGTCGGCACGGGCAACATCGCCCGCGTCGTCCACATGCCCGCGTTCCTCGAACTCCCCTCGGACTTCCGCGTGGTCGGCGCCGTCGACGCCGATCCCGCCACGGCCCGCTCCTTCGCCGCCGACTTCGCGCTCCCCCACCACTCCACCGATCTCACCGCCTCGTTGAGCGGGGTCCGTCCCGACCTCGTCGTCGTCGCCTCGCCGCCCGTCGCCCACCGGGAGCAGGTCGTCGCCGTACTGCGGGCCGGCGCCTGGGTGTGGTGCGAGAAGCCGCCCGCGCTCAGCCTCGCCGAGTACGACGCCATGACCGCCGCCGAGGGCAAGGACGGCCCGTACGCCCCGATCGTCTTCCAGCACCGGTTCGGGTCGGGCGCCGAGCACGCCAGGGCCCTCATCGCCTCCGGCGAGCTGGGTGCGCCGCTGGTCGCCCACTGCCAGACCACCTGGTACCGCGACGACGCCTACTACGCGGTCCCCTGGCGCGGGAAGTGGGCGACGGAGGGCGCGGGCCCCGCCATGGGGCTCGGCATCCACCAGATCGATCTGCTGCTGGAACTGCTCGGGGACTGGGCGGAGATCCGGGCCATGGCGGGCAGGCTGGCCCGCGACGTCGAGACCGACGACGTCACCACCGCCACCGTGCGCTTCGCCTCGGGCGCCCTCGCCACCGTGGTCAACAGCGCCCTGTCGCCTCGTCAGCTGAGCCATCTGCGCATCGACCTGCGGGACGCCACGATCGAACTGAACCATCTGTACGGGTACGGGAACGGCGACTGGACGTACACCCCCGCGCCGGGCGTCGAGCCCGGCCGGGTGGTCGGCTGGACCTCCCCTGCCGAGGACGTCCCCAGCTCGCACGCTGCCCAACTCCGTTCGCTCCTGACCGACATGCGGGCGGGCCGACGGCCCAGAGCGAGCGCCGGGGACGGCCGCCGCTCCCTGGAACTGATCACCGCGATGTACAAGGCGGCGCTCACCGGCCGCCCCGTCCTGGCCGGTGAGATCGTTCCGGGCGACCCCTTCTACCAGGCTCTGCACGGCTCCGTGCCCGGCTGGGCGCCCGAGGAGCCGGGACGGTGACCGACCACGGGGACCACGACCAGGGCCCCCACGTCGACCGCGCTGCTGCTCGCCTTCGTCCGCGGAGGTGGCGGGCGATGCGGTACGGCTGCGGCTGCGGCTGCGGCTGCGGCTGTTCCAGATCACGACGCTGCGGCTCACGCCGAACGACGGCGTGTGAGGGGTTCGGGGTGGGTGCGCACCGCTGCGGTCCCGCCCCGTACCCTCTGTTCCATGAACGCTGGGGGGTCCGTGCGCCGAGTGATCGACGACCGTTTCGAGCTGGTGAACAGGCTCGGCAGCGGCGGCATGGGCATGGTGTGGCGGGCTCATGACCTGGCCCTGCACCGCGATGTGGCGCTCAAGGAAGTGCGGCCCCCGGACCCCGCTCTGGCCGAGAACGATCCGGAGTCGGCACGGCTGCTGCGGGAGCGGGTGCTGCGGGAGGCCCGCGCGCTGGCCCGGCTCGACCACCCGGGTGTCGTCACGATCCACCACATCGTGGACGGCGGCGAGCACGCGTACCCGTGGATCGTGATGGAGCTGGTGCCCGGCGCCTCGCTCGCGGAGCGTCTGGCCGAGGGGACGCTCGACCCCGTCGAGGCCGCCGAACTCGGACGCGGGGTGCTGTCCGCGCTGCGTGCCGCCCATGCCGCCGGCATCCTCCACCGTGACGTCAAGCCCGCCAACGTACTGCTGCGGGCCGACGGCAGCCCGGTCCTCACGGACTTCGGTATCGCCGCGGTCCGTGAGTCGACCAGTCTGACGGCGACCGGCTCCATCATCGGTTCCCCCGACTACATGGCGCCGGAACGCATTCGCGGTGACGAGGGCGATCCGGCGTCGGACCTGTGGTCGCTCGGCATGATGCTGTACGTGGCCGTGGAGGGCGTGCATCCGCTGCGCCGGGCGACCACGCTGGCGACGTTGGCGGCCGTGCTCGACGAGGAGATCCCGCCGCCCCGGCAGGCCGGCCCACTGGCTCCCGTGCTGACCGCGCTGCTGACCCGGAACACGGCGGCGAGACCAGGCCCCGAGGAACTGGACCGGATGCTGGCAGCGGTGAGTGAGCCGGTCGCGGCGCCGCCCCGGCAGGGCCCCGGAGTTCCGCAGGATGACGCACCGCCGCGCCGGGAGCCTCCCACGCTGCGGGACGCGGTGCCGGCCGGCCCGACCACGGTCCTGCCCACCGCCCCGGTCCGGCGCCCGGCGCCCGGGGCAGGGGGCCGACCGCTCGGCACACCCGCGCGTCCCGAGCCCGCGACGCTGGGCACGCGCGAGATCCGCCGCCGGGTACGGCGGGGCCGTGCCACCACGGTCACCATCACTCTCGCCGGGACTGCCCTGACCGGCGTCCTGGTGTGGACCCTGCTGCCCGGCCCGGACACGCGCGCTTCCGGCAGCGCCCCGTCCGCCCCGGACCGGGTCTCCCGCGGCCCCTCGGCCGCCGGGAGCGACGGGGCGAAGGAGACGGCGCGGGAGAAGCCTCCGACGAAGCCGAAGAACCTGCTGACGCCCGCCGGGGCCCGGTCGGTCATCGCCGCGCTCAAGCCGGTGATGGGTGGCAGCCGGATCACCTCGTTCTCGCTGTTCGAGGTGCACGCGCGCGCCGAGGCCCCGGTCGCGGGCAACAAGAGCCTGTACGACGTCTACACGTACCGTGACGGGAAGGCCGCCCGCGAACGCGCGGGCGGTACCCTCCCGCAGGGCGGCAAGGCGGTGGACCTCGAGAAGTTCGACTGGGACGCCCTTCCGGCGTTGATGCGCCGGGCGGACAAGGTTCTCGGCGTCACCAAGCCCACCAGCCACTACGTGGACATCGATCCGGCCTCCCCGTTCGACGACTACCAGCCGACCCTCAGCGTCTATGTCTCCGACGAGTACGGCGGCGCCTATCTGAGGGCCGACATCAACGGCAAGGTGCTCAAGGAGTATCCGCGCGGCGGCTGACCCGGGCGGCGGTCAGCCGACCAGCCGCACCAGCACCAGCAGCACGGCCGCGATCGCCACGCCCACCACCAGCGTCCTGAGCCCGGCCGGGGCACCGCCCGCGCGACGCTTCACCCCGGCCGCCGGCGGGGTGAGGCCGTGCGCGCGGGCCAGCCACTCGCGCGGCGGGTTGTTGGGGATGACGACCCGCCAGGGCTGCTCGGGGTCGTACTCGACGACCGCCCTGGACCTGTGCAGCAGCCCTTGCAGGTCGAGGGGGTGACGGACCTCGATCCGGTACGGGGGCAGATCGTCCGGCACCACCGTCAGGTCGAAGGCGAACACGGAGTCCACTGCCTGCCCGTCGGTGGCCGGCCGGCCGTTCTCCTTGTTCACGGCCTTCACCCCGTTGACCACTGCGGGCGCGAAGGCGCGCGGGCCGCCGGAGCGCAGCCCGGGGGCGGCGACGCCCGACTCCATGTCCTCGGCCGCCTTGCCGTACGCCGTCAGGGCCAGGGCCGTCACGGGGAGCGCGAGCATCAGCAGCCACCGGGGGCCGTCCACAGCGCCCTGGACGAGCGCGGCCAGCGCGAGACCGGTGCCGAGCGCGGACACCACGGTGAACAGCCTGAAGAAGCCGCGCAGGGAGGACGCGGTGGAGATCGACGTGGTCATGAGAGGCGCAGCACCTTGCGTCGGGGAATGACGACCCTGGTGTGAGCCGGGTCGTCGGGACGGTCGGCGTCGTACAGGGCGCGGACGTCCCGCTTGAGGGCGACGCGTTCCACGACGGCCGGGACCTCGTGGCGCACCCCGGTCGTGTCGTCGAAGACCACGGTGACCTCGCCGTACTTGCGACCCACCGACCGCCAGCCCTCCAGCACCGCGTCGGCCGTGGTGCAGCGGCGGGAGAGCCTGCGCAGCCCCGCGGTGCGCCGCAGGCTGACGGCCGCGCCCCACCAGGCGGCGAAGCAGCCGACGCCCCCGACGGACCACAGGAAGGTGAGCCATGCGGAGACGGAGAACTCACCGACCGGGAAGAAGAGGTGGAAGGAGGTGGTGGTGCCGTAGTCGACCAGGTCCTCCGCCAGCGCGTCGTGCCAGCCGGCGATCGCGGCGACGGCGCAGAGCGCGACCATCGCCCCGGGGGCGGCACGGTGCAGGAAACGGGCGGAGAGCAGACCGAGGACGACAGCCGAGCCCACTCCGACGATCGGGGCCGCCGACGCGAACTGGTCGCTGGCGCAGCCGCCGGTCCCGTCGCAGCTCCATCGTACGGAGACGGCCTCGTGACTGGCGATGTACCACATCATCCAGACCTGCCACACCATCAGCGCGCAGGCGACGGCCAGCATCGCCTGCCCGTAGGCTCTCTGCCGCACTGTCCGCCCTCGTCCTTGCCGCGTCGCAGGGCCATGACGTGCCCCGAGGGACGATATACGTGCTGTCCACGGTCTGTCCGTGATCCACAACACCCGCCGGACCGCGGCAGGGCTCAGCCGGCCTCTTCCAGGGTCTTCGGCACCCAACGGAGTTGAGCGGCCTCCTGGAACATGGCGCCGCCTTCGTGTCCGTTGAACGGGTAGACCTCGATCTTCTTCTCACCGCCGTACGCGTTGTGGGCGGCGAAGACCGTGGACGGCGGACAGGTCTGGTCCTGCAGGGCTACGGAGAACAGCGCGGGGGCTCGGCCCCTCGCGGCGAACGACACCCCGTCGAAGTACGACAGGGTGCGGAAGACGGTCTCCTCCTTGCCTCGGTGCATCTTGAGGTAGCGGGCTATCTCCGCGTACGGGTCGGCGTCGGTGAGGGTGACGGCCCGTCCGAAGTGGCAGAGGAACGGTACGTCGGTGGCGATGGCCGCCACGTCGGGGACGAGTGCACCGACCGCGAGGGTGATGCCACCGCCCTGGCTGCCGCCGAGCGCGACCGTGCGGGTGGGATCAGCCAGCGGATGGGAGCGGGCCGCTGCCACGGCGCGCACGGCATCGTCGAAGACCCGGCGGTAGTAGTAGCTCTCGGGGTCCTCGATGCCCCGGGTCATGAAACCGGCGTGGGAGGGGCCGGAGCCGACCGGGTCGGGGGTGTCGCCGACGTTGCCGCCACTGCCCTGGCCGCGTACGTCCATGATGAAGTGGGCGAAGCCGGCCAGCGGCCACATGCCCCAGCAGTGCGGGAGGCTGCGACCGCCGTTGTAGCCGTGGAACTGGACGATGAGCGGCAGCGGGCCGTCGGCGTGCGCGGGGGCGCTGAACCAGCCCTTGACCGGATGGCCGCCGAAGCCGGCGAACGTGGTGTCCCAGGTACGCAGACCGGTCAGTCCCGTGTCGACGGGTTCGAAGGAGACGGCGGGGGCGTGGGCACGGGTCTCGGCCAGGGTCGTCGACCAGAAGGCGTCGAAGTCGTCCGGTTCGTCGATCCGCGGCCGGTAGTCGCGCAGTTCGTTGAGCGGCAGGTCGAACAGGGCCATGGTGCTGCTCTCCTCGTGGTGGGACTCGGAACAGTGTGACGTGCGACGGTGTGACATGGAGCGCGGGGCCGGGTGCCGTCACCGGCAGGTAGGCGAGGATACGGAACAGTGTGCCGCCACACCGCAGTTCGGCGATGAGCACCGCGAGGAGGAGCGGCGCCGGGAGGCCGATCACCAGGGCGAGCACCGCGAACAGCGCGGTGTTCTTGACCGCCGTCCACAGCAGGGGGTCCTCCAGCACATGCCGGAAGTTGTCCAGGCCCACCCATTCCGCGGGACCGACCAGATTGGTCTGCTCGAAGCTGAGCCGGACGCTCTGGACGATCGGCTACCAGGAGAAGCACAGCACCATCGGCAGGCCGAACAGAAGGGTGGTGGCACCTCCTCGCCTGGCCCAGTGGACGAGGCGTTCCGCCGGGCCGCCACGATTCGGGGAGGCGTCCGGCGGCGGCCCGTCCGAAGTCCCCGGCCGGGGCACCGAGGGGGCGGTGGACGGCCGTTGCTTCGTCCGGTCCTTCCGGGTGCGGTTCCCGGCGGGCGCCACAGGCGCGTGTGACCTGCTCGTCGACGTCTCGTCGCCTCTCCTCGTGCTGTGCTCAGTGCCTGACGTACCCGAGACGCCTCAGTTCTGCGCGCGCTCCACCTGGGACGTGACCTGCGGGGCAGCCTTCTTCGGCTGCTCGACCGGATCGGCGTTCTCGCGCGTCAGTACGGCCTGCACGGCGCTGTCGAGGGCCTTGTAGACGTTCTGCGTCTCGACGGGCGGCTCGATGGCCGGCTCGTACTCGTTGAGTGCCTTGGCGTACGGGGCGAAGTGTGCGACCGGCACGTTGGCCGGCTTGTCGAGCGCGGCTTGGACCGGGGCGGCGATGGCCGGCTTGCAGAACGGGACGGTCGGCGCACCGACGCCGGACGGTGAGCGTGGGCACCGGGAGCTCTTCGCCCGGAGCCCGTCGCCGGAGACGGGCACCGCGTGGCTGGACGCGGTCACCACGCTGGGCAGTGTGAACCACCAGGACACCTGGCTGCAGCGGCGCCCGCTGCTCGGCCACTGGGTACGCCCCGACGGCACCCCGGACATCTGCACGTCCATCTGCTGAAGGACGACGGGGCGGAGGACTTCGACTTCGCCTCGGGGGTGATCTCCACCGTGCGGAGCGGCCCGCATGTCGCCTGGCTGACGGGCTTCGCCTGCCCGGCGGGCGACCGGCACCACCACCTCGACATGATCCGGCCGGGTGACCGGTTCCGGGCGCGCTCACCGCGGCTGGTGGTGGACCTGATCGGCGCACCACCGGTGCCGGAGACGTCCGCGGTCGACGGCGCTGTCGATCTCGATCTGGGGACGGCACGGCTGGCCTTCAGGCTGGCCGGGGCCGGCTTCGGCGGCCATAGGCCGACGGTCCGGCTGGTCCCGCGCGCCGACGGGATGCGGATCGAGGTCGTCCTCTTCGAGAGCGCGAGCCCGGCGGAGCTGGACTGGACGGCGCTGGGCGACACCATCGCGGCGGGGTCCCTCTCCCTCGTGCCGTCCGCCACGGGGCCGTCCGGGGAGCAGGTGCCGGAGCCCGAGGTGGACTGCGTCGGCGACTGCGCCGAGGTCCGCTGGACGACCCCGCGGGGACGCCGCCTCACGCTGAGCGGCGGCCGGTCGGTGGTGTCCCGCGAGGAGCACGCCGCGCTGTACTCCGCGACACGGGACGGCGCGGCGCCGCCCTCGCCCCGCCTGTCGGAGTCCCGGCTGGTTCCGTAGTGCTGCGACCCGAGTTGTTCCCTCCACGGGGCGGATGGCACATCGGTGGTCCCGTGCCGTGCGCGGTGCGGACCGATCCCGGGGACCGGCCCGCACCCGAGCCCTCACCGATGGGTGTCAGAGGGCTGCGCCGGGCCCGCTGCCGGCGGCCCGACGCCTGCGGACGGCCTTCACGAGGCCCGCGCCGGTCAGGACGGTCACGCCCGCGAGTCCGCCGAAGCAGGCCAGGACCAGCGTGCTGGTGCCCGTCGAGGCCATGGTGGACGCGGCGGGTGTGTTGTCGCCGGCGGCCTTCCGTACGAGATCGGCGACGGCGTCGGGGCGCGACACCATCGCGACGTGCGAGGAGTCGACCTCGACGGTGCGGGACTTGGCCCGCTTGGCCTCGTAGCGTTCGAGGTCCGGGGCGATGGCCTTGTCACGGGTGGCGACCAGTGCCCAGGACGGGATGGTCCTCCAGGCGGCCCCCGCCGCCCTCTCCATGAACGCGGCCCCGTTGATGGGGCGTTGGGCAGCGGCCATGACAGCCGTAGTACCCGACGGCACGTCAGCCGCGAAGACGCCGTGGAACTTGTCGGGCCGGATGTACAGGTCGGCCCCTTCCCTACCGTCGGCGTCCGGGAACGGCACCGGCTTCAGCGCCGCGTTCAGCTCGCTTCCCGCGAACTTCGCGGACAGATCCGCCAGCCTCTCCCCCTTGTCCGGCATGAGCGCGGAGACGAACACCAGCGACTTCACCTGCGGGTTCCCCGCGGCGGCATCGCTGATCACCGCGCCTCCATAGGAGTGCCCGGCCAGCACGATCGGACCCCTGATGCTCTTCAGCACACTGGCTATGTACGCGGAGTCATGGGCGAGCCCGCGCAGTGGATTGGCCGGCGCCATGACTTCGTAGCCCGCACGTTGCAGTCGTTCCGTCACGCCGTTCCAGCTTGAGGCGTCGGCGAACGCGCCGTGCACCAGCACCACCGTGGGCTTGGTGCCGGCCGTGTCGGCGCCGCCGTCGGCCGCGACGGCCGCGGGGGCGGCGGCGAAAGCCGCCGTGGTGAGTGTGGCGGCGACGATCCGCGCGCGACGCCCGGGTATCCGTGTCCGCGGGGCGAGGAAGGCCGAGACGGTCATGCTGTTCTCTCTTCGTCGAGGAGCGGTTGGTGGGCCCAGCGTTTCCAGGCCCGGCCGGAACGGCGCGACACGAGAAGCAGGCGGGTGAAAGCGGCCGACCGTCCGGGTGAGCTCCGGGCGACGCAGCGTGACGAGGGGGTGTTGCCGGGCCGCGTCGATCCGCTGTCACGGGGCGCGGCGGCGGACCGGGTGGGGTATCCCGTAAGCATGGGTTCCCAGCCGTTCCCGCAGTTGTTCCGCAAGACCCGAAGGCGCAGGAACGCTCTCGTGGCGATGCCGTTCGCGCTGATCGCCGTCGTCACGGTGGTCGATGTCTTCTCGCCACCGGATGTGCATCTCGGCCCGTTCCTGGTGGCGGCTCCCGCGGTGGCCGCCTCGTTCACCGGGCCTCGCATGACCGCCTTCGTCGGTGCGGTCGCCGTGCTGGCCCAGTCCGGGGTGGCCGTCATGCGCAGCAGCATCAACGACCTCAACCACACCTACCAGATCGTCGCACTCGTTCTCATCTCGGTCTTCGTCACCTTCTTCGCCCGGCTGAGGGAGCGGAACGAACAGGCGGTGTCCCAGCTGCGGTCGGTGGCCGAGGCCGCGCAGCAAGTGGTCCTGCGACCGCTGCCCGCACGGAGCGGCCCCCTGCGCATCGCCTCGGTCTATCTGGCCGCGGAGGCGGAGGCCCAGATCGGGGGCGACCTCTACGCCGCCGCCCGCACCAGCGACGGAACCCGCCTGATCATCGGTGACGTCCGCGGCAAGGGACTGGCCGCCATCGGCGAGGCGGCCAGTGTCCTGGGGGCATTCCACGCTCTTTCCCGCCAGGAGTCGCACCTGCCCGACCTGGTGGCGCGCCTGGAGGCGAGCATCGCGCCGGACCAGCAGTACGCCGTCGCCACGGACGGGGACGGGAACGACGACCATGAGCTCGCGGAGTCCTTCGTCACCGCGGCCGTTCTCGACATCCCCGATGCCGCCGCCGAACTGCGCCTGGTCAGCTGCGGTCATCCACCGCCGCTCCTGCTGCGTGCCGGAGAGGTGATCCCGCTCGATGTGCGGGTACCCGCCCCGCCGCTCGGGCTGGCGCATCTGCTGGTCACCGAACACATGGCGGAGACGTTCACCTTCGACGTCGGCGACACCCTGCTTCTGTACACCGACGGCGTCATAGAGTCCCGGGACCGGTCAGGGGTCTTCTATCCGCTCCCGGAACGGGCCGCGTCGCACTGCGGCAGCGGGCCGGGCTCGCTGCTGGAGGCACTCTGCGCCGACCTGGTCCGCCACGCCGGGGGGCGTCTGGGCGACGACGCGGCCATGGTCGCCATCGAACGGCTTCCGGCCTCCGGATAGGGCCGTCCGCCCGCGCCGTCTCAGTCCCGGGTGCCTCGCAGCCGTCGCGACACGGCGTGCAGCCAAGGATGACGGTCGTGCGCCTGCGCGGAGCGCCGGTCGAGCTCTTTGCCGAGGCGCTCCGTGCGCTTGTCGATGTCGAGCTCGTCCAGAATCCGGTCGACCTCGGCGAGCAGGGCCCCGTGCAACTGCCACTGCCTGGGGTGTTCCTGGACGTCTTCGAGGAGCAGGTCCGCCACCCGGTCCCGGGTCGCGCGGCTGACGGCGAGCGCGCGGGCCAGCCGGTCCTCGGCCTCCTCCGCGTTCTCCGCGACCGGAGTGGTGATCAACTCCGAGAAGCTCTCGATGGCGTCGGCCATCTGTCCGAACAGTTCCCTGAGGGATTCGGCCACGTCGGCGGGGAACAGGGTCTCGTCGGTACGGGCCTTGGCCAGGTCGGTGAGTGTGCGTGACAACACCCGCAGCACCACGGCACAGATCTCCAGGGTGTCCAGGCCGGTTCGGAGCACGACCCGGTAGAGCAGCCCCTGTCTGACGCGTGGATTGAGGGTGAGGCCCTCCTCGGCCTGCCGCAGCGAGGCGTCGACCTCCACGATGTCGTGGTCCAGCCGGCGGGCCTCATGGAGCCGGTCGGCCGCCCGCTGGACGGAGATGTGCCCGTACACGTCCTCTCCCATCGCACGGAACAGCCGCCCCATCGCCCTGGCCAGGCTGTCGATGGAGGCACCCGCGGACTGCGCCCATACGGGTGGCGCGAACAGCAGGTTGAACAGCAGTCCCACACCGGCGCCGATCAGGGTCTCCAGCACACGGTCCCACGCGGTGGAGGCGACCTGGGACACGCCCAGTACGAGCATCGCGCTGATCGCCACCTCGGGTACGAACTCGTCGACGCGCACCAGCCGCCCGATGATCAGCGAAGCGAAGATCGTCAGTCCGAGGCTCCACCAGCTGAGGCCGACCAGGGAGCTGAAGGCAGTGGCGATGAGCACGCCGACGACGACGGAGTTCACCCGGCGGATCCCCGTGGTGAGGGTGGCGTAGAGGGTGACCTGTACGACGAGGAGCGCGGTGAGCGGCGCCGTGAGCGGTGCCGGATGCGGAAGGGTCCACACCGCCACGATGTAGGCGATGACGGCTGCCGCCGTGGAGCGCAGGGTCTGCGCCCCGACCGGCTCGGTGGTACGCCGGACTAGCTTGACCACGGGTGCGGATACTCCTGGCATCTCTTTCCCATGCCCGCCGGTACGCCGTCGCAGCGCCCCGGCTCACCGAACCCCACCGTACGGACGTGCCCGTCCGGTTCGGATGCGCATCCTTCACCCGACCAGCGACGAATCTCCGACTCAGGTCACCCGGGAGGGCCGCCTGTTGCCCGCAGGACCACTTTCCGCCTGCTTTCCAGCACCTTGACGTGGTGTGGACGCCGCCCGCGTCAGACCGGCCGGCCGTTCGTGGGCTGCCGGTCGTCGGTGGGCCGCCGGTCCTGCACCTTGATCCGGTACAGCCACAGCAGCACCGCCGCCACCAGGACGGCGAGCGCCACACCCAGTTCGGTGTAGCCGCCGTACCCGGTGATGGAGAATCCGGTCGCGCCCACCACCAGAACCACGGTGAGGAAGCCGGCGAGCGTCCAGGCCAGCGGTACGAAGAACCGGGGCAGCCGGATGGGCCGCACCGCGTCGGGCCGGTCCCTGCGCAGCAGTGCGAAGCCGGAGACCGCCAGCACATGGGTGAGGATGTACCCCAGATTGCCCGTGACGATGATGGCCAGCGGGGTCTGAAGCACCGTCAGTACGAAGACGTTCAGCACCAGGGCCACCAGCAGGGCCCGAGCCGGCACGCCGCGCCGGTTCAGCACCCCCACCTGCTTGATGGTGAGTCCCGCCTTGCCCATCTCGTACAGCACCCGGGAGCCGTCGGCGAGGCCGGTGATCATGATGAGCAGCAACGAGGCGATCAGGAAGACGACCATCAGGTCGGAGGCACCGCCCACCAGGTCCTGGAAGGCGCCGACGAAGAAGGTGGTGGGCTCCTCGCCGATGGCCTTCTCGCCGACGTATCCCGACAGGGTCAGCGGCAGCAGGATGAAGACCCCCAGGGAGAACAGCACCCCGGCGCGCAGGGCCCGGGTGGTGTCGCGCACCGTGTCCTTGTACTCCGGGGCGAAGGTCGCGCACACCTCCACGCCGAACGAGGTCCACGCCATGACGTACAGCCATACCAGGGCCTCGCGCAGTCCCGCGGCACCGTGCAGGTTCCAGTGCAGACCCTGTGCGCTCCAGTCACCGGAGAACAACGGCAGGACGATGAAGACGGCGAGTGGTATCAGCAGCGCACCGCCGGTGACGTAGACGACCCACATGGCGACGTGCAGGCCGATCATCGCGGCGCCGAACAGCAGCAGCATGACGAGCAGGCCCACCGCTATGGGGAAGTCCACCTTCAGTGGTCCGAACTCCACGCTCCAGTCCTGGCCGGGGAACCACTGGGCCCGGACGAAGGAGCCGATGAGTCCGGAGTACACCGCGAGGGCCGTGGTCCAGGGGAACCAGTAGCCGATGCTCGCGATCGGGCCCACCACGGGCGCCCGCTTCTTCCAGCCCTCGGTCGCGTAGTGCGCGATCCCGCCGGAGGAGTCGGGGAACATCGCGGCCAGTTCGGTGTAGATCCAGTTGGTCGCCGTGGCCAGCACCATCGAGGCGGCCCACAGGGCGATGGCACCCCAGGCACCGAGACCGCCGATGGAGGCGCCGAGCGAGGCGATCAGCGCCGCGGGCATGGTCAGCGACATCGCGAATCCGTCGAACCAGCTCATCTTCTTCGCCAGTGCGGGGGCCGTCGCACCCGTCGAGTGCGACGGGTCCGAGGAGGGCGGGGCTGGAGTCTGTGGCTGGGATGACATGGCGTTCCCCTCAGGGTGGGCGCAGGCAGGAGTGCCGATGTGGCCTGGTTATAAGGGAAGCGAAAAACGTCTGTCAATACTCATGAATTAGCAGTGATCGACTTACTCGATTGCTGATTCAGCAGTCTTGACAGTCCCTGATTGCTCAGCGAGTCTCCAGTCATCGCTTCGCACCAGACCCGGGACGGCGCGGCTCCGAGCCGACGCGCCCTGTTCCCGGTCAGGACAGGACAGAGAGGCCAACGCATGACCACCCCGACCGCCGACCGGCACCAGCTCTTCATCAACGGCGCCTTCACCGACGGCACCTCCGGGAAGACCCATGAGGTCATCAGCCCCGCGACGGGCGAACTCGTGGGCAGCTTCCCCCTGCCCGCGGAGGCCGACGTCGACGCCGCGGTGCGTGCCGCGAACGAGGCCCAGCCGGCCTGGGCCGCGACCAATGTGTGGACCCGCGCCGAGCTCTGTCACCGCATCGGTACGGAGCTCGGCAGGCGCGTGGACGAACTCGCCCGCCTCCAGTCCCTGGAACAGGGCAAGCCGCTCGCCGAGTCCGTCGCCGACATCGAGGAGGCGGCCAAGCTCTTCCATCTGCACGCCGAGGACGCCGTACGGCTGCACGGCGAGACGCTGCCCTCCACCGACAACACCAAGCGGATGTTCACCTTCCAGCGCCCGGTGGGCACATGGGGCATCATCACGCCGTGGAACTTCCCGCTGTTGATGCTCGCGGAGTTCGTCGCCCCCGGTCTCGCCACCGGCAACGCCCATGTCGTCAAGCCGCCGGCCAACACCCCGCTGACCGTCCTCAGGGCGATGGAGGCGTTCGTCGCCGCCGGACTGCCCGCCGGCCTCGTCAACATCGTGCCCGGTGAGGGTGACACCGGCGAGGCGCTGGTGCGTCACGAGGGCATTCACGCGATCGGCTTCATCGGCTCCTCCGCGACCGGGGCGAAGATCCAGTCCGCCGCCGGGCTCAAGCGCTCCATCATGGAATGCTCGGGCAACGGCCCGCTCGTCGTCCTCGCCGACGCCGATGTCGAGGCCGCCGCGAAGGCCGCCGTCGACGGCGCCTACCCGTGCGCCGGACAGGTCTGCTGCGCCACCGAACGCGTCATCGTGCACGCCGACATCCACGACGAGTTCGTCGAGGCCGTCCTGCGCGAGGCCCAGCGCATCACCCTCGGCGACCCGTTCGACCCCAAGACCGTTCTCGGCCCCCTCAACAACGAGGGCGTCGCCGCCAAGATGGACCGCCACATGGCCGATGCCCGCGAGCGGGGCGCACGCGTCCTGCTCGGCGGCAAGCGCGCCTCGGGCCACCCCACCGACCTCTACTACGAGTTCACCGTGGTGGACGGTGTCCCCGAGGACAGTCTGCTGTCCCGTGAGGAGTCCTTCGGACCGGTCGTACCGATCATCACCGGACAGGACGAGGACGATCTGCTGCGCATCGCCAACGACGACAAACTGGGCCTCCAGGGCGCCGTCTTCACCCGGAGCATGACCTCCGCGTTCCGTTTCATCGAGGAAATGGCCGTCGGCCAGGTCGTCGTGAACGAGAGCAACAACTGGTGGGACATCAACATGCCGTTCGGCGGCGCCGGCAGCCGGTCCACCGGCTGGGGCCGCATCGGCGGCAAGTGGACGCTCATGGACATGACCGACACCCGCACCGGCGTCATCAGTCTCTGACCGCCCCGCCCGCTCCCACCGCCGACCGGGGCCCCGACCAACGTCGGGGCCCCGGCCCGCGCTGCCCCACCACGCCGGCAACGAGGTACCCGCCACATGACCACCGTCGCCCCGCGCCCCACCGGCCACCGCAGCCGCCTGCGTGACACGGAGGCCGTCCCCTACTGGCTGGACCGGCCCGAACACCCCACGCCCCTGCCCCGGCTGACCGCCGACACCACCTGCGATCTCGCCCTCGTCGGCGGCGGCTACACCGGCCTGTGGACCGCGCTGCTCGCCACACGCGCAGACCCGGAACGGACGTCCTCGTCGTCGAACAGAACACCTGCGGCCACGCGGCCGGCGGCCGCAACGGCGGCTTCTGCTCACTCGGCCTCACCCACGGCCTCGCCAACGGCGCCGACCGCCGGCCCGCCGAGGCCCGGCTGCTGCACCGCCTGGGCATGGAGAACTTCGACGCCTTCCGGCGCGACCTGGACACCCACGGCATCGACTGCTGATTCGTACGCGGCGGGAAGGTCACCGTCGCCGCCACGCCCTGGCAGGTCGAAGGACTCAACAGCGCCCACGCGCTCGTCGAGGCCACCCGCTGGTCCATGGCCCGCGAGGACACACACGGCCATCGCAATCTGTGGCTGCGCGCCCTGGACCGACTCGGCCTCGGTTTCGATTCCTGAGCCGGGCAGGATAGGCCGTACGACCGAAGAACCAGGCCCGCACACCGTGATGGGCCGTACATGAGAGCCGGAGCAAGAGCATGAGCACGCTGGGTGGCAGCCCCCTGGACGACACCGACCGCCAGATCATCGCCGCACTCCAAGCGGACGGCCGCCGCCCGTACAGCCAGATCGCCGAGGAACTCGACATCCCCGCCTCCTCCGTGCGCTACCGCGTCCAGCGCATGGAGGAGAACGGCACTCTCCAGATCGTCGGTATCGCCAACCCGCTGACCATCGGCTTCGACCGGTTCGCCATGGTCGGCATCCGGGTGAGGCCGGGCAGCGCCCAAGAGGTCTGCCGACGGCTGAGGGAGGTGCCCGAGACCTCCTACGTGATCATGACGGCGGGTACCTACGACGTGATGGCGGAGGTGATCTGCCGGGACACCGACCACTTCACCGATCTGATGAACCGCAGACTGCATCAGATCGACGGAATCGTCTCGACCGACTCCTTCTTCGTACTGGAAGTGCACAAGCTGGCGTACGGCTGGGGCGTCGGCGAGGTGGACACCTCACTGCTCGACGCCCCACAGCCACCGCTGGGCGCGGGTCTCGACCAGCGTGCCTGAGCGGCGAGGCGGTCGTCAGGCCGTGAATCCCACGTGGACATGGTCGTGATGGGTGGCGTCGGTGAAGAACTGATTCGCCGTCGCGCCGCCGGAGGGCCGGAGCGGCCCGCCGACGTTGTACGAACCGGCCGCCGCGTCACGCATGAACGACTCGATCAACCGGCGTGACGTGGCCGGATCGACGACCATGTGCCCGTCGATCCGCGCCACGTCGAAGGCCCGGCCCGGTGGATGGTCACTGGGCCGGTCGGTGCCGAACACGTACAGCGGGTGCCCGGAGCGGATCACGCTGAGGTCCATCCGGTACGTGCCGGCCAGGCTCAGCAGGGCCCGCAGCACGGTCGGGTGGACGTGCCCGCTGCGGATGTCCGCCTCGGCCGCGGGCGGCAGACCGATCCGCGGTTCGGCCAGTACCCGCTTCGCCTCCGTGGGCAGCGCGGCTGCGGCGGCGCCGGGGCGGGCCGGATGGAGATCGGTGACCTCCCAGGAGGGCCCGGCCCGACTCAGCCGTACGTCGACGGTCGTGCCGCCCGCGTGGCCGGGCGTCCATTGACGGCACACCACCAGCACACTGGCCGAGTCCGCCAGAATCCCGCCGTACTGCGCGTCGATCACCTGGAGCGCGGCCCGGTCCGCGTCGGGACGCAGCGCACCAGCCCGGTCCACCAGTGACGGCACCGCCCCCAGCGCGGCCACCCGTCTCTTCGCCGCCGCCACACCGCCCTGCCCGGCGGGCCACGCGCCGATCGCCTCCACCACCCGCACGGCACGCAGCTTCACGTCGGGCTCCACGTCGCCGCGGTCGGGACGCCAGGCCGTGGTCGTCGGCAAGGGCGGTGGCGTGGACGGGAATACGGACGTGGACGGGCCGGCGGCCGTCCGGGACGTGGCCGAGCAGCCCAAGGGCCCCGCGAGCAGTCCGCCGGTGCCGAGCAACAGGGCGCGGCGGCCGAGTGATGGTGGCATGCGATGCCCTGTTCCCGTTCGGGGTCCTCCTCCACGGGGACGCGGACCCGGACAGATTCCGATGGTTGTCGACGCTCGTGGCGCGCCGCGGCCGGCGGGAAGCTCACCGGTGCGGGGCACGGGGGTCTCCCGACACCATGCCTTCTCCCGCGCCGGTCCCCTCCCGTCACAGATCGATTCCCGTCACAGATCGCTTCCGTCACAGCGTCGTGACGAGGCCCCCGTCGATGACGAAGTCCGATCCGGTGACGTTGCCCGACCGGCCGCTCGCCAGCAGGAGCACCAGATCGGCGACTTCTTCCGGCAGGCTGAACCGCCCGGTCACGGCCCGGGACGCGAAGCCCTGGGCGATGTCGTCCGGGGCGCTGCCGTCGGCCGCCGCGACGGTCTGCGCGATGCCTCCCTCGCCCAGCCAGAGGTCCGTGGCGACGGGCCCGGGGCTGACGGTGTTCACGCGTACCCCGTGCGGGCCGACCTCCTTGGACAGGGCCTTGGAGAAGTTGCTCAGCGCGGCCTTGCTCGCTCCGTAGTCGATGACCGAGGGGTCGGGCAGAAAGGCGGTGACCGATCCGACCGTCACGATCGAGCCGGAGCCGCTTGCGATCAGGTGTGGCAGGGCGGCGCGTGTGGTGCGCACCGCGGTGAGGAGGTTGACCGTCAGCGCCCATGTCCATTCGTCGTCGCCGACGGACAGGAAGCCGCCCGCTCTCGGACGCACGGCCCCGACGTTGTTGACGAGGATGTCCAGGCCGCCGTACCGGGCGACCGCTTCCGCCACCGGTTCCTCGGCGCCGTCGGGCCGGCTGAGGTCCGCCCGCACGAAGTGGACGTCCTCACGCGCCGTCAGTTCGGACAGCGGGTCGGTGAGAGTACGGGAGGCCGCGACCACTCTCGCGCCTTCGTCGGCGAGCGCCCGTGTCACCGCCAGGCCGATACCCCGGCCGGCGCCGGTGACCACGGCCGCCTTGCCTGTCAGACGCAGATCCATCACGCTCTCCCAGCAAACGAACGGCACCGACGAGGGATTGCGGCGCTCCACTGGAGGGAAGGACGCCGGACCCAGCGTCACCGGGGCCGACGGTGGTGGCACGGCCCGGAGAGCAACGGGGTGACGCGGGCCGACCGTCCGGGTGACAGCGGCTGTCGGTACGCCTCCGTCCCTCCGCCCGGCGCCCCTCGCCGTCCGCCGCGCACCGCCCCCGCCTCGTCGCTACGTGACTCCTCGGTGGGTCGTCGTCACGCGTTCTTCGGCGACGTCCAGGGCGTGGCGCACCGCCCCCAGCGCGACGGCTCGTTCACCGAGCACCGACACGTCCAGTTCCACCGGCACCAGGCTGCGGGATCGCAGGTGCCTGCGCACCGGGTCGAGCAGGGTGTCCCCCGCCCGCGAGACACCGCCCCCGACGACGACCCGGCCCGGATCGAGGACGAGCAGGAGCACGGCGAGTCCGCGGGCGAACCGGGCGGCCACCTCTTCCACCACGTCGACGGCGGTCCGGTCCCCCGCCTCGGCCGCCGCGAAGAGCGGCGCGATGTCATGGGCGTCGCCGACGGGAGCACCGGCCTCCAGGGCCAGCCGGTGAATGGCCTCGGCGCCGACGAGCCGTTCGAACGGTCCCATGCCGTCGGCCGGACGCGGTCCGGGGGCCGTGCCGGAATCCTCCTGCAGGTCGATGAATCCCAGCTCACCGGCGGCGGCCGAATTCCCCCGGTAGGGGCGGCCGTTGATGACGATGCCGGTGCCGATGCGCCTTCCCCACTGGACGAAGACCAGACAGTCGGTGCGCATACCGGCATCGTCGCCCCCGCCGGTCGCCGAGGGGTCCGCGGCGCCCCGCCAACGCTCGGCGAGCACCGCGAGGTTGACGTCGTTCTCGATGGACACCGGACAGCGCAGCCACTCGCGCAGCAGCGAGACGGCAGGCAGCCCGGCCCAGTCGGGAATGCTGGGAGCGAGCAGCACCTCGCCCCGCTCCCGGTCGACGATCCCCGGGGTGCCCGCACTCACCGCCCACAGGTTCGACAGCGGCACGCCCGCCTCGGCCGCCGCCGCTGTCAGCGCGGCCCGGACCGTGGCGAACAGGCGCGGCCCGGCCGTCCCCCTGTCCACGGCCACGCGATGCGTGGCCAGTACCCGGCCCGCCAGGTCCGCGATCATCACCAGCACCTTGTGCGGGCCGATGTCGACCCCGGCGACGTGTCCCGACTCGGCGCGGAACCTGGCGTACTGGGCGGGGCGGCCGAGCTGCTGCGGTCCGGCGGCCGTGGTGAACTCCACCAGTCCGCAGTCCCTCAGTTCGCTCAGGGCCCTGGTCACCGCGGGCCGTGACAGTCCGGTGAGCGCGGCGAGGTCCGTGACGCGGGCGGTGGGCGCGTCGCCCTCCCGCAGTGCGGCCAGGACCGCGGCGACATTCATCCGGCGCAGGACGTGCGGACCGGTGGCTGCCGTTCCTCGGACTGACATGTGCGTCAACTCCCCTGCCGGACCGCACTGTCGACACTTTACCCAGCACTTCGAGAGCGCGGGGTTGTCGGCGCTCTTGACGGTCGCGGCATGCCCTGCCCATATTAACGAATGCTCCGTTAGTAAGTCTGATGCGCGTCCGCTCCATGTACTCGGCAAGCCCCCGCATCCCTTCGTCGGACGAGGTCCGCCTTGAGAAGCGTCAGATCCTGGATCGTCGGCTGCGCGACCGCCCTCACGGTGCTGGCCGCGATGTTGAGCGCTCCCGCGGAGGCGGTTGCCCGCGGCGGACCCGCCTTCGCCGCCGGGCCGGCCGAGGCGGCCCTGCGTCGCCTTCTCCCTCGGCACGCCGGGCAGTTCGACCTCGTTCCGGTGAGCCGCCCCGCGTCCGGTGACTACTTCGCCGTCTCCGGGACCACGGGCCATGTGCGGGTTCGGGGAACCAGCCCCGCCGTGCTGCTCAGCGGAGTCGACTGGTACCTGAAGTACACGGCGAAGGTCGACATCGGCTGGCCCGGTGACAGCACGTCGAGGCTTCAGAAGAGGCTCCCCGCGCCCGTCGGCACCGTCCGCCGCGACGCCTCGGTGCCGCACCGGTTCGCCCTCAATGACACGGACGACGGCTACTCCGGCGCGTACCGGGACTGGGCCTCGTACGAGAGGCAGATCGACGTCCTGGCCCTGCACGGCGTCAACGAGGTGTTCGTGCAGATGGGTGCGGACGCCGTGTACTACGACACGTTCCAGGAGTTCGGTTACGCGAAGAAGGACCTCGCGTCCTGGATTCCCGGTCCGGCGCACCAGCCGTGGTGGCTGATGCAGAACATGTCCGGCTTCGGTGGCCCGGTCACCGAGAAACTGCTGGACCGGCGCGCCGCGCTCGGCCGCAGGATCGCCGACCGGTTGCGCCTGCTCGGTATGACCCCGGTCCTGCCCGGCTACTACGGCACGGTCCCGCCCGGGTTCACGGACCGCAACCCGACGGGCCCCGTGGTCCCGCAGGGCGACTGGGTCGGTTTCGAGCGGCCGGACTGGCTGGACCCGCGCGGCGGGATGTTCCCGAAGGTCGCCGAGGCCTTCTACCGTCACCAGCGGAAGGTGTTCGGCGACTCCACCATGTACAAGATGGATCTGCTGCACGAAGGCGGCAGGCCGGGCGAGGTGCCCATCGCGGAGGCGGCCCGGGCCGTCATGAACGCTCTGCAGACCGCGCACCCGGGCGCCACCTGGGTTCTGCTCGGCTGGCAGAGCAATCCCTCCACGCAGCTCATCGACGCGGTCGACAGGAGCAGGCTGTTCATCGTCGACGGACTGGCCGACCGCTACAACGGCCTGGACCGGGAGGCCGCCTGGCACGGCACGGCGTACGCTTTCGGAACCATCCCCAACTTCGGGGGGCACACCACGATCGGGGCCAACTCCGCTGTCTGGACTGCCCGGTTCAACGAATGGCGCGCCAAACCGGGCAGCGCGCTCCAGGGAATCGCCTACCTGCCGGAGGGCACCGGCGGCAACCCCGCCGCCTACGAGCTGTTCACCGAACTCGCCTGGCAGAGCGCCCCGTCCGACGGCGCGGCCTGGTTCGCCGACTACGCGGAGCGCCGTTACGGTGGCGCCGATCCGCATGCCGCCAAGGCATGGGAGCTGCTGCGGGCGGGCCCCTACAGCACCCCGTCCGGCACCTGGAGCGAGTCCCAGGACAGCCTGTTCACCGCACGCCCCGCACTGACCGCCGGCTCCGCGGCCAGCTGGAGCCCGTCGTCCATGCGGTACGACGCGTCGACGGTGCGGCGGGCGCTCGCGGAGCTGCTCCAAGTCGCCCCCGAACTGCGGAAGTCGGACGCGTACCGGTTCGACGTGGTGGATGTGGCGCGGCAGTCCCTGGCCAATCGCAGCCGTACGCTGCTGCCGCAGATCAGGTCCGCGTACGAGGAGAAGGACCTTGCCCTGTACCGGCAGCGGGCCACGGAGTGGAAGCGGGACCTCGCCCTGCTGGACCGGCTGCTGGCCTCCGACCGGCGGTTCATGCTGGGCCCCTGGCTCAAGGACGCCAGGTCCTGGGGCGGCACCGATGCCGAGCGGGCCACCGCCGAGTTCGACGCCCGCTCGATCCTGACCACCTGGGGCCATCGTTCCGGCAGCGAGTCCGGCGGGCTGCGCGACTACGCGAACCGCGAATGGTCGGGACTGGTCTGCGACTTCTACGCCAAGCGCTGGACGCTCTACCTCGACTCCCTCGACACGGCCCTGACCACCGGACGGCCCCCGGCCGCGATCGACTGGTTCGCACGGGACAACGCCTGGAACCTGGAACGCAAGAGGTACCCGGTGAAACCCACCGGCGACCCGGTGGCCCTGGCCGACACCGTACGCGAGGCGCTGTCGGCCACCTTCACGCCGACTGCCGTCCGTTGACCGGCTGATGTCCGTGACCTCAGCGCCGTTCGAGACCACCGGTCCGGATCCCGGCGCGCTCGCCGGGGCCGTCGCCGCCGCCGGCCGGCGTGACACAGCTCACGACTATTAACGTATTGCGCAACCATTAAAGTGTAAACATGGATGCCGACACCTCCGATACTCAGGCGAACCAGCAGATCGCGATGCTCGACGGCGGCCCCGCACACGGGCTGCGCATGTGGGTCACCAGTCGGCCACCGGTGGTTCAGGTCACCTGGCCGTGCGAAGTCGAGGCGCCACCCGAAGGCATGCGGGTGGAAGCCCTGTATGTCTACCGGCTCGACCCCCGGGCGAAGGAGCAGCCGCTGCGCTACGGCTTCGACGGGGCCAGCCCCTGACGGTCCCCGGTCCGGGGACCGTCACGCACCGGGGGCCAAGGGGCCCGGCCGGTCACGGACACGCGTGCGCCGGCTGTGTCCGGTCACGGCCGGGCCCCACGTCCTGCGCGGCGGGCTTCGGCCGGAGGCCGGTCCGCCGCGCGTGGTGCGAAGGGATCCGTTCGGTCAGGGGCCGATGTGCTGGTGCGACGCCCACAGCAGCGGGCTGTTGCCGGCGTACTCATGTCCTCGCCCCACGTGCCGGACGGCGAACGGGAGGCGGCGAATCGGCCGGACCGGGGAGCGCTCCGATGCCGGAACACCTCGGCTTCGGTGTTCTCGCGCAGGAGGCGCCGCCACTGGGCCGGGGTCGGATCGACGACCCGCAGGGACGAGCGGCTCAGCTCGTCGACCGCCGGGTCGAGAGCGGCACGGGTCCGGTCAGTGAGAAGTGGCGTGGGGAGGCGCGGAATCGGTCGCGGACGCACCCGACTTGGTGACCCGCTCTGGCCAGAGTCGAGAGCGTGGTCTATTCCTGTCCCCATGGATGCTGTGGCGTGGCTCGCCCTGGGCACGAGCGGGCTTGTGGTGGTTCTGAACCTGGGCATCGGCGCCCTGGCCCTGTGGAGTCACCGCGACGGTGTGCGGGCGACGGAGCGTCTCATCGCGTCGGGCGAGCTGGATGTGTATCACGCGGCGTGGCTGATCGGGCCCGGATACCGGAGGTCGGCGCCCTGGGGGCGGGAGCGCGAAGCGGCCGGGACGGCCTTGAGGTCGCTGATCGCGGCAGGGCTGGTACGAATCGACGAGGACGCGCGGCTCGTTCCGTCCGCCGCGACGGAGCAGGCGGGCGTGCGGCCTCCGGAGCATCCATTGGCCCTGGAGGCCTGGCAGTTCACCTTCGGTTCTTGGTCCACCGGGCACCCTGTGACACTGCGGGCGCTGACCGCTCACCCCGCCTTCGAAGCGGCCTGCGCGGCTCATGCGGAGCGGCTGTCCGGCCACCTGCCACCGCACCGCACGCGGCACGACGACCGCGCCCGGCGCGCACCGCTGGCCGCAGGGCTGATCGCGGCGGGCTGGGTCACGCTCAGCACCTGCCTGTTGCTGGTGCGCAGCGTCTTCGGCGAGGCCGACACCGGGCCGGAGCAAGGCCCGGAGAGCGTCATCGGCGTGCTGGCGGCGACGCTGGCGACGTCGATGCTTTCCGCGGTCGTCCTGGTGGCGTCGCACTACTTCATCTGGCAGCGCTGGCAGGACCGGTGGCCCCGGCGGCTGCGCGCGTACTGCCGGGAAGTGGTGCAGCGGGAATCCCGCGACTGGGTCCCTCTGTCGCACATCCCACAGGGTGACGAAGACCGCTGACCCGGCCGACGGGGAATCCGCACACGGACAACGGTGTGCCCGCCATCGGTCCCTGCCGACGGGATGTCCACGCACCGGCGGGGGTGTACCGGAGGCACTCAGGCGATCATGGGCCGGTCATGTGGGGCGATCGGTGCCGGGAGCACCGTGGAGCCGCTCAGACAGCGGTCCGTCGCCGCCGCGACGGACCGTCCCTCCGCGATGGCCCACACCACCAGGGACTGCCCGCGACCCGCGTCACCGGCGATGAACACCCCGCCCTCCCCGGCTCGGGCCGTCCGCTCGGCCGATCCCGCCGTACCAGCCGTTTCGGCGGCGAAGGCGCTGTCACGGGCGAAGTTCCCCCGGTCGTCCAGCACGAGCCCGAGCTGCCGCATCAGACCTGTGCCCCGTTCGGGACCGAAGAAGCCCAGGGCGAGCAGGACCAGATCCGCCGGTATGACGCGTTCCGTCTCCCACCGCGGCCTTCTGCCCTCGGGCTCCACCTCCGCCAACCGCAGCGCGCGCACACGACCGGACCGGTCCCCTTCGAAGCTGAGGGTGGCGGACGAGAAGACTCTCGGATCCATGTCTCCTCCCCCACGGGCCTCTTCATGAGCATGGGATATCCGGTAGACCTTCGGATATACGGGCCAGGGCTCGGTGTTCCGTCGCGTTTCACCGGGCTCCGGATTGATGTCCAACTGCACGGCGGAGGCAGCGCCCTGCCGCAGCACGGTGCCCAGACAGTCCGAACCGGTGTCGCCGCCGCCGATGATCACCACGTGCCGGCCCTCGGCGGTGACGGCCGGCACGTCGCGATCGCCCTCCGTGACCCGGTTGGCCAGGGTCAGATAGTCCATGGCCTGATGGATGCCGTGGAGCTCGCGGCCCGGGACGGCCAGCTCGCGCTGCCCCGTGGCTCCGACGGCGATCACGACCGCGTCGTGTCGCCCGGCGAGTTCCGCCGCGTCGACATCGCCACCGACGTCCACACCCGTGCGGAACTCGGTGCCCTCCGCCCGCATCTGCTCGATCCGGCGGTCCAGGTGGCGCTTCTCCATCTTGAACGCGGGAATGCCGTAGCGCAGCAGTCCGCCGATGCGGTCGGCACGCTCGTAGACGACGACGGCGTGGCCGACGCGGGTGAGTTGTTGCGCCGCCGCCAGCCCCGCAGGTCCGGAGCCGATGACGGCGACGGTCTTCCCGCTGAGCATCTCGGGCGGCTGCGGCGGCGCGTATCCGCGTTCCCAGATCTGGTCGGCGATCGCCTGTTCGACGTTCTTGATCGTCACCGGGTCGGCATTGATGGTCAGTACACAGGCGTCCTCGCACGGCGCCGGGCACAGCCGCCCGGTGAATTCCGGGAAATTGTTCGTCGCGTGCAGCCGCTCGGCCGCCGCCCACCAGTCGCCCTTCCGCGCGTACGCGTTCCACTCGGGGATGAGGTTTCCCAGCGGACAGCCGCTGTGGCAGAACGGTATGCCGCAGTCCATGCACCGCCCCGCCTGCGCGGAAACGAGCGGCAACCGCGCCTGCCCCGCGTACACCTCGTTCCAGTCGCTCAGCCGTTCCTGGACGGGGCGTGCCGGAACGGGACGGCGGGGGGTCTTGAGGAAGCCGTGGGGGTCGCTCATGGGCCGCCTCCGTCGCTCACTCGCGGTGCACAGGCGTAGGGCCAGAGTACGCCCGTGGACGGGCCCGGCGGGGTGCACGCCGTCGCCGCACCGACCGGCAGCGGCCGGGAACGGGTCCGTCACGCCTCCTCTCACACAAGGCGACCTTGCCCGGGGTGTCCTACGTTTGGAAAGAGGAAGAGTCGTCTATCCGAGGAGTCCTCATGGCTCATGGAAGCGGCAAGGACAAGATCAAGGGCAAAGCCAAGGAAGCCATGGGCAAGATGACCGGCGACCGCCGCAAGGAGGCCGAAGGCAAACTTGACCAGGCGAAGGGTGAGGTCAAGAAGCAGACGGGCGACGCCCGTGATCGCACCGCGCCCCTGGAGCCCCCCGACTAGGGTCTTTCGTTTGGATCAGGCCGGATCGGCGAGCGGGGTCCGGTGCCGTGGATCGCAAGGCGGAGGAGCAAGTCGGATGGGGTCTTCCCTGCTCGAACGGAGCTGAGAGCTCGGGGAAGGCGCCATGGCGACCGACGACAACGCGGCGAGGCGCGGTGCCGGGGCACGCGAGCCCCGCGTGATCCGAAGAGCCCCGAGCCCCTGTCCGAGCGGCGGGGGCTCGGCCATGCCCGACATCGTCGTGCTCGGCCCCGAGGGGCACGATGTCACGGTCGGGCGGGCACCACGAGCCGTCAGAGGGAATGGTCGATCCTTCCACGGCGGTGAAGCACGTCGGGGACGGCTGCGCGATGAATCGCGATGACAGCGGCGTCGTCGCCCAGACGCCCACCGACGTGGGCGAGGAGGTCGCGTCGCAGATGGTTCAGGAGCGTCTCCGGAGAGCTCTCCGTCCATCGGGCGGCCCGTTCCGCGAAGGGGTAGAACTCCCCGCCCCGGTCACGTGCCTCGATGACCCCGTCGGTGTAGAGAAGGAGGGTGTCACCGGCCTCGAAGGGGAACGCGTCGAGGGTGTAGGACGTCGAGCCCATGTTGCCGACCCCCAGCGGGGGCGCGGGATGAAGACTCGGCACGGTGACGGAGTGCCCCGGGCCGAGCACCAGGGGCGCGGGGTGACCGCAGCTCGTCATGCGGCTGATGTGGTCCTCGTCGGGGATCTCCAGCAACAGAGCGGTGACGAAGGGTTCTCCCGGCTCGTCCTCCGAGTCGAAGTCGGCCTGGTAGCGCGTGACGCTCTGTTCGAGGGCGGCGGCGAGTTCGGGCAGGCCGGTGTGCTGGTGGGCGGCCTCGCGGAAGGCGCCGAGCAGGAGGGCGGCTTCTCCGATGGCGGCCAGACCCTTGCCCCTCACATCCCCGATCATCACCCGCGTTCCGCCTTCGACACGGGTGGCCGCGTACAGGTCTCCGCCGATCAGGGCCTCGTCCTCCGCGGCCAGGTACAGGGAGGCGACCCTCAGTGGGCCGATCCGGTCCGGGAGCGGCCACAGCAGGACGTGCTGCGCGGCTTCGGCCACCGACCGCACGCGCGCCAACTGTCGGCCGCGCCGCTCGCGTACCAGGGCGAAGAACACGGTCAGCGCCGAAAGCAGGGCGATGGCGGCGATCTGCACCAGTACGTTCCGGGAGGACAGCGTGCCGGAGTGCTGGCCGATGTACGCCTGCGCCGTCACGGCCAGGAGACCGATGACACCGGTCGGGAGAGCGCCGGCGAACGAGGCGGTGATCGCCGGTGCGATGACCAGCAGCGGTCCCAGATGGATGTCCTGCGGCGCGAGGATGTCCACTGCGGTGATCACGACGATGAGCAGAACGGGAATCGCCAGCAGCGCATGGCTCGGCCGCCATGGTTCTCGCAGATCCGTAAACCGTTCACTGGGGCCCACGTGTTCCACAGTGCACCGCCCCCGGGCGGCGCACGAGTCGGCCGACTGTGGTCGGGGCCACTGAGCCCCTCTTCGGCGGGGCTCCGCGCCGTACGCGGGCGTTGCCGCCGACGTGGCCCGGACGGGTGTCAGGGCCGCCCCGGTCCTGCGGGCCGCCGGCATCCCGGCACCGGGGCCGCGCACCGGGAGAGTGTCACCAGATGCGTCCAAACCCTCACGGAATGAACGGCGCGCACAGCCCGAGCCGCCCACCGAACGAGGCGTGAGGACCGAATGAGGCGTTAGGCTCGGTTTGTGGGCAAACGATCCCACCGTGGAGGCGGTCATGAGCGAGAACGACATGTACCCGACTCCGTCCCAGGCCGAGGGCGAGAGGCTCGAAGAGGACGTGGATCCGTCCGAGGAGCGGCATCCCGCCACGATGCGTACCCAGCCGTCACAGGCGGAGGGCGAGCGCCTGGCGGAGGACGTCGAGGGCTGACAGAGGCGGCACCCGTTCGACGGCGGGTCTGCGCGTTGGTCGGCCCGGCAGGGGGCCGTACGCCCTCTGTTTCGCTTTCCCGCTCCTGAACCGGGTGAGGGAGGCAGCGCCCCGGGAAAGGGCGCTGCCTCGTGCCGACAACGATCGGCACCGCGCGTGCCGCGTGTGAGCGGCGTCCATACGCGATCACCGGCCGATCACCGGTCTCCGAGCGTGAAGGAGGTGCGCCCGGTATGGATTCGGAACGTGCCGACCGTCTGGTGTCGGCGCTCCGTGCCCGTAATGTGATGGCCCATCTCGTGGAGGCGGGTGTCTACGAGTTCGGGATCCGCGTCGTCCTCGACGAGGGGATCGAGGCTCTGTGGGACATCGACGGGGCCTCGGGGCTCGACGCGGAGATCGTCAGCGACGGTGTGCTCATCGGCTTCGTACCCCATGTGCCCGGCTCGGAGACTTTCACCGAAGCGCAGCTCGTGGAGAGCATCGCGACCACGCGGTATTCGGCGGAGGGGCTCCGGCCGCCCAGCGACACCCCCGCCCCGGCCGGTCAGGCCGCGCCCCGCGACGCGCCCGCGCCACCGCCCGCGCCATCGCCTGCTCCCCCGGTCACCCCGCCTGTCACCCCGCCTGTCACCCCGCCGGTCGCCCGCTACCAGCGGCGGGCGCACTGGATCCGTCGAGGCGACAGGAACGGTCCCGGGCACTGACCGGGGCCCGGCACATCGCGGGAGGCGCGGACGCCGCAGGCCCGCAGGGTGGGGCAGGACCTCCCCGGGTCCGGCCGGACTCGGCGGCGAGAACGCCGGAGGGGCCCGGACCGCGCGGCCCGTCCCCGATTCGGCTCGCCCCGGGTCGTCGCCGCACGGGTGGCGGGTGACGATGGCCCGTGACGGCACTGCGGGACGGGTTGGCGGGCGGGCGATATGAAGCATGGTGAGGCGCAGAGTTCCGAGCTCCCCGGCCGCCTGGACCGCAGGCACTTCCTCGCTGCCGCGGCGGCGGGCGGAGCGATGGCGGGCGGCATGGCGGTGGCCGGCTGTCACTCCTCGGCGAGCGGGGGAACCGGCACCGGGTCCGCCCCGCCCGGTGCGACCCGCACCGCCGAGAACGCGGAGAGGACCCGGGCGGGGAATTCCGACTGGCGTGTCCGTTCGGTGGGGCCGCCCGGAGCCGTCGAGGGCTATACGGACAAGGTGAGCGTGTTGCCGGGTGAGGAGTTCGGCCTGCACGTCTCCACCACCGCCCCCGCCTTCCGGGTCTCGGCCTACCGCGTCGGCTGGTACGACGGGGCCCAGGCGCGGCTGGTCTGGCGCTCGCACCGAGTCACCGGGTCCGTCCAGGCCCGCCCCCGCATCCTCCCGGTCACCCGGACCGTACGGGCGGACTGGCGGCGTTCGCTCCGGGTCCGCGCCGACGGCTGGCCGGAGGGTGCGTACCTGCTCCGGCTGGACGCGGACAACGGCCACCAGCGCTATGTGCCATTGATCGTCCGCTCCGCGAGCGCGGCGGGCAGAACCGTGCTGATGCACGCCGTGGCGACATGGCAGGCATACAACGTGTGGGGCGGCTACAGCCTTTACCAGGGCGAGAACGGTGCCTACGGCACGCGGTCGCTCGCTGTCGGTTTCGACCGCCCCTATGACGGCAACGGCGCGGAGAAGTTCATGGTCTACGAACGGGCGGTGGTGGTCCTGGCGGAGAGACTGGGCATCCCGCTCGCCTACACCACGGGAACGGACGTGCACCGCGACCCCGGCATTCTCCAGGGCGCCGCCGCGGCTCTTTCGCTCGGGCACGACGAATACTGGACGCCGCAGCAGCGGGCCCACGTCACCCGGGCCCGTGACGCGGGCACCAACGTGGCCTTCCTCGGCGCCAACGCCTGTTTCCGCCGGATCAGGCTGGAGCCGGACGCCACCGGAGCCGACCGCACCGTCGTCTGCTACAAGACCGACTACCGCGACGATCCGTACCTCGCCGGCCATCCGGACCTGCCGACCAACGACTTCCGCCAGCCTCCCGGAGCCTCCCCCGAGTCCTCCCTGACCGGTGTCCTCTACGAGGGCTATCCCGTGGACGCCCCGTATGTCGTCCACGGGAGCGACCACTGGATCTTCGAGGGAACGGGCGTGAAGCGAGGAGACTCCTTCGACCACCTGGTCGGGGTGGAATACGACCGGGTCGTTCCGGACATGCCCACCCCGGCGCCGCTCGAAGTGATCGCCCATTCCCCTCTCGTCTGCAACGGCACGCACAGCCACGCCGACTCCGCCTACTACACCGTCCCGAGCGGAGCGGGCGTCTTCTCCTCGGGGACGATGAGATGGGTCGAGGCCCTGATGGCGGGGACCCAGGAGAACGGGCGCAACCACGGGATGGATGCCCGTACGGGGACTTTCGTCACCCGTGCCACGGAGAATCTGCTGCACGCGTTCGCCGCGGGCCCGTGCGGCCGGACCAGGCCGAAGCCCAGGGACAATGTGAGAGACGTGTACGCGTCCGCACCACGCTGATGCCATTCGTACCGCCTGTTCGGTGAACTCCCTTGGCCACGGGCGCAGTCGGGTGGAACATCCGCCATCCCGGACCCAACGCAGGCCGCTCCCGGCCGATCGGCACCGACTCGACGAGACAGCAACGCATGAGGAGGAGCCGCGGTCCGACTCGAAGCCGGGGCCGGACCGTCAGGTCCGCCCGGCGGCACGGACCGTGCGACGAGTAGGTTCGTGAGCGCGGCATGCTGTCGAGCCAGGGTGGCCGTCAGCAGCCCTGAAAACGACGAAGGGGGAAGCGTGGCCAGGATCGCCGCACTGTCGTACTACCCCATCAAGGGGTGCGCCGGCATCTCGGTGGACGATGCGACGCTGACGCCCGCAGGTCTTGCCCACGACCGGAGTTTCATGGTCACCGGCACCGATGGCGTGTTCCGCAGTCAACGCCGCCATCCTCAACTGGCCCTGATCCGACCGGAGATCAGCGCAGACGGCGGGCGCCTCACCTTGCGCGGTCCGGGCCTGGGCCGGCTGATCATCGATGTCGACACCTCCGGCGCGCGCCGGGACGTGGCATTGTTCGGGACCCCGTACAAGGGCATCGACCAGGGTGATGAGGCCGCCGGATGGCTGTCGGAGTTCCTCGGCGCGCCGACCCGGCTTATGCGTGTGCCGCCGGAGCACGACCGGGTAACCGATGGCCGGACGCCCGGCACCTCGGGCTACGCCGACAGTTGTGCCATACACATCCTCTCCCGGTCCTCTCTGGACCTGCTCAACGAACGGATGGCCGAACGAGGCAGCGCGCCGCTGCCCATGGACCGTTTTCGCCCGAACATCGTCATCGAAGGCTGGGACGAGCCCCACATCGAGGATCGGGCACGCCACATCACCATGGGCGAGGCGGAGTTGGGCTACGCCAAACCGGCCATCCGCTGCGTCGTCACGGTCGTCGACCAAAGTGTTGGCGCAAAGGCGGGCCCCGAGCCGCTCCGCACGCTCGCCGGCTACCGGCGGGCAGCCGAAGGAGGAGTCGCCTTCGGTACGAAGTTCGCCGTACTTCGGCCCGGAAGAGTGTCCGTGGGCGATCAGGTGATCGTCGGCTCATGGGGCGAGCCGGAGCTGTAGGCGGTGCGCCTCACCGACCGGCGGAGGGAGATGACCAGGCGCCGCTCCGCTCATTGACATGGCACACGAGCCCCTCACCCCTCATCGGCCCCCCGGAAGAGTCTCCCCCGTGCCACGGAGCCTGCTTCCGCTCAGGAGTGGACACTCTCAGCGACGGATCACGGAATGAGCGCCGGAACAGACTTGGCGAACATCACACTTCGACAAAATCGATATATCGGGCATTTCGCCCTAAAAATCGAAGGTTTCCCTCTCCGGGCCCCGTATGGTCACCGTGTCCTACGAATTGGGATTCGATCCGGTTTGACCGAGCCCCGTCTCCCGTTCATCGATGATTCTCCGCACCCGAACAGTTGCCTGGGCGGGCGCCCCGCTGCGGCCCATGTCACTGAGCGAGGGTGTCCAGACACTTCAGTGGCCCGGCTCGCAGCCGACCGCGGGGTCCGGAGACATGACCCAAGACCCACGGCGAGACAGGACACGGCGCTCATGCATGGATCACGCGTAATGACCGGCTCGCGGCGCGGTCTGGCCACTGCCCTCGCCGCAACGTCGCTGCTCACCGTATGCGCCATGGCAACCCCGGCCTCGGCCGACACCGTCAGCGCCTCATCGGGTGGTTCGAAGGTCGTCTGCACCTCGAAGAAGCCCGGCCTGGCCGCCCAGCTGTCCCACGACATGGCCGGTGCCCTGGACGGGCGGCAGGGCACAGCGTCGCTGGCCCTGTACGACCGGGCCAGCGGAACCACCTGCGGACTCAGGGCCGACACGCATTTCGACTCCGCCAGCGTGGTCAAGGTATCGGTGCTCGGCGCACTGCTGCGGCAGGCCGAGGAGGCACAGCGGAAGCTGACTCCGCGTGAGGTGGAACTGACCACCGCCATGATCACCAAGTCGGACAACGACGCGACCTCCGCCCTCTGGGACCAGATCGGTTCCGCCGGCTTCACGAAGTTCCTCGCGCTGGCCCACATGGACCACACCGTTCCCGGTACGGGGCGAAGCTGGGGCCTCACCCAGATCACCGCGGGCGACCAGCTCCGGCTGATGCAGTTGCTCACGACGACGGAGAACACGGTGCTCGCGCCTTCCTCGCGCAGCTACGCGCTCAGGCTGATGAATCACGTCGTCGCAGGCCAGAGGTGGGGGGTGCCTGCCGGATCACCCACCACGGCGACCGTGCACGTCAAGAACGGCTGGCTTCCGCGCGCCACCGACGGATGGCGGGTGAACAGCGTGGGCGCCTTCACCGGCGGTGGTCACGACTACGGCATGGTCGTCCTCTCCACCGGCAACCGCACCATGGACTACGGCATCGCCACGGTCGAGGCGGCAGCCCGCCTCGTCCATCGCGACCTGGCGGCTGCCACTGTGACGGCGAGCCGCTGAGCGGAGAACCGTCCAGGGCAGGACCGGTCCACGCGATGCGGGCCGGATGCAGTGGACCGGCGTGCGGGTCAGGGTGCCCGGCGCGGGGCCGGACACCGCGGCCGGCTCGGTGGAGAGCAGTCAGCACTATGGCGCCGGTGATCCGGTCACGGCGAAGAGGGTACGGGGCGCACCGCCCGATGATGCACACGAGCACCATCGGGCGGACACCGGCGGGCCGGCATCGGACGGGACAGCGCTGCGGCGACCGTCTCCGACGGGCCGCTGCTTCCTGCCGCAGACGCCGGGCCGGTCCGGCTCTCGATCCCGGTGGTGCACGCCGCCTCTCTTGACGCCGCGGAATCACGCCGCGCGCTGTTCCGGCATGGTCGGTGGTCAGCCGCCGTGCTCCACGAGGCCCGCGACGACGACGGTCTCCGCCACGGTGCCGGGGATGTCCTC
The DNA here is from genome assembly GCF_055584025.1 of Streptomyces sp. NPDC104309. Lineage (NCBI taxonomy): Bacteria > Bacillati > Actinomycetota > Actinomycetes > Kitasatosporales > Streptomycetaceae > Streptomyces > Streptomyces sp. NPDC104309. The sequence goes on along the minus strand of NZ_JBVJMV010000029.1, from coordinate 35,623 downwards.
CGGTGCCGCGCGCAGGATGTCGCGGGAGAGCACCACGAAGTCGGCGGCCTTGCCGACCGTCAGCGAACCACGGTCGTCCTCAAGGAAGTTGGCGTATGCCGAGCCCATCGTGTAGCCGTGGACCGCGGCCTCCACGCCGATCGTCTCCTGCGGCATCCAGGGCTCCCCGCCGCCGAGGGGCCGCCGCGTGACGGCCGTGTAGATGCCGATCATCGGGTCCATCTCGGCCACGTTCCAGTCGCTGGAGAGCGCGAGGACGGCCCCCGCCGCGTGCAGGCTGCGCAGGGGCCATGCCTTGTGCCAGCGGCCGGCTCCGATGTTCTCCGCCCAGTCCTTGCCGGGGCCCGCGACCTCCGGGGCGCAGTGGCGGGGCTGCATGCACGCGACCACGCCCAGTTCGGCGAAGCGCGGTGTGTCGTCGGGGTCGAGGCACTCGACGTGGACGACCTGGTGGCGGGCGTCCCTCGGTCCGTTGACCGCGCGGGCGTGCTCGACGGCGTCGAGGACGGTACGGATCCCCCTGTCGCCGGTCGCGTGGACGAAGCACTGGAAGCCACGGGCGTCGAGCTTCGTCAGCAGGCTCGCGAACTCCTCGGGCGGGTAGAAGGTGTCGCCGCTGTGGTGACGGCAGCCCACGTACGGTTCGAGGAGCGCCGCGGTACGCGGCTCGACGACGTCGTCGATGTAGAGCTTGAGCGGTCCGACCCGTATCCGGTCGTCGGCGTACCGGTGCGCGGCGGCGGCGAAGTCGTCAAGGTCGGAGTCCGAGGTTCCGCGCGGATGGAAGAGGGCCGCGACGATCCGGGACCTGAGCCGGCCCTCGGCATGTGCGCGTGTGAAGAGGGCCAGGTCGTCCAGCGAGTTCTGGGGTTCGACCACGGTGGTGATGCCGAAGCCGATGGCGTCGTCCAGGGACTTGCTGAGGCGTCCGTACTGACGGTCGACCGAAGCCCACGGCAGACCGATCGTCCGCAGGGCGCGGTGGCCGGCGCGGGAGAGGCCCTTGACGGCGAAGTCCGTGATGAAGCCGGTGGGCTCCCCCGTGGCCGGGTCGGTGGCGGCTTCACCGAAGGGCAGACTGGTGTGGTCGCGGTCGATGCCGAGACGGCGCAGGCCCGCGGTGTTGACCCAGGCGGTGTGCACGTCGTAGCTCAGCACGAAGGCGGGGACGTCGCCCGTGACCGGGTCGAGATCGGCGGCGGCCGGCATCCGGCCGTCCGGGATGGCCGAGTAGTCGAAGGCTTCCGCCTCGATCCACTCGGCGTCTGGGTGGGCCGTACGCCAGGCCCGGATGCGGGCGTGGACCTCGTCGAGTGTACGGGCGCCGGAGAGCTGGACGCAGGCGTCGTCCGAGCCGAGCCGGACGTGGTTGTGGGCGTCGATGAACCCGGGCAGGACCAGTTTCCCGCCGGCGTCGATCACCCGGGTGTCCGGCCCCGTCCATCCCGGCGCGTCCTCGTCGGGACCGAGCCAGGCGATGCGGCCGTCGACCACCGCCATCGCCTGCGCCTCGGGAAGTGCCGGGTCGACGGTGTGGATGCGGGCGTTGCGCAGGACGAGGTGGGCGGCCATGGTCATGTGAGGTGACTCCTAGTGGTGCGGGTGTTTCGGTGGGGCCGTGCCGCGCGGGCCCGACGCGGGCGTCGCGCGGCGGCCGTTCAGGAAAGGTCGGTGTGCGGCGCCACGGTCCGTCGGGCGAGCACCCAGTAGACGAGCCCGGAGACGAGTGAGCCGAGCAGGGTCAGGTCGGCGCCGCCCAGCGGCGCCACCAGCGGGCCGGTCCAGAGCTCGGAGTCGCAGGTGAGCGCGGCGAAGACCATGCCGGCCAGGAGCGCGGCCGCACCGGCGGGGTGGAAGCCGGACCGGTACCAGTAGGCGCCGTCCGGTCCGGCGTGCAGGGCCGGTCCGTCGTAGCGGCAGCGGCGCATCAGCATGTCCGTGAGGAACACCCCGCCCCAGGGCGCGAACACGATGATCAGCAGCGAGAGGAAGGACAGCAGCGAGCTGGTGAAGTCGGTGAGGAAGAGAGCACAGAGAGAGCCCGCGGCGGTGACGCCCGCACTGATGATGATGGCCTTGGAGCGGCTCCACGGGACGCCGAGCACCTGAAGGTTCAGGCTCGACGAGTAGAGAGTGACGATCGAGTTGGTGACCGAGCCGCCGAGGACGAGGCCGAGGAAGAGCGTCTGGAACCATCCGGGCAGCAGCCGTTCCGTGCCGGCCACGGCGTCGGTCATGTCCGTCTGTGTGGCGGCGGCCACCCCGGCGATGCCCAGGGCGACCGACGACACGAAACCGCCGAGGGCGCCGTACCAGGTGAGCGACCGCATCGAGGTCGTCCTCGGGAGGTAGCGCGTGTAGTCGGCCGGCATCGGAACGTAACTGAACGGCCCGGCCAGCATCACGACGAACGCCAGGCTCCACCCGGACGCCCCGGGAGAGACGGCCGCTCCGGCCGTATCGGCGCCCGGCAGCAGGAACACCAGCAGCACGGCGAAGCCGACGGCGAGAACGTACGCGATCCAGCGCTCGGCGAGCTGGACGGTGGCATGGCCCCACAGCGCGACGACGAAGGTCAACGCGAGGGTGATCAGCAGCGCGAGGGCCCGCACGGTGCGGCCGGACCCCACTCCCATGTCCGCGAAGAACGCTTCGAGGGCGAGCGTGCCGACGACGGTGTTGAGGATCGTGTACCCGATGCTGACCACCCAATTGAGCATTCCGGCAGGCCAGTTGCCGCGCACGCCGAAGGGGGCACGGGAGATGACCAGGGTGGCGGTGCCGGTGCGGACGCCGCTCAGCCCGGCCGCGCTGATGGCGAAGAACGACAGGCCACCGATGATCACGACACCGGTCGCCTGCCAGAAGGACAGACCGAAGGCGACGGCCAGAGCGCCGTTGATGACATAGGTGAAGGTGAGGTTGGACCCGAACCAGAGCCAGAACAGGTCCTTCGCGCCGCCGTGACGCTCCTCGTCCGGAATCGGGTCGATGCCGTGGGTCTCGACCTGGAAGACCTGGTCGGCTGTGCCCGTCGTCCCACCCGGCGCCCTCGTGGTCGTGTCCTGTTGCGTCATGCGGCCCGCCCCTCGTCCGTTCGTGGCCCGGCAGCCGGGCGTCTTACTTTGAATGCTGTTCTAGAAGTTAGAACGGCATTCAAGATGTGTTCCCGGCACCTCGTCAAGACCTCTGCGAAGATCGGCCGCTAAGGTCGTCACCGGGCACACGGAGGAGGAGGCGCGGCGTGACAACGACGGCGCGACGGCGTGACGGGCATCTGGCCCGGGAGCGGATGCTGGAGGAGGCGATGGCCGCCATCGCCGAGGACGGCCTGGCCAGGCTCACCATGTCGGCGCTCGCCAGGCGCCTCGGCACCAGCGGCGGCCACATCCTCTACTACTTCGGCAGCAAGGACCTGCTGCTCCTGGAGGCGCTGCGGTGGAGCGAGAACGCGCTCACCGATGAACGCCGGGCGTTGCTGACCAGGCGGGTCGGCATCGAGCGCAAGCTCGAACTCTTCCTGGAGCTGTACCTTCCCCGTGGACCGCGCGACCCGCGTTGGACGCTGTGGATCGAGCTGTGGGCGCGTACGGCGTCGAACGAGCCGCTGCGCCAGGCCCAGGCCGAGATCGACCGCGGCTGGCAGGACGACCTCGAATCACTCCTCGCCAAGGGCGTACGGCAGGGCCGCTTCGCCGTGGGCCTGGATACGAAGACCCGTGCTTCCGAACTCCTTGCCCTGCTCGACGGGTTGAGCACCCGCGTGGTCCTCGGCCAGGGCGGGGCGGACCGCGACAGTGCGCTGCGCATGGCGACGTCCGTGACCGCGCGGCTGGTGGAGCGGGGGTGAGCCGACCCGCTCTCCTGCTCGACATGACCGCCTCCCACACCGAACCCCGGCCGTCCGAGCAGCAGCGGTGACCTGCCGAGTCCGCCATCGCACCCGTCCAGGACGGCCGGTTCTCATCGGGGGCAGGCACCCGCCGGGGTGACCGGCCTGGAACCGCATGCGGAGTCCGAGCCGCACGCCTTGCGGCGCCGCGCAGGGCGAGGCGTCAGTGCTCGGCGGCTGGAGAACGCCGGCTCGCCGCCCACCGCGAGAGCCAGTGCGGGTGCGAGTGCGACGTCATGAGGCGCCGACATGGCGCGAGTCCTCAGGCCGGCGCGTAGCCACGTTCCCGCACCAGGTCGTGTGCCAGCCGGGTGAAGGCGCGGGCGGCGGCGCTCTCATAGCCGCTCTCCCGTCGCAGCAGGGTGGCGACGCGGGCGGGCAGAGGAGGGTCGACCGGAATGGGGGTGAGATGGAGATGATCGTCGGTGATGGCGTCGGGAAGAACGGTGGCCAGCAGCCCGGTGCGCCGCACGATCTCCGTCAGGGCCTGGATACTGTTGGCCTCCACGGCGATCGGCGGGCTGACCTGGTGATCGGCGAAGTAGCTGTCGATATGGCCACGGGTGGCGAAGTCACTGCTGAGCAGAGCGAGTTGCTGGTCGGCGAGTTCACGCACCGGCAGCGGCCGCTCGCCGCGCGATCCGATGCGCTGCGCGGTGACGACCAGGCTGAGCGTCTCGGTGAAGAGCGCGGTCGCGACGATGCCGGGCAGATGGGATCCCGCGAAGGCGATGCCGAGGTCCAGTTCGTCGGCCAGCAGGCTCGCCTCGATGCGGTCCTGCGTCATCTCCCGCACTTCCAGAGTGATTCCGGGGTAGCGGGTGTGCAGCTCCTGCGCGAGAGGGCCGATGAGATAGGCGGTGAACGTCGGCGTCATCGCGAGGCGTAGATGACCGCGGGAGAGGTCGGCGACGTCGAGTACGGCGCGGTCGGCCGCGGCCAGCTCCCGCAGTGCGCGCCGCGCGTGGCGCGTATAGACCTCGCCCGCGTCGGTCAGGCGGACACTGCGGCCGCTGCGGTCGAGCAACTGGACGCCGACGACGCGCTCCAGCTGCTTGATCTGCTGCGACAGCGTCGGCTGTGAGATACGCAGGTCTTCCGCGGCGCGCGTGAAGTTGCCGTGTTCGGCCACCGCGATCAGGTAGCGGAGGTGGCGTAGTTCCGGACCCATATCCGGATTATAGTTCGGGTCGATCGATACTCCCGAAATCGTACTGCGCGACCTATGGACGCCGCCGTCACCGGGACGACCCGACTGCCTTCTACGGCCGCCCTCTGCCCGCTGCCCGTGCAACGAATCGGGAGGCGCCCGGCGGGAGTGGCCCAAGCGATGGCCCGGCGTGTCACGCGATCCCGGGGCGAGCATCCTGTCGTCGGGGCGCCGGGGCGGCGTGAGAACGCCGCCCCGGCCGCCACGTCCCGCGTGTCAGTCCTTCTCCACGTCGGTGGTGGTCAGTGACGCGTACCGGTGCGGATCGTTCCGGCGGATGCGCAGCGCGACGCAGAGGCCGGCCACCAGGACCAGGGGCAGCGGCGCCAGGAGCGCGACGTTCGTCATTCCCGTCTCACCGGTCAGCAGATCGAAGTGGAAGACGGCCAGGACCGTCAGCACGGCGAGTCCGGCGAAGGATACGAGCGGCGCCCAGACCACCCGGGCCGCGGACATGCCGCGCCGGTCCCGGCGGAAGAAGGCCCAGACCGCGAGTGCGGCCATGGCCTGCATGAGCATGATGCCCAGGACCGCGGTGCTGTTGGTCCACAGGAAGACCACGGTGTAGGGGTCGGCGGCCAGTGCGGCGCCTGCCAGGACGACCAGCAGATTGAAGACGGTCTGGGCGATCACCGCCCCGCTCGGCGATCCCTGTCGCGCGGAGACCCTGCCGAGGTACCGGGGCAGGAGTCCTTCACGACCGAGCGCGTAGAGGTAGCGGGCGGCGGCGTTGTGGAAGGCGAGCGCGGCGGCGAAGGCGCTGACGACGATGAGCGCGTGCATGGTGTCGGACAACCACGCGCCCACGTACGACGCCCCTGCCCGGAACGTGAGATCGGGGCCGGCCGCGGCACGGGCCATCGTCACGGCCTCGTTCGTACCGAAGGCGCCCATGATCAGCCAGACACCCGCCGCGTAGAAGAGTGCGAGGAAGCCGATCGCGATGAACGTGGCCCGCGGTACGGTGCGGCGTGGGTCGCGGGCCTCCTCGGCGTAGATCGCGGTCGCTTCGAATCCCGTGAAGGCTCCGATGACCAGCACGAACATGCCCGCGATTCCGCCGCCGACGAGCGTGGTGGGATTGAAGGAGCCCAGATCCAGAGCGGCGGTTCCTCGTTCGCCCAGAATGCCGCCGTCCATGACGAGCAGGGAGAGCACCTCGAGCACCAGGGCGATACCGAGGACCTTGGCGCTGAGTGTGACCCTGAGCCAGCCCAGCACTCCGACCGCGAGGACGCAGACGACGGAGAGCGGCCACCAGGGGACGTCGGTTCCCGTGGCGTCGTGGATCGCTCCGGCGGCGAAGTAGCCGAAGGCGGCGGCGACTCCGGGGGTGATGAGGTTGTAGGAGGCGACGGCCACGTAGGCGATGCCGACACCGAGCGTGCGGCCCAGACCTCGGGCGACGTACGCGTAGAAGGCGCCGGCGTTGCGTACGTACTGGCTCATCGCGGTGAATCCGGCGGCGAAGAGCACCAGGAGCGCTCCGGAGATCAGGTAGGCGAGCGGGGCCCCTGGGCCGCCGATCCCGATGGCGAAGGGAGCCACTCCCGCCAGTACGGTGAGCGGGGCGGCGGCCGCGACCACGAAGAAGACCAGGTCGAAGGTGCCGATCCGGCCGGCGGCGAGGCGCGTGCCGGTGACCCCGTCCGGACCGGCGGGGACGGGTGCCTCCGTGTCGGGCGTGCTCACGGCGACCGTCTGGCGCGGTTGGGCTCTCATCGCTCTCCTCGCGGGTCGGGGGCGCCGCCGGACGGGGCGGTGGCGTGCGGTGCGGGGCCGACGATCCTGCCGTCGTGGAGCACCAGCAGGCGCTGCGGGTGGGCCGCGACGGCCTCGGGCACCCCGCCCGCCGCTACCGCGACCAGGTCGGCACGACGCCCCGGCGCCAGGCCGTAGCCGCTCAGGCCCAGTGCGGTGGCGGCTTCGTCGGTGACCAGCGAGGCGGCGTACCGCAGTTCGTCGTCGCTCATCAGACCACCCTGCAGGCCGATGACGGTGGCGCGTTCGAGCATGTCGGCGGTGCCGTAGGGCCACCAGGAGTCACGGATGTTGTCGGAGCCGGCGAAGACCCGCACGCCGCGTTCGCGCAGGCGCAGCACGGGAGGCATGGAGTGGCGCGGCCCGTTGGTCATGATCGCGACCCCGGCTGCGGCCAACGTGTCGGCGGTGCGGTCGAGTTCGGCGTCGTCGACATCGCCGAGGGCGTAGGCGTGGCTCACGGCGACGGTGCCTGCCAGCCCGAGTGCGGCGGTTCGCTCGGCGATGGCGCGCAGCTGGAAGGTACCGGTCTCGCCGCCGTCGTGCAGGTGGATGTCGATGCCCGCGCCGTGGCGCTCGGCGAGCCGGAAGACGATGTCCAGCTGGCCGTTCATGTCGCCGTCGAATCCCGCCGGGTCGAGCCCGCCGATCAGGTCGGCGCCCTCGGCGAGCGCGGCATCGAGCAGGTCCGCGACGCCCGGCTCGGTCACCACCCCGCTCTGCGGGAAGGCCACCAGTTGAATGCCGAGCCGGTCGCGGAACCGCTCGCGTACGCCCAGGAGTTCGTGCAGGCTCTCCAGTCGCACGTCCGGGTCGATGTCGACGTGCGAGCGGACATGGCCGGTGCCGAGCGCCACCATGCGCTCGGCCAGTGCCGTGGCGCGTTCGGCCACGGGAACGCCGATCTCCTTGCGCAGGGCCCGTTCATTGGCGATCTGCTCACGCAGGGTAGCGGTGGTCCGGTGCGGCTGCCAGGGCGCACCGACCAGCGTCTTGTCCAGATGGGCGTGCCCGTCGACCAGGGCGGGCAGCAACAGGGCCCCGTCGAGACGGACGGCCCCGGCGTCACGTCCCGTGCGGGGGTCTCCGGGCGGTGCCGCCCGGTGGTCCTCGACGGCCGTGATGCGGCCGTCGCTCAGGAAGACGTCGACCCGGCGGCCATCGGCCAGGGTGGCGTCCACGAGGACACTCGGCGCGGGCGGGGTCGACGACGGGGTGTCGGCATGCTGCGACACGGTTCCTCCAACTGTTCGTACGTCTCACGCCATGCCTCACCACCGGCTGCGGCCGGGAAGATGCTGGTGGGCGGCGAATATCGACAAGCTAGCTGGTATACCGAATACCAAGCAATGGTTGTCGGGAATCGGTTTTCCGGGTCTGCGATGATCAGAGACATCCGGGCCCGCCCCCGGTCCGCCCAGCCGCGCATGGAGCCGCACCCATGACCACCCCTCGCCCCGACCGCCGCGCCTCGATCGGCGACACCCATCAGTCCCTGCGGGACCGGGTCTACACCGAGCTGCGCGAGCGGATCATCGAGGGCGAGTACCCGGCCGGGCAGCGGCTGGTGGAGCGGGAGCTCGCCGAGGGACTCGGCGTGTCCCGGATCCCTCTGCGGGAGGCGATGCAGCGGCTGGAGTCGGAGGGATTCCTCACCGTTCAGCCCCGGCGCGGCTCGGTGGTCGCCGATTTCGGGACGGACGACGCCGAGCACCTCTTCGACGTACGCGAAAAGCTGGAGGGCCTGGCCGCGGGCCTGGCCGCCCGCCGCGCCACCGATGCCCAGCTGCGCGACATGGCACACCTGCTGGCCCGCGGCCGCAAGGCCTCCGAAGCGGGTCGGCTGCGTGAGGCGGTCACCCACAACGCCGACTTCCACCGGCGGATCGTCGAGGCGTCCGGCAACCCTCTGCTGCAGGACCTGATGAGCCCCCTCGACGCACGCCTGCGGCGCCTGTTCCGCCTCACTTCCGCTCTGGACGACGGAAACCCGATGTGCGGTGAGCACGAGCGGCTCTACGAAGCGATACGCGACCACGACGCGCCGCGGGCCGAGGAGCTGGCCCGCGCACATGTGGCGGGCACGCGCGCCTCCGCGATGCGCTACCTGTCCTCAGGCACCGCCGGGGACCAGGACGGTTCGGCACAGTCCTGACCGCGACTCCCACCGCGTAGGGGAAGTTCCCGCACACACCCCCGACCGCTCACGCCGCGCCCCGCGCACACCCCCGACCGCTCACGCCGCGCCCCGCACACACCCCTGGCCACCCGTGCCGCGCCCGGCCGCACCCATCATCCGTATCCGGCGGCCGGCTCTCCGGGCGCGGCACCCGGCACAGCACGACCCAAGGGCGATCAGCGTCCGAGCCTTTGACGAGCCCCTTCACACAGCAAGCCATAGATGCGCTCAATAGATGTGATGGATAGCGAGTCTTGGACACTATAGGCACAGGTCATGCATGGTGAACTACGTCAGCCCGTCGGGCCGGCAACCACCGAAGGGAGTGACCATGCACGACCTCACAGACGGCCCCGCCCGTTTCCGCCGCGACGTCTTTCCCGCCAAGGCGGGTCTGTTCGCCCGCCTGGCCACGACGCACCGGCCGAGGACGCTGTTCATCGGCTGTTCCGACGCCCGCGTGATCCCCGAACTGATCACGCAGAGCGAACCTGGCGAGCTGTTCGTCATCCGCACCGCGGGCAATCTGGTCCCGGCCCACGCCTCGGTCCCGGACGGTGTCGCGGCGAGCATCGAGTACGCGGTCGCCGTGCTGGGCGTGAGCGACATCGTCGTCTGCGGCCACTCCGCGTGCGGAGCCATGACCGCGCTGGCCGAGGACCACGACCTCAGCGCCGCACCGGTGATCGCGGGCTGGCTGCGACACGCGGACGCCGCACTCGCCCGTGCCGCTGCCGGCCCCGCCGTACCGGGCACGTCCGCGGTGGACGCCCTGGTGAGGGCCAACGTGGCCGCGCAGCTGCAGAACCTGGCCACCCATCCCTCGGTGGTCCGTGCTCTGGCCGCGCGGAAGATCACCCTGCGCGGCTGGGTGTTCGACATCGCGAGCGGCGCCGTGGAGACGGTCGACGCCGCCATGGTCCCGGCCTGACCCGCCACCCCGCAGAACTCGCCGGCCGCACCTCGGGGCCGGTGCCACAGAAAGGAATCCCCCTCATGACACACGCCCAGTTCGACCCCACCGCCCGCCAGCTCCTCGCCGCCACCGCGGTCGAGGCCAAGACCCGCAAGGACCTCACCTGGCAGCAGATCGCCGACGCCGCGGACCTGTCGGTCGCCTTCGTCACCGCCGCCGTCCTCGGCCAGCACGCCCTTCCGGAGAAGGCCGCCAAGGCCGTCGCGAAGCTGCTGGACCTGGATGCCGACGCGGTGATGCTGCTGCAGACCATCCCGACCCGCGGATCGATCCCCGGCGGCATTCCGACCGACCCGACCATCTACCGCTTCTACGAGATGCTCCAGGTCTACGGCACCACGCTGAAGGCCCTCGTTCACGAGCAGTTCGGGGACGGCATCATCAGCGCGATCAACTTCAAGCTGGACGTGAAGAAGGTCGCAGACCCCGAGGGCGGCGAGCGTGCCGTCATCACACTAGACGGCAAGTACCTGCCGACCAAGCCTTTCTGACGGGCTTTCGGTACAACCGCGGCGGGCCGGCGCACACGCCACGGCCGTCTCCGGCCCGCCCTCTCCTTTCCCCTGTGAAACCGCCTGCCCGCCAGGCGCCGAAATCCGCCGGAGGACCCGTATGGACTTCGCCCAGCGCACCATCGAGATCGCCCGCCAGAACGTCGAAGAGGGCGGGCGCCCCTTCGCCACCGTCATCGTCAAGGACGGCGAGATCCTCGCCGAAAGCCCCAACAGGGTCGCGCAGACCTCCGACCCCACCGCCCACGCGGAGATCCTCGCCATCCGTGAGGCCTGCAGGAAGCTCGGCACCGAGCACCTGATCGGCACCACCATCTACGTGCTCGCCCATCCCTGCCCGATGTGTCTGGGGTCGTTGTACTACTGCTCCCCCGACGAGGTCGTCTTCCTCACCACGCGTGACGCCTACGAGCCGCACTACGTGGACGACCGCAAGTACTTCGAACTCGCCACCTTCTACGATGAGTTCGCCAAGGACTACACCGAACGCCGCCTGCCGATGCGCCACGATCCGCAGGACGCCGCCGTGGACGTCTACCGGTTGTGGCAGGAGCGGAACGGCGGCGAGCGTCGCGTCCCCGGCGCACCGACCGCCGGCTGAGGCCGGAGGGGTTTGCCGAGCCGGTGGAGCTGTCCAGCCACAACACTGGACTCAACCCACCGCATCCGCGACGCACCGCATGCCGACACGACCGGCCACATCCGCGACGCGGTGGCCGGTCGTGCCCGGCCCTCGGGCACGACCGGCCCGCAGGCACGGCGCATCAACCGTTCGGCCGACACGGCAGTCATCCGGACCGCTCCGCTGCCCGAGTCGCTTCACCGACCACGGGGGTCCGCGCGCGGCTGGAGACTGGATGCGGCGGCGCCCACTCGTCCGCCCGGTCTGTCATCCGCTGCGCTTCCCACCGGTCGAAGGCCCCGGGCAGCAGCGGGCATCCGAGCCGAGAGAGGAACCATGACACCCGTACGACACTCCGTCCGCCTGCTCGCGGCGCTGGCAGGCGTGCTCGCGCTCACTGCCGCCTGCACCGCCCGGTCCGGCAGCGACAGCAGCGACACCGCCGCCCGGCAGCTCACCGCTCCGGCGGGCACCACCACCCCCTCACCCGTGAAATCGCCGACGCATTCACCGACCCGCTCCCCCGCGGATCCGGCGGCCGACCGGGACCTGCTCGGGGCGGCACGCTCCGGTGCCACGGACTCCGTACGCGATGCCATCGAGCGCGGTGCCGATCCGGAAACCCGCGACGAGCAAGGCCGCACCCCTCTCCTGCTGGCCGTCACCGGCGACCACGTGGCAGCGGCCGGCATCCTCGTCAAGGCCGGAGCGGACCCCGACGCACTGGACCAACGGCACGACACGCCCTGGTTGGTGACCGGCGTGACGGGCAGCGCGGCCATGGCGCGGACCCTGGCCGCCGCCCATCCCGACTACACCGTCGTCAACCGGTACGGCGGCACCTCCCTCATCCCCGCGTCCGAGCGCGGCCACGTCGGCTACGTCAGGGAGGTCATCACCAACCCGGAGATCGACATCGACGTCAACCACGTCAACAACCTCGGCTGGACCGCGCTCCTGGAGGCCGTCATCCTCGGTGACGGCGGCCAGGCTCACCAGAAGGTGGTCGAGCTGCTCCTCGACGCGGGAGCCGACCGGTCCCTCTCCGACAGGAACGGTGCGAGCCCGCTCCAGCACGCCCAGCAAAAGGGCTACACCGAGATCGCACGGATGCTGCGCGGGTAGGAGCGTTCACATCCGAGCTCATGAAGGACTGCACTGGCCGATGAGCGGGGTGCCGAATTCCTCAGGGGCCGGATGTGGAGGTGACGGACCGCAGGGCGAGTTCTCGGCTCTTGCGGACGTGGAGCAGGGTGATCGCCCCGGCGGCCTCGACGTCCCCGGCGGCGATGCGTTCGTACATTTCACTGTGCTGCGCGCGCATGGGCGCGGGTTCCGTGTTCAGCCCGAACAGCAGGCACAGCTGTCCGTTCAGCCGCAGAATGAGCTGGGCCAGCAACGGGTTGTCGGCCAGAGCCACGATCCGGTCGTGGAAGGCGGTGCCCGCGTCGTTCTCCCGCATCCGTTCCCCTGCCGCCGCGGCGGCCTCGGCCTGTTCCAGTGCGGCCCGCAGGGCCGCCAGCTCAGCGGCCTCCTCGGCCGGGGCGAGAGCCACGCGTCGAGCCGCGAGGCGCGATGCCTGGATGGCCAGCGGTTCCCACACGTCGTACAGGTGCTCCACATCGGAGCGCTCCAGCCGGCGCACCCGCGCACCGCTGTGCGGCAACAGGTCCAGCAGGCCTTCTTCCACCAGCGCCCGCAGCGCCTCGCGAACCGGCACCCGCGACATCCGAAGGTCCTCGGCGATCTCGCGTTCCACCACACGGGCACCCTGGGCGAAGCTCCCGTCGATGATGCGTTCCCTGATGGCCCGGCGCGCGAGCTCGCTCAGTGGCGTGCGCGGCGTAGTGGCCGACGGCTCTCCTGCGTCGTCCTGCCGGCCGGTGCTTGCCGTCACGTACGGCGTCCTTTCTGTGCCTTCCTCGTCCGCCCCGGTGCCCGCGAGTCGCTGAACGCTCGCGGACACCGGACATCCCGTCACCCTATGCGGGTGGCCGGACGACGCGCTGCACGCTGCGGGACGGCATGACGGCAGGGCGGGGCGGTCATGTCAGCTCGCCGTCACGCGCCACCACGCGGCCGCCGTGCACCACCAGGTCCCGTGCGGGCATGTCCACCACGACCTGCGGCAGGCACTCGGCCCGCACCAGGACGAAGTCGGCCGGGGAGCCGGGCGAGAAGTCCGCGCGAGGCAGCCGCATGACATCCGCACCACCGTGCGCGCCCACCTCGTAGCAGGCCGCCAGTTCCTCGTCGAGGCGCACATCCGTGACCCAGCCGAGCAGGTGTGCCCGGTGGAGCATGTCCGCGTTGCCGAAGGGGCTCCAGGAGTCACGCACCCCGTCCGACCCGAGCCCCACCCGTACGCCGTGCTCGCGCAGTTTCGCGATCGGCAGGACGAGTGATTCGCTGGGCGCCACGGTGGTCAAGGCGATGTCCAGGTCACCCAGGTCCTCCGCCATTGCGGCCAGTTCGGTGTCGGAGAGGCCAGGCAGGCAGAAGACATGGCTGACGGTCACCTTCCCCTGCAAGGACAGGGCCCGGGTGCGGTCGATGACGGCGTGCAGCACCGTCAAACCCTTCTCGCCCCGGTCGTGCAGGTGGATGTCCACGCCGACGCCGTACCGTTCCGCAAGGTCGAATACGAGGTCCAGCTGCTCGTCCATCGCCTGGTCGAAGCCGATCGGATCGATCCCGCCGATCATGTCCACGAGCCCGCTCCGAGCCGCCTCCCTGAGCAGGGTCGCCGTGCCGGGAGCACGGACCACGCCATGCTGCGGAAAGGCCACGATCTGCACGTCGAGCGCGTGCTGGAGCCGTTCGCGTGCCTGCGCGACGCCTTCCACGCAGGTCAGTCCGTAGGCCGGAGCGATGTCGGCGTGTGCCCGCATGGCCCGCGTCCCGCGGGTCACGGCATGCGCCATGAGCCCATGAGCCCGCTCGCCCACCGTCCGGTGCCGGCTGCGGAACAGTGCCACGTCCTGGGCGGCGAAGTCGGCGATGCTGTTCGCCGGTTCGCGCGAGACCCATGAGCCGCCCCACGTCGTCTTGTCGGGATGGATGTGCGCGTCCACCAGGGACGGCAGGGCGATGCGGCCACCACCCTCGATCACCCTGGCGCCCCGGGGGGCCCGTTCGCCGGTGATCCGGCCGTCGACGACGGTGAGATCCACGGGTTTCGCCGCGCCCATCGGCCGTACGTCACGGAAGATCACCGCATGGCCGGGACGGCTCCGGGGGTCGGCCTGGGCGGATGGCGTGGTCGCGGACAGTGCGACACCGGTGCCCGCCAGGGAGGCGGCACCGGCCAGGACACCGCGCCGGGTCATCGGAGAGGGAGGGGGCGTCATGGGATTCCTTCGGCTGGGAGAGAGGCAGGGACAGGGGCAGGGGACGCGTCAGGCCGTCGGTGACGGCCCATCGGCAGGAACACGAGGTCTCAGAAGCGGCACCAGGGCCTTTCGTCCGGATCAGGCCGGATCGGCGAGCGGGGTCCGGTGCCGTGGGTCGCGAGGCGGAGGAGCGAGTCATGGCGGAGCCGATGGGGTCTCCCCTGCTCGAGCGAAGTCGAGAGCTTGGGGAAGACCGACGACAACGCGGCGAGGCGCGGTGCCGGGGCACGCGAGCCGGGCGTGATCCGAAAGAGAGGCACTAGAGGGCCAGGCCCGCGCGCACCACGCGCAGTGGCGTCCTGAGCACGGACACGTCGGCGAGCGGGTCGCCGTCCACCACGATCGCGTCACCGGCGAAGCCACGGGCGAGGCGGCCCACCGTCCGCTGAAGACCGAGGAGTTGGGCGGACCGGGTCGTGGCCGTACGGATCGCGTCGAGCGCCGAGAGACCCGAAGCGCGCATCAACTCGACTTCGCGGCCGATGGGTTCGATGTTTCCGCCGGAGGAGTCCGTGCCTGCCGCCAGTGCCACCCCCATCAGGTGCGCCTCTCTCACCGCCGCTTTCAGAACCGGCAGATACCTGCGTCCGCGCTCGGCGAGCACCGGGTTCGGCGAGTCGGCGAGTCCGGCAATCGCGGTGAGTGTCGGTGTGAAGTACGTTCCCCTGCGCCGCATGTCGTGCAGCGTTCGCTCGCTCACGAAGACCCCGTGCTCCAAGGACCGGATGCCCGCACGGACCGCGTCGTCGCAACCACGCTCGCTGTAGCTGTGGCACAGCACACCCTTGCCACCGCGTCGTGCCGCCGCCACGACCTCGGAGAGCTGCTCGTAGGAGTAGACCTGCGTCAGCGGGTCCTGCTCCGGCAGGCCGGCACGCTCGTTGACCCGCGTCTTGATCACGTCGGCTCCTCGGGCGAGGTTCACTTCGACGACACGCCGCAACGCCTCGGCCGAACGAACGCCGTCCTTCAGGCGCGCCAGCGGTGTGAGGTCCGGATCGGCCAGGACGGTGTCGCCCAGGTCGGGCGTGACGAAGACACCCGCGGCCCGCAGCCGAGGCGCCAGATCAGGGGCCTGCCGTGCCAACTCCCTCACGGCGATGTCCTGGTAGAAGTTCGTGGAGCCGCTGCGCGCGCTGGTGGCGCCCTGGCGGACCGCCTCGCGCGCCTCGGCGGCGGTGTTCAGGTGGATGTGCGCGTCCACGAGTCCGGGCAGCACCCAGCGGCCGTGAGCGTCCAGGCGCGGCACGTCGTGCGGGGCCCCGACCCGTGCCCGTGCCCCGGCCGCGCGGACGACCCCCGCACGGATCACGACGACCGCGTCCTCAGTGACGTCACCGGTCGCCGGGTCGAGCAAGGTGCCGCCCTCGATGACCAGGTCGCCCGCGCTCCCCGGGGCACGTCCGGGTGCCGCCGCCGCGGACGGGGCCGCGGACAGGGCCGCGGACAGGGCCGCGGCGGTGCCCGCGAGGGCGGCGGCCCCGGCGAGTACGCCGCGTCGGGTGACACGGCCGGGCGGGGGCGGTGCGGAATCGACACACATGGCGGGCTCCTCGCTATGAGATGTACGGCCGAGCCAGTTTGTATACCAAGACATGTTACGAGACAAGATCTCACACCGTAACTTGCCAGAAATGCCCGATCCCTCCCCTGCCTGCGCCTCCTTCAGCACACTCTGGTATACAACTTGACGCGACAACCCGGCGGCCGGCGGTCAGCCAAGGGCTGTCCGGTGTGGAGCGAGTCACGCCATCTGCTGCCGGACCCGCCGCCGAGACAACGGCGTCCCGAGCGGGCCGCACAGCTCTCGGCCGGCACACGCGGGCCGAGGCATCACACGGGGCGGCGGGTTCGGCTGCGTCCGCGCGCAGACGGGCGCCGGCGCCCGTCTGCGCAGAGCACTGATGAACGGCCATGGGGACCAGCGGTACAGCCGTTGGCGCCAAGCACTTGATCACGGCTGTCAGCTGCGGGTCTCGGCGTTCGGAAGGGGCTGGGACTGGAGTTCTTGGGCGAGGGTCGAGCAGCGGGCGTAGCCGATGCGGATGTCCGCGCTCGGGGTGTTCGGGTCGATCGGTGTCGGGGGCGGAGTGCCGGGCCGCCACGGCTGCCCCGGCCCTCGGTGGGCCGGGGTCGGCGCCCTCAGCGCACCGGTTGCCCGGCCCGTTCATCGCTTTGCGGCAGGCGGTTCAGAGCAAGCCCCAGAAGCAGCACCGCGTACGCACACAGCACAACGACCCCGGCCCACCACGGAAGCGGGAAGTATCCGGCGGAGGGCGTGAAGTGGGCGACGACCTGCGGATATTCGATGAGGGTCTGCTGGGTGGCGAAGCCGGCGGCCGGAGTAACCCGCAGCAGCCACTGTGACAGGCCGTCGGCAAGCAGCGGGAAGGACGTCACCACGTACGGGACCGCGATCGCCAGGACAGCGACGAGAATCGCGAACCAGACGCGCCGAAGCAGGGTGCCGAGCGCGAGCGCGAGCATGGCGGCGAGGGCGAGCACGGCGGCCGTACCGACGACGACCCGCACTCCGGTGAGCGCGGACACCCCGATGACCGAGACCCCGTTCCCCTTCAGGATCGCCACGCCGACCGGGATCACGATCCCCACGGCGAGGAGACCGGTCACAAACGTGACGGCTCCGACGACGACCGCCTTCGCCGCGAGCACCCGGCGGGTGACCGGCGCGCCGCGGTACTCGGAGGTGGCGAACCGCACTGCGACCACGAGCACGATGAGCAGTCCGATGGGCAGGCCGCCGAGGGTACGCTCCACCGGGCGGCCGCCGTCCTCGGCACCTCCCGGCCCGATGTCGCCGGTGCCGTTGATGGTGATCGTGCCGCCCTCCTCCTCCGCTCCGGACGCCTTGTGGTACTTCTCCCAGTCAGTCCGGTTCATCTCGCCGACGGCGTCCTTCCTCCAGCCCCCGGCGGAGGCCGCGCCCTTGAGGCCGACGTTGTCGAAGACACCGGCGGCCTGCGTGAAGCGCACCTCTTCCGTGGCACCGCCAAGGCCGACAGGCCGCAGCGTCAGGTCGCCGGGAGAGGTGGCGAACAGACCGACCTGCACAGTCTTGGGCAGCCCGGACAGCTGCGCCGTGCCCACCTTTGCCCATCGCTCGCCGTCGGCGGACTCGTAGCCGGTGACGGTGCCGCCCGACCGCGTCAGCCGCAGCCAGCGCGGCGACTTGGCCGAGACCCCACCGTCGCCGCCTGCGGTGTCATGGCGGTAGTCGTACTGCATCCGCACGCCGTGGCTGCCGGAGAGCATCAACGCCGCGTAGGAGGATCCCTGGCGGACACCGTCCTTGATGATGATCCCGGCCTTCGCCCATGGCACCAGGCCCGGGACGATCTGGTCGTGATTCGGCGGTGGGTAGGTGATCGTGCCGGTCATGGACGTCATCCGGACCGTGATGCTGCCGTTCTCGCCCAGATCGCGATGCAGGAAGTAGAACTGGTCGTTGACGAGGGAGCCGTCCGGCCCGGTTGGTTCGGCCGGGCACGGGCCGTCGCAGGACGCGTGGTTGCCGAACGCATAGAGCAGACCGAGGGTGACGACGACCAGAGCCGCAGCCCCCATCGCGATCAGCCGGCCCGGACGTCGGAATCCGGTCCACTCCTGCCGGAGTAGTTCGTTGGTCGTAAGCATGGACCCGGTTCTACGGATTCGACCATAACGTGGTCCGAACCGCCCCTGTTATGTCGCTGTTAGGTGCGGCGGGGCATCCTGAGTCCGGCCGGACGTGAGCGGGAAGAGGAACATGGGCAAGCTGCGGAGCGGAACCGTCGGACGGCGATTCACGATCTTGTACGCTACCGGGTTCCTCGGGTCCGGAATCGTGCTGCTCGCCCTGACCTACCTGATGTCGGGTGGCCGGGTGACGAGCGTCGCTCCTGAACAGCCCCCGACCGGCCAGTCCAACTTTGCCGCCGAGCTGCAGATCCGGGATCTGGAGAGGCAGCTCTCGGACGTGCATGCGCAGCAGAACCACCAACTGCTGGTCGGCTCGCTGATCTCGCTGGTGGTGATGGTGGGCGTCTCGCTCCTGCTCGGCCGGGTCCTCGCCGGCCGAGTCCTGCGCCCGCTGCGGCTGATCACCGCGGCGACACGGCGGATCTCCGCGGAGAACCTGCATCAGCGGCTCGCCGTGGCCGGCCCCCTCGACGAGGTCAAGGAGCTCGCCGACACGGTCGACGGTCTTCTGGAACGCCTCGAAGCCTCATTCGTCGCGCAGCGCCGGTTTGTCGGCAACGCCTCGCACGAACTGCGCACGCCACTGGCGACGATGCGGGCGTCGCTGGATGTTGCCGTCGCCAAACCGGAGCCCGCGGCGCAGACCGTTGCGCTCGCCGGCCGGTTGCGGACCGAGCTCGACCGGGTGGATCACCTGCTGGACGGCTTTCTCGTCCTTGCACGGGCGCAGCACGGCACCCTCGCCGACCGGACCCCTGTGTCGCTCGGCAAGCTGGCGCGGGAGGCGCTGACCGCCCGGGCCGCCGACATTGCCGCGAAGACGCTGACCGTCGACGACGAGGTGCGACCGAACGCCTGGACACGGGGTAGTCCGGCGCTGCTGTCCCGGATGGTGGAGAACATGGTCGACAACGCGATCGTGCACAACCAGGAAAGCGGCTGGATCCGGATCTCCACCGAACACGACGACAGCGAGGCACGCCTCGTCGTCGAGACCGGCGGGCGCGTCCTCGACCAGGGGCAGGTAGACCGGCTGACGCAGCCGTTCGAGCGGCTCGGCGCCGACCGGACGGGGTCGGAGGGGAGTTCCGGCCTGGGGTTGTCGATCGTCGCAGCGATCGTCGCAGCGCACGGCGGCCGCCTCGCCCTACTGGCCCGGCCGGAGGGCGGCCTGCGCGTTGCGGCGGCGCTGCTGTCGGCGGCCGGTTCGGAAGCGTGACACGGTGAGGGTTCTGGTCGTGGAGGACGCGCGGTCGCTCGCCGAGGTCGTCGCCGAGGGACTGCGGGATCAGGGGATGGCCGTCGACGTTGCGCACGACGGTCTTGCCGCCGCCGCCAAGCTCAACCTGAACGCGTACGACGTGGTGGTCCTCGACCGCGACCTGCCCGGCATCCATGGCGACACGCTCTGCCAAATGATCACCGAGCGGGACGATCGCGCGATGGTGCTGATGCTGACTGCGGCCGGGACGCCCGGCGACCGGGTCAGCGGTCTCACCCTCGGCGCCGACGACTACCTCGCCAAGCCCTTCCACTTCCCGGAGCTGATCCTGCGCATTCGGTCCCTGGCCCGCCGCAGGCCGGCCGCCCGGGCCCGCGCGCTGCGTGCCGCCGGCCTCGAACTCGACCCGGTACGCCGGACCGCCCTCCGTGACGGCCGTCCGCTGGAGCTGTCCGTCAAGGAGTTCGCCGTCCTGGAGGCGCTGCTGCGCGCCAGTCCAGGCTTCCTGAGCGCCGAGGACCTCCTGGAACAAGTGTGGGACGAGAACGCCGACCCCTTCACCAACACGGTGACGGTCACAATCGGCCGGTTGCGCCGCAAGCTGGGCAGCCCACCGGTCATCACGACGACGTCCGGGGTGGGCTATCGCATCGCCGACGCTCCGACCGCCTGATAGGGCTCCGATCGGCCGGAGTCACGGCGGTCCAGATCCCTCCGGGCCCCGTCACTGTCCTGGGTCATCGCCCAGTCCCGTCCCTGCCCCGCTCAACGACGGCCCGGCCCGCGGGGCAGGGACCACCAGCCGTCCGTACGTGGTCGCCTCGGTGGGCCCAAGGCCCGCAGCAGAGCGCTGCGGCAGCGTCCCTTTTCGTGTGGCGATTGGCTCCAATGAGCCTGGTGGCCGGGGAGTTTGGGCTTTGCGCTGAGCTGTGTGGTGTTTCTTCTGTCAGCGCCCGTGATCCTGAGCTTGTTCTCGTCCCGGGGCTGGGAGTCCTGGGACGTCGACCACCGACCGTTGATCCCCGAGGGGATGCCCGTACTCATCGACGACGACCTGCGCTTCGAAGGCGGTCCGTCCGCGCCGCGTGCGACGGCGGTGGTGAACCGGTGGCTGCGTGGGCTCCCGTACGGCTCGCGCCAAAGGCTGGGCACCCGAGGAGCCCGGATCTCCCCTTCCTGCTCGGCAATGCGACACATGCCGCTCTCAGCGTCGCGGAACTCCTCGCGCCGACGCACCTGCTCAATGCCACACGGGATCGTCCGCACACGGCCGCAGCGGGCACACCCTACTCGCGGTTGACCCACGCTGCGGAGAAGGACGTGTCCACGCCCGTGCTGATGAAGCTGTCGGGGCATACGTCGGTTCGCAGGCTCGCCAAGTACGCGCGGGTGTCCGATGAAGGTCTCCTGAACTCCCAGGCCGACACCGATCCCGCCGCGCGTCACCGTCGCCGGCGGTCGGGCGAATTGTCTGTGGCCGGAGCGGAACATGATGAGTATTGAGACATCCACCCCGTTGTGCGAAGCGGCATTTCATGACCTGTTCCAGAGGCCGATACGGTCGGATTCATGGAGTGGAATTTTCCGACGGCCGAAAACCTCGCGGCTGCCTTGCGTGCCGGTGAAGTGACCTCGGCGGAGCTGACCGACGAGGCGATCGCCCGTATTGAGCGGGACGACACGGCGATCAACGCGATTTGTGTGCCGGACTTCAACCGTGCACGGGCCGCCGCGCGCGGTGCCGACCAGGCGCGCGCCCGCGGTGTCGATCACAGATGCCCCGGACGGCCGAGATCAAGTGCGTAGCGCCAACGGCTGTACTGCTGGTCCCCGACGCCGATGAAGGCCGACTGGAAAAGCCGGCCGGAAGGGCTCAACGGACCGATCGCGTCCGGCGCCGGGCAGTGGTGACGACCGAGCATGGCCCCGACCGCTTTCCGTCCCTCCTCCGCGTGCGCCGTCGCGCGACTTCCGCTTCTACCGCGAGGTGCCCGTCAACACTCCGGTCACGCGACCGGAGGAAGGCGTTTGCGCCGTACGTGGGAGGACGGTCGGCCGGTACGACCGCACGGAGAGGCCTCCGGCCGCGTGGGTGGCGTCCGGAGAGACAGCCGCCGAGGGGTCGTGAGGGGTGCCCGGCTGAGCGGGATCCACACAGCATGTGCGGACGGTCCGAGGGCGTGCCGACGCGAACCCGGCGCCCCGGCGCCCCTGCGATCGAGCCCTGCGACCGGTACCGGCGCACGGCTCGGGCTCGTCAACGGGGCAGGCCGCGTGACGGCGTCCGTCCCGTGCCGCCCAGTCCCCGCCGGGCAGCGGGCCCGGACACCCTCCCGCGTTCGGTCAGACACCCGCGGCGCGCGCCGCCTCGTACACCTCGGTCGCCACATCGATCAGTTCCGCGGCGTCACGCGTCGTGCCCTGGAGGTCCAGCAAGAACTCCGGTACGCCCGTTTCCGCATGCGCCACCAGGTCCTCGACGATCTGCGCCACGCTCCCGTGGAAAGGCTGGCGGCCCGCACCCTCGACCGGCTTGGCGCTGTACCGCGCATTGGCTCGCGCGCAGACGTCGAGCGGACGCTCCCGACCGCGTTCGGCGGCCATGTCCTGAACCCGCTGCCACTGCTCGGCCAGCTGAGCGGCTCCCGCGGCCACGGGCATCCAGCCGTCCGCCCGGTCCACCAGACGGCGGTTGGCACGCGGGCTGTTCGCGGGCAGGTAGACCGGAATGGGGCGCACTGGCTTGGGGCCGACCTCCGACGGGGCGATGGTGGTCAGCTCGCCCTCGTAGGAGACGGGGTCCGGTCCCCAGACGGCCGCGCACACGTCGAGCAGTTCGTCCAGGACCGCGCCGCGCCTCTCGAAGGGCGCGACGGAGGCCGCCGCGTACTCGTCCAGAGACCATCCCGTGCCCAGGCCCGCGACCACTCGCCCGCCGCTCGCCACATCCAGCGAGGCGAGGGAACGGGCCAATTGGAACGGCACATGCAACGGCGCCACCAGGACGCTGGTCCCGAGCCGCGCCCGGTCGGTGGCCGCGGCGGCCAGCGTGAGCGTGACCAGCGGGTCGGCGACACTGCGATATTGGTCGGGCCACGGCAGTCCCGGCACACCGTAGAGCCCCTGGGTCGCGGGCTCGGGAAACAGGACACGTTCGAAGACCCACAAGCTCGCGTACCCGGCCTCCTCCGCCGCGCGCGCGACGGTGGCCACATCACGGCCGATGTCGTACTGCTTCATCTGCGGGAGACCAAGACCGAGTGAGACCGTCATGTATGCACTCCTTCACGATGACCACGGGGCAACTACCGTAAGGTACCCACTTGTTCCTGCCGTCGCGCGTCGAAACATGCTGAGCGTCCGGTGGGGCGGACGGCCGACGGCGCGTTCCCGGGACCGGCACGGGTGTGTGGGGCTCGTCCGTGTCCGCCCATGCCCTCCCCGGCGGATACGAAACGGACTACGCTGGAGCGTCGGTTCTCGGCCACCAGGGCACGGGCTCAAGCCAGTGGTCCTGCCGATGCCAGGGGGAGACAGAGGGATGACCACCGACCACCGCACAACGGCGTGGACGGCCGCGCTGCACCGTGCGACCGGGCTCACGAACCGGCGCGTGATGGCCGCCTGGGACGCGATGCGCATCCGCGCGATTCTGGCCGTCGGTCTCTACGTCCTGGCGATCCGCGATGCTGTCCCCGCCGACCGGGTGACGCTGGACAGCCTGGGCCGGTTGCTCGCGGACCCGGATCTACTCCACGACACGGTCGCGGAACAGACGGACGGCCTCGCGGACCCCGCCGCCAAGGAGTGGGCCTGGCTCAACGCACCGCTGCGCATGTGCTCACACGTCCCGGAACCACCGACGCCCCAGACCAGTCTGGACGCCTGTCTGGACGAAGCCCGTCTCCGCGTCGAGCGCGCGGTGAACCCCTAGCGCTGTGTGCGCACCGCTCCGGTGCGAGGCGGCAGGCGGCAGGCGGCAGGCGGCAGGCGGCAGGCGGCAGGCGGCAGGCGGCAGGCGGCAGCAAACCAGATCACGGCGCGAGCGTCAGCGGCTGCTCTCCAGCGGCTCGTCCACGAGACGGGGTGTCGCGACGTCTCAACTTCGCCACGGGCCCGGGGACCCGCTCAGCGAGGCAGCGTGACCAGCCCCATTTCATAGGCGGTGATCACGAGCTGAACCCGGTCCCGGGCGCCCAGTTTGGTGAACAGCCGTGACACGTGCGACTTGGCGGTGGCCACCGTGATGAAGAGATCCGCTGCGATCTCGGTGTTCGACCGGCCACGTCCGACCAGGGTCAGCACTTCCCGTTCCCGCTCGGTGAGGCCCTCGACCGGCCGTGGTGAGCGCTCCGGGGCAGCCACGGGGTGCCTGACGAAGTCCGCGATCAGACGGCGCGTGACACCCGGCGCGATCAGCGCGTCGCCGTCGGCGACGACTCGGATCGCCGCGAGGATGTCGTCCAGCGCCATGTCCTTGACCACAAAGCCGCTCGCGCCGGCCCGGAGCGCGCCGTAGACGTGGTCGTCCTCGTCGAAGGTGGTCAGGACGAGGACACGCGTGGTCGCCGGACCGGCAGTGATCCGCCGAGTGGCCTCGATCCCGTCCATGCCGGGCATCCGGATGTCCATCACCACGACATCCGGGCTGACGTCCTTGACCAGTTGGACCGCTTCGGTGCCGGTGGCGGCCTCGCCGACGACCTCCAGGTCGGGTTGATCGGCAATCAGCACGCGCAGACCGGACCGCACCAAGGGCTGGTCATCGGCGAGCACGACCCGGACGGTCATCGGGCCTCCATCGGAACGGCGACGGGTTCGGGCAGCGGCAGCCGCGCCGCCACCCGGAAGCCGCCCTCGGGACACGACCCGGCGCTGAGGTGGCCGTGCAGCAGACCGACCCGCTCCCGCATGCCCACGATGCCGAAGCCATGGGCCGAACCGCTCTCGGCAGCGCCCCGCCCGTCGTCGACGACCTCCACGGACAGCTCCTCGTCCCCGTAGTCGATGGCCACCCGACAATGCCCGGCGCCTGCATGGCGGACCACGTTGGTCAGCGCCTCCTGCACGATACGGTAGGCGGACAGGTCGATGTCGGCCGGCAGCGGACGCTGTTCCCCACTGCGGCGCACATCGACGCGTACCCCCGCGTCAGCAGTCGCCGCCGCCAGCCGTTCGACGTCGGCCAGACCCGGCGAGGGCGCGAGCGGGGCCTGCCCCGAGTCCGCTACGTCACCCAGGTCGGCCTGACGGAGCGCCACCAGCGTGCGCCGAAGACCCGACAGGGTCTCTCTGCTGGTCGCCTCGATCACTCGCAGCGCCTCGCGCGCCTCCGCAGGCTGCGTATCGATGACCCGTCTCCCCACCCCTGCCTGGATGGCGATGATGCCGATACTGTGCGCGACCATGTCGTGCAGCTCCCGTGCGATCCGCAGCCGTTCGGCGGTCACGGCCTCGACCACCTCCTGCGAACGCAACGCCACCGCGTGCTCGCGACGCTCGCGGCTCAGCAGACCGACCGTGCAGGACGCGGCCATCGCCAAGAAGGCGATCACGCCGTTGACCGTCAGGTTGTCCCCGTGCGCGAAGCCGCCGATCAGCAAGATCTGCACGGCGAAGGACACCGCCACGGCGACGATCGAAGCTCGCCGCGTACGGGTGGCGACAATGAGACCCAGGACGAGGTCCACCGCCGCATACGGCAGGAACTCGCCCTGGAACGTCACCGATCGGCTCGTCGGGACGGAGCCGGAAGTGAACACCACCACGGCGGTGGACCCGAACAGCGTCATGGCCAGAGCCGGCAGCGGCGCCCGTCGCAGCACACCGACGAGCAGGCTCGCAGCGAGCAGCGCCCCGACGCCGTGGACCGTGCCTGACGCCCGCGGCGCACCCCCCACCAGCAGAACCAGCGCGAAGAGGTACAGGACACCCCCCACCCAGGCCACGGCCTTCGATCTCGTCATCGGCGGTGTGTCCTTCCGAGCGAGAGGTTGCGATGCGAAAGCGCGCGCCGGCAACGGGGGGTCGGTGTGGCGTCCATGCCTCGACACTAACCAGCCACTGCCCGCGCGGCATCGGCCCGGGGATGTACGCCCGCGGGCCAACCCGGCCGCGCGATTGCCCTCCACGGCCCCATGCCCGGACGGGAACCTCCCGGCATGGTTGACCCCATGATCGAAGTCGACGAACTCACCAAGCGCTACGGCAGCAGGACCGCGGTCGACCGTCTGTCCTTCACCGTGCGGCCGGGCCAGGTCACCGGATTCCTCGGCCCCAACGGAGCCGGCAAGACCACCACTCTGCGGATGATCCTGGGCCTGGACGCACCCACCGGTGGTACCGCCACCGTCAGCGGCGTCCCCTTCCACACCCACCCACGCGGACTGCGGCACGTCGGCGCCCTCCTTGACGCCGGCCAGGTCCACGGCGGACGCACCGCCGCGGCCCATCTGTCCGCCCTCGCCCGCAGCAACGGCATCCCGATGCGTCGGGTGGACGAAGTACTGCACGAGGTGGGCCTGGCCGAGGCGGCGACCAGCCGCATCGGCGGTTTCTCGCTCGGCATGAAGCAGCGGCTCGGGATCTCCACCGCCCTCCTCGGCGACCCGCCCGTGCTGATGTTCGACGAGCCGATCAACGGCATGGACCCGGAGGGCGTGCTCTGGATGCGCCGCCTCTTCCGGCGTCTGGCCGCCGAGGGCCGCACGGTCTTCCTCTCCAGCCACCTGATGTCGGAGATGGAGAACACCGCCGATCAGCTCGTCGTCATCGGCCGTGGCCGGCTCATCGCCGCCGAGTCGGTGCGGGACTTCGCGGCCCGCGGCACGCGCCTCAGCATCGTGGTGGGCACTCCACAGGCCGCCGAGCTGGCAGCGGTACTGACCGGCGCGGGCGCGTCGGTCGAGCCGGAAGGCTCGCCAGGCGCCGAGAAGCTCGCCGTGACCGGGCTGCCGGCGGACCGGATCGGAGCGCTCGCCCTCCAGAACCGGATCCTGTTGAACGAGCTGACCACCCGGACCTCCTCACTGGAGGAGGCCTTCATGGAACTCACCGCCGACAGCGTCGAATACCTGGCAGGACAGCCCCGATGACCTCACTCGCCTCCCTTGCCCCGACCCCCTCGGCCACGCCGGTCGCCGAGCCGCCCGCCCGCTTCCGCGACCTGCTCGCCTCCGAGTGGATCAAGATGCGGTCCCTGCGCTCCACGCCGTGGACGATCGCACTCACCACCCTGTTCGTCATCGGGTCGGCCGTCGCGTCGGCGCTGGCCGAGTACGACAATCTCGCGAGCTCCGGCCCGAGCACGCGGCAGGCCCCCGGCTTCCTCCCCTTCACCGCCTACCCGCCGGGCGGCTACTGGACGCTGATGCTCGTCGCCGGCAGCGTCGGCGCCCTCACCGTCGTGAGCGAGTACAGCAGCGGGCTGATCCGGACCACCACCGTGGCCGTCCCCGCCCGTGGTTCGGTGGTGCTGGCCAAGGCCGTCGTCACCGGCGTGCTCTGGACCGCGGTCGGTACGGTCATCTCCGTCGGTTCCTTCCTGGCCTCCCAGGCCATCCTGAACGGGCGGCACGCCGGGGTCACGCTCACCCACCCCGGGGTGTTCCGCGCGCTGGTGGCGTCCGCGTTGCTGGCCCCGGTCTGCGCACTGGTCGGCCTGGGCCTCGGCGTCCTGATCCGGCACAGTGCCACCACCATGGTCACCACCGTCTTCACGCTGCTGATGCTGCCCACACTCTTTTCGCAGAGCACGCTCTGGTCCGCCGACGTCAACCACGCGATGCCGGTCACCGCCTGGAGGCGCCTGGTCCAGAACTGGCCGCCGGATCCCACATCTCTCGCGTACACCGCCACGGTCCCCGGCTCCTGGATCGTGTACATGCTCTGGCCGCTGATCGCGGTCGCACTCGCGGTGCTCGTCGTGCGGCACCGCGACGTGTGACCGGTCCCCCGGGCCCTGCGGCTTCGACCACTTCGCCGTCAGCCATCCGGTGCGCGGAGTCGGCACGTGTGCTTCTGGGCGAGGCCGGAGAGCAGCCACCGCGGTGAAACCCGCTGGACTCGAAGATCTCCTCGCAGAGACGCTATGGGTATGGAGTTCTTCTGCTACCACCGCGACCGGCCCGGCTCCGTACCTCTGCGCGACGAGCTGCTGGAAGATCACTGGTCCTATATGGACCAGTACGCGAAGGAGATGATCGCGCGGGGCCCGACCCTCGCCGGCGACACACCCACCGGCAGCGTGCACATCGTCGACCTGCCCGATCCCGCCGCCGCTCGCGCGTTCGCCTTCGCCGAGCCGAACTACCAGGCCGGTGTGTACCGAGACGTGCTGCTGCGACGATGGCACAACACGCTGGGGCGCACCATGTGGGACTTCCCCGGCGGCCGGACCGGTGGCAGCCGGTACCTGGTGCTCGGCTTCGGTACGGGGCCTGCCGCAGACCTCGCGGCGCCGCCCGACCGGGACGAGGTGATCGCCTACGGGCCGCTGCTGTCCGACAGCGGCTCCGACTGGCTGGGCACGGCGGCGTTGGTCCGGACAGCGAACCCGGACACGGCGCGCGCCATCCTGACCCCGGACCGGTACGCCGACATCGAGGTGCACGACTGGCAGTTCGGCGGGCGGCCGTCGTGACCCGAGGACGTCCAGGCCGACGTCACCGCCGGAGCTCTTCGGATCGCTCGGCAGCCTCGTGTTTCACCCGCACCCGCGGATGCGTCGGCCCGGCACACGCCAGTGGATCCGCGGGTTCACGCTGACGGATGTTCGGTTCCCCTGAACCCGCGGGACCATGGCCCGGTACTCCCGAAGGTGCCGCGAAAGCAGAAGCGGTACCGGATCGACACCGTGGCCGTCCTGCGCATACGTCGGAGCGCTGCCCGTACTCCGTACCGTCACACACTGGACGTCACGTAGTACGGGCAGCGCTCTGCTCCCATGGACCGCAAGGCATTTCAGCCGACGGCAACGGAACGCGGCCGAGGCGCACCGAGCCCGGAGTCGCGCACGCACTGCGCGTCCTCAGCCGATGTCGCGCATCGACGCGCGGATCCTGGAGCCGAGATCAGACCGCCGGGGCCGGGTAGGTCGGGTACTCCACCCCGGAGACGTGCTGGACAACGCGAATGACCTGGCAGGAGTAGCCGAACTCGTTGTCGTACCAGAGGTAGAGGATCGCGTTGTCGCCCTCGACCTTGGTGGCGCCCGCGTCGACGATCGACGCGTGGCGCGAGCCGATGAAGTCGCTCGACACCGCGTCCGGGGCGGTGGTGAAGTCGATCTGCCGCTTGAGCGGCGACGTCAGCGACACATTGCGGAGGTAGTCGAGGACCTCCTCGCGATCGGCCTCACGGCCGAGCCGCAGGCTGAGGATCGCGATCGAGACGTCCGGCACCGGGACGCGGATCGAGCTGCCGGTGATCGGCGCCTTGAGGTCGGGCAGGGCCTTGGCGACGGCGGAGGCGGCACCGGTCTCGGTGATGACCATGTTGAGCGGCGCCGAGCGGCCGCGCCGGTCGGCCTTGTGGTAATTGTCCAGCAGGTTCTGGTCGTTGGTGAACGAGTGGACGGTCTCCACGTGGCCGCGCAGCACGCCGTACTCGTCCGCCATCGCCTTCAGCGGCGGGACGATCGCGTTGGTGGTGCAGGAGGCGCAGGACAGGATCTGCTCGTCCGGCTTGATCATGTCGTGGTTGACGCCGTGCACGATGTTGGGGACGTCGCCCTTGCCCGGCGCGGTCAGGACGACCTTCTCGATACCGGGGCGCAGGTGGTTCGACAGGCCCTCGCGGTCGCGCCACTTGCCGGTGTTGTCGATGAGGATGGCGTCCTTGATGCCGTACGCCGTGTAGTCGACCTCCGACGGGTCGTTGGCGTAGATCACCTTGATCTCGTTGCCGTTGGCGACGATCGTGCTGTTCGCCTCGTCGACGGTGATCGTGCCCTGGAACTGGCCGTGGATGGAGTCGCGGCGCAGCAGCGAGGCGCGCTTGACGAGATCCTCGACGGCCCGGCCGCCGCCCCCGCGGACGACGATGGCGCGCAGCCGCAGACCGTTTCCGGAGCCGGACTTCTCGATGAGCAGCCGGGCGACGAGGCGGCCGATGCGGCCGAAGCCGTACAGGACGACATCGCGTCCCTCGCGGCGCTCGATCTTGTTGGCACCCGTGGCACCGGCGACGGCCTCGGCGGTGAACTCCTCGACCGAGAGACCGCGGTCGTCGGTCTTGAACGTCGCGGCGAGCATGCCGATGTCGATCTGGGAAGGGCCGAGATCCAGCGTGGTGAGAGCCTGCAGGAAGGGCAGCGTCTCGGTGACCGAGAGCTCCTCACCGGCGATCTGCCGGGCGAAGCGGTGGGTCTTGAGGATGCTGACCACCGACTTGTTCACCAAGGAGCGGCTGTGAAGCAGGACCGTGACATCCCGCTCCCGGTGCAGTTTCCCAATGATGGGGATCATCGACTCCGCGATCTCCTCGCGGTTCTTCCAGCTGGTGAACGAGTCCTCGTTGACAGTCACAGATTTATCTTTCGAGCTAGGCGGCGCTCATATGGTAACCCCCTGGCACTTTGATCATTCAAACGGTGCCGCTTGAGCGGAATGCGGCGACCGGGCCTCACGTCCGCCCCGGGCGGAGAACGGGTCGTCGCGCAGGCAGAACATCAGCGTTCTCGCGGACCGACAGGCGGCCAGGGTGCCCACGCGGCTCTGTCTCCCGATGATGTGCGGGGCTTCCCGATGATGTGCGGGGCCGATACGCACAACGCAGCGGAACGAGCAGGCGTTCGACGACTGGGTGACACGGGTGAACCTGTCACTCATGCGGAGGGACCGGACTGCCACAGCCTCCTCGTCGATGTTCCCTTGTACCAGGCATCACAGGAGGCTCCACATGACGCCCATCAGCGGCGGTACACAACAGCGGGCGGTACGTCGCGCCGCGTGTACGGCCGCGCTGATCACGCTGGTGATGCTGATGCACGGAGTGTTCGCCTCCGTCCCGGTGTCCGGCTCCCGGGCCGGCCACGTTCACGGCGTCCCGGTCCCTCACGCGGTGCCGACGGTCGGCGCCGCCGCCGTCGAATCACCCTCGGCGGAGCAGTCGTTCGCGGCGGGCTCCGGTGGTCACAGCGAGGGCCACGGGTGGCGGTCGGGCACGGCTTCGCCCGGTAAACCGCGTCACACCGCATCCGCGGCCACCGCGGTGGCACCCGATTCCGGCCTCGGCGGCGTGCCCCCGGCGACCGGGCGTCATGGATGCGCGCCGGAACTCGTCGACCGGGCGGGCTCGACCGGTTCTCCGACAGGTCTCGTACTGCGCTGCTGACCGGCTCCGGCCGTATCCCTCGCGCACCTGCCGCGCTCCGCCGCGAAGGGCACGCGAGGTGCGGCCTGCCGTCGTCAACACCCACGTCACGTTCGACCCCGCAGGAGAACCGACATGCCCGCAGACGCCTTCGCGGCCGTGAGCGCACTGGTACGTGCCGAAGCCGCTCGCCGCCCCGCCCCGTCCTGCCCGACGCCGTCGTCGCCGGACGGCTCACATCCCTTCACGACGCCGGAACGTCAACCGGCTCGCCTCGCCCCGAACCCCACTCCGGCGCGGCCGGATCTCCCGCCCTCCCCGCGTCGGGCGGCGGGACTGCTGTCCGGCGTGCAGCGTCGGCTCCTGGCACTGCTCCACTGAAGCCAGGGCGGCCGGCCCGATCTCGCCCCGGTTGACTCGAACGCCCCCCGTGCCCACGGTCGCTGACGGGGCGTCGGCGTCGCGGGCACCATCTCCCGTGGCTACGACGGGATCCGCTTCGACCCCGCGCCCGCCCGCCGGCAACTCGTCCGCACACCCCGCTCCTGGTGAAGAGCACCGCCTGCGCATCTCGCGGCCGCCACAGACGGCGAAACGCCCCCTGCCCGGCGGGCAGGGGGCGTTCGGGGCGATGGCGAGACACGCCCGGTCGGTCTGCTCGCCGATGGGTTCAAATCCGCCCAGTCGGTGGTGGCTCTCGGGCTGGGCCTCGGCACGATGGCCGTCATGGCCGGGTGGAAACGCCGAAGGGCGACCGCGTACCTTCCCGTCCACGGGCTACTGCAGACTGATGCATTCCGTGGAGAGGGGATCTGATGCCGATGGACCGCGAAGCCGTGAATCTCCGGTCGTACGTCGAACGAACGCGTAGCGGGCCGTGCTTCGTCTGCGCATTTCTCGCCGGACACCCCAACTATCGGCACGAGACCGTCTTCGAGGACGAGCACCATGTGGCCTTCCTCGACCGATGGCCCACGCTTCCCGGAAAAGTCCTGGTGGCACCGAAGGCGCACATCGAGCATGTCGTCCGCGATCTGGACGAGACGGCCTACTCCCGGCTCATGCTCGTGGTCCGCGAGATCGCTCTCGCGGTCGAGGATGTCCATGACTCCGAGCGAACCTATCTGTACAGCCTCGGCAGTCAGCAGGGGAACGCGCATCTGCACTGGCACATCGCGACGCTGCCTCCTGAAGTGCCTTACGAGCGACAGCAGTTCCATGCCCTGATGGCCGAGAACGGTGTTCTGTCCCCGTCGGCCCGGGAGACGGCCGATACGGCGTCACGTCTCCGCAGAGCCGTTGCCGAGCGCGGGGTTCTCGGGCCGTCGCGGTAAGCGTCGGCCATCCGGCCCCCGGCGGCGTGGAACCGTACGAGGCTCATTCCTCTCCCGCGGATCGCGGACACGGTCCGGGCCGGGCGATGAGTACCGCCACGTCGTCGTGGTCGTCCGGATCACGCAGCGCGTCCAGGAGCCGGTCGCAGGTCTCCTCCAGGGAGCCGTCGGAGCCGTCGAGCACGCGCAGCAAGAGGTCGAGGCGCGCGTCGATGGCGTCGCGGCGCGTTTCGACCAGCCCGTCGGTGTAGAGGACCAGTTGATCGCCGGGACGCAGCGGCACGGTGGCCGCTTCGAAGGGGACGCCGCCGACCCCGAGAGGCGCTCCGGAGGGCAGGTCGAGCAGCTCGGAGTGGTCGCCGGCGGGTGTCAGCGCCGGGGGCAGGTGTCCCGCCGCAGCGATGCGGCACGACTCGCTGTGCGGGTCGTATTCGGCGTAGATGCAGGTGGCGATGGAGGGTTCCAGGCCGGCGGTGATCTTGTCGAGGTGTTGCAGCACCCGATCGGGCGGGAGACCCAGGTCGGCCAGCGTGGCGGTGGCGGTGCGCAGACGGCCCATCGCGGCAGCCGCGTCGATTCCGCTGCCCATCACGTCGCCCACCACGAACGCCGTCCTGTCCTCGGCGAGGGGAATGACGTCGAACCAGTCTCCACCGACCTCGGTGGATGTTCCGGCGGGTTGGTAGCGGGTGGCGATCTCCAGGCCCGGCGGCGGCACCGGCCGCGGGAGCAGACTGCGCTGGAGCGTGACCGCCGTGTTGCGGACGCTCTGGTAGAGGCGCGCGTTGTCCAGGGACACCGCGGTTCGGCCGGCCAGCTCACCGGCCAGGGTGACGTCGTCCGCGTCGAAGGGCAGCGGATTACGGCCGCGCATCAGGCCCAGCACACCGAACGTCCCCTCCTGGGCGGCCAGCGGTATCGCGAGATACGAGTGGATGCCGAAACTGGCCAGCACGGCGGCGGCACCGGCGTCACGGGCGATGCGTGCCAGATCCCACTCCTCCACGTGACTCACCAGGACGGGGTGACCGGTCCCTACGCATTGGGTGGGCAGCCGGTCCGCGCCGTAGCTGACCAACCGGTCGGCCGTGCCGACGGCGCGGGCCGCCTCGCTGAGGCCGACGGCCTTCACCGCGAGGGTACGAAAGAGCACCGGGCCGCCGACGGGATTCGCGGGCCGACGATCGTCCAGCGCGGAGTCCAGTACGTCCACGACCGCGATATCCGCGAGCTCGGGCACCACGACATCGGCCAGTTCGCGGGCTGTCTGCCGCATGTCCAAGGTGGTACCGATGCGGGCCGAGCCGTCGGCGATCAGGGCCAGACGCTGCCGGGCCTGGGCCGCCTCCTTGATCGCACCGTACCGATCGGTGACTTCCACCACTGATGTGGCGACACCCAGTACCTGACCGTCGGGTCCCTCCAGCCGGTAGACGGACACGGACCAGGCATGGTCGTTGTCGGGGTCGGCCGGAGTGCGGCCGATGGTGTACCTGTCGACCTGTGGAAGTCCGGTCTCCAGAACTTCCCTGACCGCCGCCTCGGACGCGTCGACGCTGACGGAGGGCAGGACCTCACGGAATCCCCGGCCGATATGGTCCTCGGCGGTCATGCCGTGCAACCGCTCCATCGCGGGATTGACAGCCACGTAGCGCAGATCGGTGTCGAGAACCTCCAGGCCGATCGGCGACTGGGCGATCAGTTGCGTGGACAACGCGACGTCCCGCTCCACCTCGCGCAGCTTCGAGGCGTCCGTGGCGATGCCCAGAGCGTGAAGCTCTCCCTGCTCGGTCGCCAGCCGGGCGCCGTGGAGTTCCACCAGCCGCGTGCTGCCGTCCTTGTGCCGTGCGGGGAAGACAGCGGCCCAGCCGCGGCCGGTCTCCAGCATCCGCTCGCACATGCCGACCACGAGATCCGTGTACCGCTCATGGACCAGCAGCGACGCCGCGCTCCGGCCCAGCACTTCTTGCGCGGAGTAGCCGAACAGTTCCTCGGACTGCGGGCCCCACAACACGATCCGTCCGGAGGTGTCCAGCACCACCACCGCCACACCGAGCGCGTCCAGTACGCCACTGGGCCGTTCCAGTCGCGGGCCCGACGAATCCTTGCCGGCATCGAAGGTTCCCGCTTCGCTCATCCCGGGCGCTCCTTCCACCTGCCGACGCGACGCACCCCCGGCCCCGGCCCGCGGTTGCGGTTGCGGTTGCGGCTGCGGCTGCGGCTGCGGCTGCGGCGCCGGGATGGTTCCCCGTGCCTCCCTGGTGCTTCCATAGTCCCCCGAGACCACCGCCGACGCACCGCACCCCGGCCGGGCCGTGATCACGCTCGTCCTACCGCGGCAGGACGCCGGATCCTCACCTGAACGCTTCCGGTCCCGCGGCGGCCCGGATGTCCGCGGGTGGACGGCTGACCTGGCGCTCGTCGAGGGGCGGTCGTCGGGCCGTACCGCGCTGCTGCTTGGATCAGCACGTGATTCCTGCAGATGACCCGACCGATGGCAGGCCGGGGCGCACAAGCCTCGCCGTCGCTCTCGGCGGGGCTTCCGTTGCGTTCTGGTTCTGCTGTCCGCTCTGGATGCTCGTGTGGCTGCTGGCCCTGCCGTTGGGACTGGCAGGCATGGTCCGGGGTTCCATCGAGTACCGCGCCGCCTCGCGTCGCAATGCGAGCCGTGCTCAGCCTCTGGCCGGACTGGTGCTTTCGACCCTGGGAGCCGCGGCTGCGGTCGCATACATGATCTTCGTGTTCACGCATCCGGACCTGCCGATTCAGGAGTAGATTGAGGGCGCGGCCCGGGGGCGGATCCGGCTCGTCGTAGAGCGGAGACGGCAGGGGACGCGCCAAGAGGTGCTCGCGCAGGACGTTCTCGCGGATCTCGGGGCGGCCGACGACGATGCCGTGTCCCGCCCCGGGGACGTGGACGAGACGGGAGTTGGGCAGGGTGCGCCGGTAGTTGTAGGTGACCTGCCACTTCTTGCAGTCGCAACCGTGCGTCGGCCTCCGGACCGTCGACGAAGGGGCAAGGACGGTACCGAGTGCGACGGACCCGCGTGTGATCGGTACGGGCAAGCGCCATGAGCGGCCTCGGAGACGAACAGAAGTCCGTGCGACGGCGTGGGAGGTTCGGGCCCGGAACAACCGGCCGCCCGGAAGGGGGCCCGCGTGGAGGGTACGCAGTCCGGTGCCGGCTCCGAGACGGCTCCGGGCTCCGAGTCCGGTTCCGAGTCCGGTGTCGGCCGGCCGGGTCCGGATTCCGGGAACGAGCCTTGTGGTGGTGGCCGGCCCATCAACTGTCCGCCCGCCGACAGGAGCGGTCCGGATTCGTCCGCGCGGCCCGCACCTTTGGGCATCCGGTCGTCTGCGTGGCATGCCGAAGGACCGGCGTGGGCAGCGTCGGTGCTGCCGTGCCGGTCCTGGCGGGCGGGTGGGGTGTGGAGTCCGCGGATCAGTAGGCGGAGTTCACGTTGTCGATCGAACCGTAGCGGTGGGCGGCGTAGTTGGCGGCCGCGGTGAT
>NZ_JBVJMV010000028.1:0-107587 GCF_055584025.1 Streptomyces sp. NPDC104309 | reverse complement strand
AGGCGCGAGGGTACGAGATCACCGGGGATGTCCTTCCCCGCCGGCCCCGGGGGGCCCGGGCCCCCCCCCCCCCCCCCCCCCCCCCCCCCCGCGGCCGGGGGGGGCCGCGCCCCCCCCCCCCCCCCCCCCCCCCTTCTCCGTTGAGGTGTGCCCCTCGGGGGTGTCGAGCCTTCCGCCCGACGGGCCTGATCAGTCCGTGCCGAACTCCATAGCGGCGCGGTCCAGCATCTCGTCGTCGCCGGAGACCTCGCCGCGTGAGGCGATGGCCTCGGCGCCGCCCTCCGGCATGGTGCCGATCAGCCCGGTCGCGGCCGCCTGGGCAGCGCCGATGGCGGGATTGGCGGTGCCGATCAGGCCGATCCCGGCGTACTGCTCCAGCTTGGCTCGCGAGTCGGCGATGTCGAGGTTGCGCATGGTGAGCTGGCCGATGCGGTCGACCGGGCCGAACGCCGAGTCCTCGGTGCGCTCCATGGACAGCTTGTCCGGGTGGTAGCTGAAGGCCGGGCCCGTGGTGTCGAGGATCGAGTAGTCCTCGCCGCGCCGCAGCCGCAGCGTCACCTCACCGGTGACGGCCGCGCCGACCCAGCGCTGGAGCGACTCCCGCACCATCAGGGCCTGCGGGTCCAGCCAGCGGCCCTCGTACATCAGCCGGCCGAGGCGCCGTCCCTCGTTGTGGTACTGGGCAAGGGTGTCCTCGTTGTGGATCGCGTTGACCAGGCGCTCGTACGCCGCGTGCAGCAGGGCCATGCCGGGCGCCTCGTAGATGCCGCGGCTCTTGGCCTCGATGATCCGGTTCTCGATCTGGTCCGACATGCCCATGCCGTGCCGGCCGCCGATGGCGTTCGCCTCCATCACCAGGTCGACGGGGGAGGGGAACTCCTTGCCGTTGATCGTCACCGGGCGGCCCTGGTCGAAGCCGATGGTCACGTCCTCGGTGGCGATCTCGATCGAGGGGTCCCAGAACCGCACGCCCATGATCGGCTCCACCGTCTCCACGCCGGTGTCCAGGTGCTCCAGGGTCTTGGCCTCGTGAGTGGCGCCCCAGATGTTGGCGTCCGTGGAGTACGCCTTCTCCGTGCTGTCGCGGTAGGGCAGGTCGTGGGCGACGAGCCACTCCGACATTTCCTTGCGGCCGCCGAGTTCGGTCACGAAGTCCGCGTCCAGCCAGGGCTTGTAGATCCGCAGGTGCGGGTTGGCGAGCAGACCGTACCGGTAGAACCGCTCGATGTCGTTGCCCTTGAAGGTCGAGCCGTCGCCCCAGATCTGTACGTCGTCCTCAAGCATCGCCCGGACCAGCAGGGTGCCCGTGACGGCGCGGCCGAGCGGCGTGGTGTTGAAGTAGGCGCGCCCGCCCGAGCGGATGTGGAACGCCCCGCACGTGAGCGCGGCCAGGCCCTCCTCGACCAGTGCCGCGCGGCAGTCGACCAGGCGCGCGATCTCGGCACCGTAGGTCTTGGCGCGGCCGGGCACCGAGGCGATGTCGGGCTCGTCGTACTGGCCGATGTCGGCGGTGTAGGTGCACGGGACGGCGCCCTTGTCGCGCATCCACGCGACCGCGACCGAGGTGTCGAGACCGCCCGAGAAGGCGATGCCGACGCGCTCGCCGGCGGGGAGAGAGGTGAGGACCTTAGACATAGGAAGAGTATGCATAATCTCGCATGATCATGCAAAGTCCGCCGCGATCGTCTTTCCCGGGCCTGAGTCGTCACCTGCTGGCCACGCCCACTGTCATGCGTCGCGAATGGGGATTCTGAGTACAAAATCGCAGGTCAGCGAGTTGATGTTGTCCAGACCATTGACATGTAAGCGTCGTGATGTTGAATTCGGTGTTGTTGTGTTGCGCGACTCCGGTGACTTGAGTGATCAATGGAGGACCAGTGACGCCTCGCCCATCCCGTCTCACCGCGCTCGGCGCGGCGGCGACCCTGCTCGCGGGCGGCCTGCTGACCGCAGTGCCGCCCGCCCAGGCAGCCGACAGCACCCGGACCACCCGTCAGGCGCAGGCCGACGACGGCCGGGGCACTCCGGTCATCACGCCGACCCCGCAGTCCGTGAAGAACCGATCCGACCGGATCACCATCAGCCCCACCGTCACCCTGGTGGCGGGCGCGACCTCCGACGAGCCCTCCCTGCGTGTGGTGGAGAGCGCGCTGCGCCGGGCCGGAGCGCGGCGCGTCGTACGCGGGGACAAGCCCGGCAGGAGCGGGCTCACCGTCCATGTCGGCGATGCCGCCGCGCTCGCCGCCCTGCGTCTCGACGGCCCGTCGGCACTGCCCGCCGACGGCTACGTCCTCGGCATCGGCGCCGGCCGCGTCGTCCTCGCGGGCAAGGACACCACGGGCACGTACTACGCCGCACAGAGCCTGCGCCAGGTTTTGCCGCAGGAGACACATCCGGGTGCCAAGGTCGCCGGGCTCGCCGTGCGCGACTGGCCCGGCACCGCGCTGCGCGGGGTCATCGAGGGCTTCTACGGCACCCCGTGGTCGCATGAGGCCCGGCTCGACCAGCTCGACTACTACGGCGAGCACAAGATGAACATCTACGTCTACTCGCCGAAGGACGACACGTACCTCCGCGCGAAGTGGCGCGACCCCTACCCGGCCGACCGGCTGGCCCAGATCGAGGACCTCGCCGGCCGGGCCGTCGAGCGGCATGTGGAGTTCACCTACGCGCTCTCGCCCGGCCTCTCGGTCTGCTACAGCTCCGATGCCGACGCCGAGGCGCTGGTCGACAAGTTCCAGACGATCTGGGACATCGGCGTGCGGACCTTCGCCGTGCCGCTCGACGACATCAGCTACACCGACTGGAACTGCGCCGAGGACAAGGCGAAATGGGGGACCGGTGGTGGCGCGGCGGGCGCGGCGCAGGCCTATCTGCTCAACCGGGTCAACAAGGAGTTCATCTCCACGCACCCGGGCGCCCAGCCACTCCAGATGGTCCCCACCGAGTACTACAACGTCTCCGCGTCGCCGTACAAGAAGGCGCTGTCCGAGCAACTCGACCCCGATGTCCTCGTCGAATGGACCGGCGTGGGAGTCGTCGCCCCGACCATGACCGTCGCCCAGGCCGAGGCCGCCCGCACGGTCTTCGGCCACCCGATCCTGACGTGGGACAACTACCCGGTCAATGACTACGCGACCGACCGGCTGCTGCTCGGCCCGTTCAGCGGACGGGAGAAGGGGCTGCCCGGCAAGCTGGCCGGGATCACCGCCAACCCGATGATCCAGCCGTACGCCTCGAAGATCGCCCTGTACACCGTCGCCGACTACGCGTGGAACGACGCCGCGTACGACGCCCGTGCCTCATGGGGCGAGGGGCTCAAGGAGTACGCGGGCGGCGACCCGCGTACCGAGAAGGCGCTGCGGGCCTTCGCCGACGTCAACTACAGCTCGGCGCTCAACAAGGACCAGGCTCCCGAACTGGCCGCGGAGTTCGCCGACTACTGGAAGTCCGGCGACGCCGCCCACCTCGCCTCGGTGCTCGGCGTGCTCGGCTCCGCCCCCGACCGGTTGCGCAGCAATCTCCCGGACCGGGGCTTCCTGGCCGACTCCGCCCCGTGGCTGGACGCGACCAAGTCCTGGGCCGTCGCCGCCCGTACGGCTCTGAGCATGGTCGAGGCCGCCCGCACCGGGAAGGGCGCGCAGGCCTGGGAGCTCCGGCAGCGGCTGGTCGCAGAGGTCACCGCGGCGAAGTCCTTCACCTACACCGGCCTCGACGGTCGCAAGGTGCCGGTCCTCGTCGGTGACGGGGTGCTGGACCGCTTCATCGACGCGGCGAACGCCGAGTACGACCGGATACTCGGGGTGAGCGGGCGGCCCTCGGTGACGACCAGCCTGGGTACGTATCAGAGCAACACGCCGGCGCGGATGCTCGACGGTGACGACTCCACCTACTTCTGGAGCGACGGGGCGCCCGCCGCCGGTGACGGGATCACCGTGGACCTGGGCCGGGTACGGGACATCGGCGACATCACTCTCGCCATGGCCAAACCCGGCAGCGCCGACGACTACCTCCACGAAGGCGTTCTTGAGTACTCGGCCGACGGACAGCAGTGGCAGCAGCTCACCGCCTTCTCCGGAAAGCCGGACGTCACCGCGACCGTGCCGGCCGGAACCAAGGCGCGCTATGTGCGGGCGCGGGCGACCGCCGGCCAGGAGAACTGGCTCGTCGTGCGGGAGTTCGGCGTGGCGACCGCGGAGGGAGCCGTGACCGGCGGACCGCCCGCTGCGGCCGGATCCTCGCTGCGGGCGGCCTCCGACGGCGACCCCGGCACCGTCTACCGGGCGGCCCGCGCCCCTGAGGCGGGGGAGGCGCTGGAGTTGACACTCGGCACCGCTCGTTCCGTACGGTCCGTCACCGTCCTGCAGCCGGCCGGATCGGCCGGTCGCGCCGACATCCAGCTGCGGGGCGCCGACGGATCCTGGCTGACCATCGGCGCGCTCGACGGCCCGTACAGCCGGGTGAGCACGGCGGCCCGTACGGCCGACTCGGTACGTCTCGTCTGGCGTACGGGTTCGGCGGCGCCGCAGATCGCCGAGGTGGTGGTGACCGGGCAGGACTGAGGCCCGACGGGCGGACGGGGGCGAGATCCCTCCGTCCGCCACCCCGGCTCACGGAAGGCTCACGCAACCGTCCCACGCCCGGTCCCGCCCGAAGAGTTTCGGGCGGGACCGGGCACAGCCCTGTGCGTCTCCGGCCGAAACCGGCATGGGCAGGTTGTTCCCAGAAAGGCAAGCGACCGCTTAGTATGCGCCGGAGCAGTGGTAATGCCGACAGTGTTGTGGAGGCCCCTCATGCAGGCATGGCGAGTGCACCGGAACGGCGAGCCGAGCGAGGTGATGCGGCTCGAAGAGACCGACCGGCCCACGCCAGGTGACGGGCAGGTGCTCGTCGAGGTGCTCGCGGCGAACGTCAACTTCCCCGACGCGCTGCTCTGCCGCGGCCAGTACCAGGTGCGCCCGCCCCTGCCCTTCACCCCCGGCGTGGAGATCTGCGGCAGGACGGCGGACGGGCGGCGGGTGCTCGCCACCCCGGCTCTGCCGAACGGTGGATTCGCCGAGTACGTCGTCGCGGACGAGGCGGCGCTCCTGCCCGCCCCGGAGACCCTGGACGACGCCGAGGCCGCCGCCCTGCACATCGGCTACCAGACCGGCTGGTTCGGCCTCCACCGCAGGGCACACCTCCGGGCGGGCGAGACCCTCCTGGTCCATGCGGCGGCCGGTGGCGTCGGCAGCGCGGCCGTCCAGCTCGGCAAGGCGGCCGGAGCCACCGTCATCGGTGTCGTCGGAGGCCCCGAGAAGGCCGAGACAGCCACGGCGCTCGGCTGCGACCTGGTCATCGACCGCCGAGGTGAGGACATCGTCGCCGCGGTCAAGGAAGCCACCGACGGACGCGGCGTCGACGTGGTGTACGACCCGGTCGGCGGCGACGCGTACGCCAAGTCCGTGAAGTGCATCGCCTTCGAGGGCCGGGTGGTCGTCGTGGGTTTCGCGAGCGGCGCCATCCCCGCCCCGGCGCTGAACCACGCCCTGGTCAAGAACTACTCGATCGTCGGGCTCCACTGGGGCCTGTACAACACCAAGGACCCCGCCGCGGTCCGCGCCTGCCACGACGAGCTGACCCGTCTGGCGGCTCAGGGGGCCATCAAGCCGCTCATCAGCGAGCGGGTCGAGCTCGCCGGGGCCGCGGCCGCCGTACAGCGGGTCGCCGACGGCACCAGCACCGGCCGGATCGTCGTCCTCCCGTCGGGAGCCGCCCGATGAAGGCCCCCGACGCCGCCGAACTCCGCCGCCGCACCCAGGACCTGCTGGCCGCACACCCCCCTGCCACCACCGACCGCACCGACTTCCTCAAGGCGCGCTTCGACGCCGGGCTCGCCTGGGTGCACTACCCGGCCGGCCTCGGCGGTCTCGACGCGCCGCGATCCCTGCAGCCCGTCGTGGACGCCGAACTCGCTGCCGCGGGCGCCCCCGACAACGACCCGCGCCGGATCGGCATCGGTCTCGGCATGGCCGCCCCCACCATCCTCGGCTACGGCACCGACGAGCAGAAGCAGCGCTTCCTGCGGCCGTTGTGGGTCGGCGAGGAGATCTGGTGCCAGCTCTTCAGCGAACCGGGCGCGGGCTCCGACCTTGCCGCGCTCGGCACCCGCGCGGTCCGCGACGGCGAGGACTGGGTGGTCGACGGGCAGAAGGTCTGGACGTCCAGCGCCCATCTGGCCCGCTGGGCGATCCTCATCGCCCGCAGTGATCCGGACCAGCCCAAGCACCTCGGCATCAGCTACTTCATCTGCGACATGACCGACCCCGGCGTCGAGGTCAGGCCGTTGCGCCAGATCACCGGCGAGGCCGAGTTCAACGAGGTGTTCCTCACCGGTGTACGTATCCCGGACAGCAGGCGCCTCGGCCCGGTCGGCGAAGGCTGGAAGGTCGCCCGGACCACCCTGATGAACGAGCGGGTCTCCATCGGCGGGGCGCGCATCCCGCGCGAGGGCGGCATGATCGGCCCGGTCGCCCGCACCTGGCGAGAACGGCCCGAACTGCGCACCCACGACCTTCATCAGCGCCTGCTGACCCTCTGGGTCGAGGCCGAGGTCGCCAGGCTCACCGGCGCCCGGCTGCGCCAGCAGCTCGTCGCCGGACAGCCTGGCCCCGAAGGTTCCGGAATGAAGCTGGCCTTCGCCCGGCTGAACCAGGAGATCAGCGGCCTGGAAGTCGAACTCCTCGGCGAGGAGGGCCTGTTGTACAGCGATTGGGCCATGCGTCGTCCGGAGCTCGTCGACTTCACCGGACGTGACGCCGGCTACCGCTACCTCCGCTCCAAGGGCAACTCCATCGAGGGCGGCACCAGCGAGGTACTGCTCAACATCGTCGCGGAGCGCGTACTGGGCCTGCCCGTCGAACCGCGCAACGACAAGGACGTCGCCTGGAAGGACCTGGCCCGATGACCGCACCGACCGAAGAGACCCAGGCGCCCGATCTGCTGTACTCCGAGGCCGAGGACGATGTGCGGGCAGCGGTGCGTTCACTGCTCACCGACCGGTGCGACGCGCGGACGGTGCTCGCCCGCGTCGAGTCCGACACGCCCTACGACCCGCGGCTCTGGAAGGCCCTCGCCGCCGACATCGGCGCCGCCGGGCTGCTGGTGCCGGAGCGGCTGGGCGGACAGGGCGCGGGCCATCGCGAGGCCGCGGTGGTGCTGGAGGAGCTGGGCCGCAGCGTCGCCCCCGCCCCCTATCTGACGAGCGCGGTCGTCGCCACCGAGACGCTTCTCGCGCTGCCGACGCAGGACGGGCCGGTCGAAGGACTCCTCGGCGCCCTCGCCACAGGGCGCAAGGTCGCGGTCCTCGCCGTGCCGTTCTCCGCCCCGGAGCCCGGAGCCGCGCAACCGGCCGGTGTCGTCGCCGGCGCGGTGGAGGGGAGGATGACCGGCGTCGCCGACGCGTCCGCGGCCGATGTGCTGCTGGTGCCCACGACCGACGGCCTGTACGCGGTGGAGACCGCAGCCGAAGGCGTCACCGTCGAACCCGTCGTCCCCCTCGACCTGACCCGCCCACTCGCCACCGTCACGCTCGCCGGAGCCGCCGGAACGCGTCTGGCCGACGGCGCGTCCGCGGTCGCCGCGGTACGCCGGGGGCTGTTGGCCGGCGCGGGTCTGCTCGCCTCCGAACAGCTCGGACTGGCCGAATGGTGCCTGACCGAGATGGTCCGCCACACCCGCGAACGGCACCAGTTCAACCGGCCGATCGGCTCCTTCCAGGCCCTTAAACACCGCATGGCACAGCTCTGGCTGGAGGTCGTCTCGGCCCGCGCCGCCGCGCGGAACGCCGCGGACGCCCTCGCGACCGGCAGCCCCGACACGCCGTTGGCGGTGGCCGTCGCACAGGCCTACTGCTCGCAGGTCGCGGTGCACGCGGCGGAGGAGTGCATCCAGCTGCACGGCGGCATCGGCATGACCTGGGAGCACCCGGCGCATCTCTATCTCAAGCGCGCCAAGGCCGACTCGATCGCGTACGGCACGGCCGGGCACCATCGCGGGACCGTCGCCGAACTCGTGGAACTGCCCGCGCCGTAGCCGGACGCGGGGAACGGCCCGCGACACAGGGGGACTTGGGAGCGGAGGTGTGGGCACACCCACCTCCGCTCCGTCGTGCTCCCCTGCGGCGGGGTACCGGGCATCCCTTTACCTGTTGTTTAATTGCGACTGACTCGCAATAACAGTCGATCTTCAATAAGGGATGTGCAGAGTATGACGGCCCGATCGATACGGGGAGCGGCCGCCGTGACGCTGGCG
The DNA here is from genome assembly GCF_055584025.1 of Streptomyces sp. NPDC104309. NCBI lineage: Bacteria > Bacillati > Actinomycetota > Actinomycetes > Kitasatosporales > Streptomycetaceae > Streptomyces > Streptomyces sp. NPDC104309. The sequence goes on along the minus strand of NZ_JBVJMV010000028.1, from coordinate 99,295 downwards.
ACCGTGCTGTCGTTGACCGCGGCGGCCTGTTCACAACCGGGTGGCGCGGACGGCGGCGGCTCCGGCTCGGGCGCGGGGGACTCGGCGGTGGTCGGTATCGCCTACGAGCCCGACAGCCTCAGCCCGCTCCTGGGCTACGGCAAGGACGGCAACTCCAAAATATTCGACGGGCTGCTCGCCCTCGACGGGAACATGAAGCTGCGGCCCGCGCTCGCCGCGGCCCTGCCCGAGGTGGGCGACGACGGACTGACGTACACGTACAAGCTCCGCAGCGGCGTGAAGTTCAGCGACGGGAAGCCGTTCGGTGCCAAGGACGTCGTCTTCACCTACCGCACCATCCTCGACGAGAAGACCAACAACGCGTCCCGGACCGAACTGGACGCGGTGAAGAGCGTCGAGGCGTCCGGCGACGACACCGTGGTCTTCACGCTCAAGTACCCCTACGCACCCTTCGCGCAGCGCACGGTCCTGCCCATCGCCCCCGAACACGTCGCGGGCAAGCAGGATGTCAACACCGGCGCCTTCACCACCCACCCCATCGGCACGGGACCGTACCTCCTCACCAAGTGGTCCAAGGGCGAGAAGCTGAGCTTCAGGGCCAACCCCGACTACTGGGGCGGCGCGCCGAAGGTGAAGAAGTTCACCATGGCGATCATCAAGGACGACGACGTACGCGCCACCCGGCTGCGCTCCGGCGAGCTCGACGGCGCGATCCTGCCGCCCAACCTGGCCGAGGGCTTCGCCCGCGGCAGCGGTATGCGGACGTACGCCGCCACGACGTACGACTACCGCACGGTGACCCTGCCCACCCACAACAAGGTCGCGGGCGACACCGCGATCCGCCGCGCCCTCGACGTCGCCGTCGACCGCCGGGCCATGGTCGACTCCATCCTCAACGGCGAGGGCAGGCCGGCCTACGGTCCCGTCCCCACCGACAGCGAGTGGTTCACCAAGGGCACCGAACGCACCCACGACCTGGCCGCCGCGAAGAAGATCCTCGACAAGGCCGGGTGGAAGCCCGGCAAGGACGGCATCCGCACCAAGGACGGCGTACGCGCGGCGTTCCCGCTCTGGTACCTCACCGGCGACAAGCTCCGTCAGGACCACGCGCTCGCCTATGCCTCCGACGCCAAGAAGGCCGGCATCGCCATCACCACCGAGGCCGGGACCTGGGAGGTCATCGAGCCCCGGATGAAGCAGGACGCGGTCCTCGCCGGAGGCGGATCGCCCGCAGACCCCGACTTCGACCAGTACACCCTGCTGAAGTCCTCGCTCGCGGGCGACGGCTTCAACAACATGGCGTGGTACGACAACAAGGCCGTCGACCAGGCCCTCGAAGCGGGCCGCAGAAGCGGTGACAAGGCCGCACGCAAGGCCGCCTACGACACCGTCCAGCGCGAACTGGTGAAGAACCCCGGCTACACCTTCCTCACCCACATCGACCACCTCTACGTCGTGAAGGACCGTTTCGGCACCCTCACCACCCAGGTCGAACCGCACGACCACGGCCTGGCTTCCGGCCCGTGGTGGAACGTCGAGGACTGGACGCCGAAGAAGTGAGCCATCGCCTCCCCTGGGGGCCGATGGGCAGGATGGCGGGACGGCGGGTACTGCTCGCCGTTCCCGTCCTGGCCGTCGTGACGTTCGGCGTTTTCGCCGTGGCCGCAGCCTCCCCTTTCGACCCGGTCAAGGCGTACGCGGGCACCGCGGGCCTCACGGCCTCGCAGGAGAACCTCGATCAGCTGCGGGCCAACCTCGGCGTCGACCAGCCCCTCGTGACCCGCTGGTGGAACTGGCTGACCTCCGCGCTGAGCGGCGATCTCGGCGACTCCGGCGTGATGCGCCAGCCGGTCGCCGATGTCATCGGCGAACGCCTGGGCTGGTCCGTGCTGCTCGCCGCGACCGCGTTCCTCGTCGCCGTCGTGCTGGGAACCGGCCTCGGCGTGCTGGCCGCGCGCAGGCCCGGCGGCCTCCTCGACCGGTGTGCCGGCTCGGCCGCGTACACACTCGAAGCCGCCCCGGCCTTCTGGCTCGGACTGCTCGCCATCTGGTTCTTCGCCCTGAAGCTCGATGCGCTCCCGGCCGGCGGCCTCACCGATCCGGCCAGCGACACGGTCACCGCCGGCCAGGTCGCCACCCATCTGGTGCTCCCCGCGGCCGTGCTCGGGATCTCCCAACTGCCCTGGTTCTTCCTCTACGTACGCCAGGGCGTCGCCGACGCGCTCGACGAGGACCCGGTGCGCGGGGCCCGTGCCCGCGGACTGCGTGAACGCACCGTGCTGCTCGGCCACGCACTGCGTTCCGGGATGCTGCCGATGCTCACCCTCATCGGCTCCCGCGTCCCCGAACTCATCACCGGTGCCCTGCTCGTCGAGACGGTCTTCAGCTGGCCCGGCATCGCCGCCGCCACCGTGCAGGCCGCCACCTCCGTCGACTTCCCGCTGCTCGCGGCACTCACGGTGCTCGCCACCGCGGCGGTCGTCCTCGGCAACCTTCTCTCCGATCTGCTGTACGCGATCGCCGACCCGAGAGTGGGCTTCGATGGCTGAACCCGCCTTCGGGAACGCCCGCCGCGCCACCCGCCGCATCCGCGTCTTCAGTTCCGTCGGAATCGTCGCCGCGGTGGTGTTCGCGGTCCTCCTGGTACCGCCGCTGGTCCAGCTCGACCAGCAGGCCGTCGACCTCGCGGCGAAACTTCGGCCGCCGTCCTGGGAGCACCCGTTCGGCACCGACGACGTCGGCCGCGACCTGCTCCTGCGATGTGTCTACGGGCTCCGCGTCTCGCTGCTCGTCGGCATCGTCGCCGGGGTCACCGCCACCGTCATCGGCACCGCGGTCGGCGCGCTCGCCGCCGCCTTCGGGGGGTGGACCGACCGGATCGTCATGCGACTCGTGGACACCTTCTCGTCCGTACCGCATCTGCTGCTCGGCATCTTCATCATCGCGATGTTCCGGCCCGGCGTCGGACCGGTGATCGTGTCCGTCGCCCTCACGCACTGGCTCTCGACGGCCCGGATCGTCCGCTCCGAAGTGCTGTCGCTGCGCTCGCGGCCGTTCATCGACGCGGCGATCTCCGGCGGCGCCTCGCGCGGGCGGGTCGTCGTCCGGCATCTGCTGCCCGCGGTGCTGCCACAGGCGGCTCTCGCGGCGGTGCTCATGGTGCCGCACGCCATGTGGCACGAGTCCGCCCTCTCCTTCCTGGGGCTCGGACTCCCCACCCACCAGGCGAGCCTGGGCAACCTCGTGCAGCAGGCGCGCGGTTCGCTGCTCGCCGGGGACTGGTGGCCGACGCTCTTCCCCGGTCTGTTCCTGATCATCCCGACCCTCGCTCTGGCGGGTCTCGCCGGCGCCTGGCGGGAACGGATCAACCCCCGACGCCGATCGGAGCTGATGCTGTGAAGACCACCCCGGACCCCCAGGCTCCGGACCCCCGGGCTTCGGACTCGTCGGCCCCGGTGCTCTCCGTCCGCGGGCTCTCCGTCCGCTTCCGGATGCGCGGCGGACGGCACATCGCGGCGGTCAGCGACGCGCACTTCGACCTTGCCGCAGGGGAGTGCCTGGCCCTGGTCGGCGAGAGCGGCTGCGGCAAGTCCGTGCTCGCCTCCGCGCTGCTGGGGCTGCTCCCCGGCAACGCGCGCACCGCGGGCTCGGCGGTGCTCGGTGACGGCACCGATCTCCTCACCGCCGATGAGCGGACCCTCGCCCGCACGATACGGGGCCGCCGCGTCGCGCTCGTACCGCAGAGCCCCGCAGCCCACCTCACCCCGGTCCGTACGGTGCGGGCCCAATTGGAGGAGACCCTCCGCGAACTGACCGGCACCCGGAAGCCTGCGCTGCGCGCCGCGGCTGAGCAGGCCGCCGCGCGGGCCGCGTTTCCGGTCGACCACCTGGACAACCACCCGCACCAACTCTCCGGCGGACTCGCCCAGCGCGCCGCCACCGCGCTCGCCCTGATCGGTGACGCGCCTGTGCTCCTGGCCGACGAACCCACCACCGGACTCGACCGCGACCTGGTCGAGCGGACCGTGGACGAACTGCGCCGGCACACCGACGGGGGCCGGGCGCTGCTGATCATCACCCATGACCTGGCGGCGGCCGAACGGATCGCCGACCGGGTCGCCGTGATGTACGCGGGCCGCATCATCGAGCTCGACGACGCCGACCGTTTCTTCGGCGAGCCGGGTCCGCGCCACCCGTACGCCCGCGGCCTCGTCGACGCCCTGCCCGAGCGTGCGTTCACCGCCATTCCCGGAATGCCGCCGGAGCTCGGAGGACTTCCCGAGGGCTGCGCGTTCGCGCCCCGCTGCGGTCGCGCCGACGACCGGTGCTCCGTACCGCCCCCGTTCGACGGCCGTCTGGCCTGTCACCACGGTGTGCGGGCAGGCGCGGAGGAGTCCACCCATGCTTGAACTCAGTTACGTCACCGCCGGATACGACCCCCGCGACCCCGTCGTCCGCGATGCCTCGCTGGCGGTCGCCCCCGGAGAGTCCGTCGGGCTGCTCGGCCCGAGCGGCTGCGGCAAATCCACCCTGGCCAGGGTCGCCGCCCTGCTGCACCGGCCGGACGCGGGTACGGTCATGCTCGACGGCCGACCGGTACGGGGCTGGCGGTACCGCGCCCCGCGTGCCCAGCGCACGGCAGTCGGCGTCGTCTTCCAGCAGCCCCGGCTCTCGGCCGACCCCCGGCTCAGTCTGCGCGAACTCATCGCCCAACCGCTGCGGGCGACCGGGCGGCGCACGGAGGTGCCGGACCGGGTGGCCGAGCTGGCACCGGCCGTCGGACTCACGGCCGAACTGCTGAACCGGCGCCCGCACGAGGTGAGCGACGGTCAGTTGCAGCGCGCCTGCCTGGCGAGGGCGTTGGTCCTGCGGCCACGCTGGCTGATCTGCGACGAGATGACCGCGATGCTCGACGCGTCGACGACCGCCGCGCTGGTCGCGGTGGTCGAGGCGTACCGACGCGAGCACGGGGCCGGACTGCTGGCCGTCGGCCACGACCGGGTGCTGCTGGAACGCTGGTGCGACCGCACGGTCGGCTGGCAGGAGATCTCCGGACCGGGAGCACCGCGGGAGTCCATCAGTCCGACCGGATAAGTCCATGCCCATCGCGCTGTGCCCACTCCACCATGTTTGACGAGCTCATGACCGGTCGGTCATTCGGCCCGTCCGACAAGAGGAGTGGGGCATGCGCACAGCACGCGCCGTCGTCATCATGGTGATCCTTGCCGTCGCCGCCTGTCTGGGGTCGGCCGGACCGTCCGTCGCGTCCGGCCGGACCCCGGGGTCGTACAGCAACTACACGTTCCCGTCAGGGACGTCGGCCCTCGACGAGGTCACCTTCGGAGTGACCGTCCAGTCCGACCCGGGCCGGGCGAACGTCTTCTGGTCCCACCAGTTCGGCTTCACCAACGGGGTCGGCGGCTACATCGGCATGCAGCGCAACCGCTCCGGCGGAGGCCTGTTCCTCTTCTCGCTCTGGGACGCCACCGGAGGCCGGGCGGGAAGCACCGGCACGTACTGTCAGACCTTCGCCGAGGGCGGTACCGGATACACCTGCCGGCTGGGCGAACGCTTCACCGCAGGGCACCACTACCGGTACCGCGTCGCACCGGATACGACGGCCGGCTGGTACAAGGCCACGATCAGTGATGTCACCGCCGGTACGTCATTCGTCCTCGGCAGCCTTCAGGTGGGTTCGGGTGCGGCGGTCGCGCCGGGCGGCATGGTCGACTGGGTCGAATACTTCGACTGGAACAACAACGCCGCCACCTGCGCCGACTCGCCCTACTCCCAGGCATTCTTCGACCTCCCCGCCGGTACGTCGGGCGGCGGTGCCGTCACAGCCGCCCTCGGCTCCACCAGCGTCAGCAGCACGTGCTCCAGCGGTGCCAAGGTGTCCGGCCAAAGTGGTGGGAGCGTGCACGTGGACGGCATCGGCAACTCGTCGTCCGGATCGATCACCGGCACAGGAGGTGTCTGCGTCGACATCCCCGGCGGCACCGTCGGAGCTCAGCTGAACCTCTGGAGCTGCAACGGCGGCAACAATCAGAACTGGGTGCGGGCCGCCGACGGCACCCTGCGGGCCCAGTTCACCTGCATGACCGTGAGCGGCACCGCCGTACGGACCGCTGCCTGCGACGCATCGGCCGCCCAGCAGTGGCGGCTGAACGGGACGGCCCTGGTGAATCCCGCCACCGGACAGTGCCTCGACGCCTACGGAGGCGGCAGCGCCAACGGCACCCCGCTCATCCTCCATATCTGCGGCGGTGGCGCCAACCAGCGCTGGGCAGTCCCGGCCTGACCCGGGGAACAGCAGGCGACGAGGGTACGGCGATCCGGTCAACTCTTGTGCGGTGCAATCCCGTTGAGCGACTTCTGATTCCATAATCGGTCGCGTCCGGCCGTCCGGCCCACCCCTCGTCCCCGGGAGAACCCATGGCGTTCCCGACCCGTCGAAGCGTCGTCAGCACCGCGCTCGCGACCGTGGCCGCAGGCACGATGCTGACTCTGCAGACAGCCGCCGCGTCCGCCGCGCCCTCGTCCCCGGGCCGGCGCCGCCCGCGCCCGCTGCGCCGGGCCCACGCGCACAACGACTATCTGCACACGCGCCCCCTGCACGACGCACTCGCCCACGGTTTCACCAGCGTCGAGGCCGACGTCTTCCTGGTGGACGGGGAGTTGCTGGTCGCCCACGAGGTCGCCGACCTCGACCCCACCCGCACCCTTGCCTCGCTCTATCTCGACCCGCTGCTGGGCAGGGTCCGCGCCCATCACGGCACGGTCCACCCCGACTACCGCGAACCCGTTCAGCTGCTGATCGACATCAAGACCGACGGGGTGGCCGCCTACCTCGAACTGGACCGGCAACTCCGCCACTACCGGGCGATGCTGACGACATATCATCACGGCCGGGTCCGGCCCGGCGCGATCACGGCCGTCGTCTCCGGTGATCGCGCCGCCCGCGTCCCCATGGAGGCGCAGCGCACGCGTTACGCCTTCTACGACGGCCGGCCCGACGACCTCGGCACCGCGGCCGCCGCCTCGTTCATCCCGCTCATCAGCGGCAGCTGGAGCGACAGCTTCGTCTGGCGCGGAGCGGGCCCCTTCCCCGCGGCCGAACGCGAGAAACTGCGTTCCCTCGTCGCCGCGGCCCACCGCAGCGGCCGGCGTGTCCGTTTCTGGGCCACGCCCGACGACGTGGGGCCGGAGCGCGACGCCGTGTGGACCGAACTGCTGGCGGCCGACGTCGACCACCTCAACACCGATGACCTGGCGGGGCTGGAACACTTCCTGCGTACCCATGACAGGGACGCCCGGACCGGCACCGCGCCCCTCGGCGGCTGACGGGGCGCACCGATCCCGATGTGACAGACAGTCAACACCCGTATGGCGGACATGCCAGTCCGCCGGATGGCCTTCCGGCTGCGCCACACTGGCGGCCGAATGCCGCAATTCCGGCGCGGCTAAGGAGGTTGGCCATGGCCATTTCGATCTCACTGGTGGTGCTTCTGCTGATCCTTGCGGTGGTCTTCCTCCGCAACGGGGGGCTGAAGATCTCGCACGCGGTGGTCTGCGCCATGCTCGGGTTCTTCCTCGCGGGGACGAGCATGGCGCCGACCATTCAGAACGGACTGACGGCCACGGCCGACGTTGTCAGCAGTCTCAAACCCTGACTCCGGCGTCCCGTCCGGTGACCGGGGCCCGGCGGGCGAACACGGGGGCGCCCCCATCGGCGAAGGCGATCGCGGTGGCTCGGCCGATGCCGATGCCGATGCCGATGCTGATGTCGGCTCCGGTGACGTCGACGGTCCGGCGGGTCCGCGGTGTGGAGTTGCTGCCCATGCCCGTCATCGTTCGACCCCGCCGCCCATGACGAGGCCGAGCCACGGGGCGGATGGGCCCCGAAGCGGGGCGCGACGGGTGTGGGCCTCCGTGCCCGTCGGAATCGATCCGAGACGCTCCGGAACAGGCCTGATCCGGACCGTTTCACGAGCAGAAGGTGATCCTTCCGAACAGCCGGCAGCGCGAAGCCGTCATCGGGGAACGACCCGGTCGGCCATGTCCTTCAGGCGTTTCCCCACCCCCTGATGCAGGCGCTCGGCCACCGTCTTCCTTCGTCCGTGCCCGAGTTGATCCTTCGTGAGCTGACCAGGCGCAGTGCCGACCAGTTGCTGGACCGGCTCGAATGCCGATGGAAGCTCCGCTGGGCCCACGCGCTCCACGAGAAGGGCGAGGACGGCCGGCATCGCTGGAGTGCCACGGACATCGCCGAGCGACTGCTGCGGCCCGGTTCCTGTTCCCATCCGGAGTGCGAGGACGGCGCCCGCGTGACCACCGACACCGCGTGCACGCACTGCCGACGGCCCGGACATGGCTTCCTTCCTTCAGCGGCCGGACGAGCCGCCACCTCGGACCACGCACGGCGACGGCCCCCGAGACCCGACGGGCGATGCTCGACCACCGCGACCGTGCACGACGTCACGGCCGGTAACCCGGACCCGTGCCCGGCTGACCCGGGTCGTCTCGCGACGCGCCGTATTGCGGTGCCGTGAAGCGGGCATGAAACACCGCGCACTTCCATGGACACCTCAAGGCGGTGGCTCTAGCGTCGTGCGGCGGCGCGACCTCCGTACCCGAACGAGGAGTCCGATGTTTCCTTCGTCCCGAAGAGCGCGTGCCCGCGCGCTGGTCCTGGCGCTCGCCCTCTGCGGCACCGCACTCCTGGCGCCAGGCACCGCGGCCTCGGCGGGCGAGATCCCCAAGGCCCCAGGACACCGTCTGGTCGGTGACTACCAAGGGGCGCCAGCCACGGCCTCGCCCGTACCCGGGCAGGCACCACCGCAGCACCCCTTCCTCGCCCCCAACGGACGCAGCACCATGCACGCCGACGCGGCGGGCAGCGGCACCCACCCGTACTCGGGCCCTCTCGGCCGCAGCCCCGCAGTCCGCAGCGAGAAGATCGCCCCGCTCGGCGGGGAGTGTGCCACCGCCACGTTCGACTCGGCGGGCCGGCTGATCACGGTGTGCGGCACATTCACCGGCTTCCTGCTCAAGCTCCTCGATCCGCGCACCCTCGACACCCTGGCCGAGTACAAGCTCCCGCAACGCTCCTCGACCGTCGAGGCCATCACCCGCCTCGACTTCTCGAAGATCTTCAAGGACACGTCGGGCGGCGCCTACTTCTACCTCGACGAGCAGGACCGCGTGGTCCTCGCCGACTCCCGCCAGCACATCCTGCGGATCGCCCACGAGCGTACGGCGGACGGCAGTTGGCGCTTCGTAGCCGATAACGACTGGGATCTCACCGGGCAGGTGCCGCACGACTGCGTCAGCTGGGCCAACCTCTTCCCCAGCGGCACCTGCGATCCCGTCACCTCCGTGATGCCCGACTGGCAGGGTCGCATCTGGTGGGTGACCCGGCTCGGCAGGGTCGGTACAGTCGACCCCAAAACGTCCGTCATCCGCTCGGTGCGGCTCACGGGGGAGGAGATCCAGAACTCGTTCTCCGTAGCGGAGGACGGTGTCTCGATCGTCTCCGACCATGCCCTCTACAGCTTCGCGGCCTCGACGGACGGAACACCGCGGGTGCAGTGGCGGCAGACGTACGACCGGGGAACCGGCACCAAACCCGGCTCGGTCAACCAGGGCTCCGGCACCACGCCGGACCTCTTCGGCGACGGGGACGACTATGTCGCGATCACCGACAACGCCGACGACCGGATGAACGTCCTGGTCTACCGCCGCGCCATCGACGTGCCCGCGGACCGGCGGCTCGTCTGCAAGGTTCCGGTCTTCGGCTCCGGTGCCTCGACCACCGACAACTCCATGATCAGTTGGGGCAACAGCCTCGTCGTGGAGAACAACTACGGCTACGAGAACCTGACGTCCCTGCTGCTCGGGAGGAGCGTCGTGGGCGGTGTCACCCGGATCGACGTACGGGCGGACGGCAGCGGCTGCGACACCGTGTGGCAGAGTGCCGTCCGTTCACCCTCTACCGTGCCCAAACTCTCCACCGGCAATGGTCTGTTGTACTTCTACGAGAAGGATCCCAACAGTCTCGGCATCGACGCCTGGTACCTCACCGCGGTGGACTTCCGCACCGGTGAGCGCCGTTGGAAGAAACTCACCGGCACCGGCCCCTCGTACGACAACAACTGGGCGCCGATCACCATCGGTCCCGACGGAACGGCGTACGTGGGCGTGTTCAACGGAATCGTCGCGGTTCGGGACACGGAGTGACCGGGGCTGCCCGCGGGCTCAGCCGGCGGCGCGCACCTGAGGCGATCCCAGCCATGCGGTGAGCAGTCGGTTGACGTCGGCGGCGCGCTCCTGCTGGATCCAGTGCCCGCACCCCCGCAGGATGTGGGAGGAGACCAGTCCGGGCAAGGTCTCGGGGAAGCTCTCGATGGCGTCGGCCATCCAGGTGGTCGACGCGTCGAGCTCCCCGCCGATGAACAGCGAGGGCTGTCCGATCGGCGCGCCGTCCCAGGCCGCGAGGTCCTCCCAGTCATGGTCGACGTTGCGGTACCTGTTGAGCGCCCCGGTTAGGCCGGTCCGCTCGAACTCCGCCGCGTAGAAATCGAGATCGGTCCCGCTCAGCCAGGAAGGACGGGCGCCGGAGGGGAACCGGTCCCGGAGCCGTGCCCCCGGCGGGACGAAGAAGAGACTGCCCTCACCGCCCGACGGCATCGTGTCGGCGGAGAGTCCGGCGTAGAACCCGGCCAGCCAGCCGCGCACATCGGGTTCGATCTCCGCCTCGGCCCGTCCCGGGGTCTGGAAGTAGCTGACGTAGAACTCCTCGTCACCACCGATGCGGCTGAAGGCTTCGGTCGGCCGGTGACCGTTCCGCGGTGCGTACGGGACGCTGAGCAGGGCCACGGAGGTGAAGACCTCGGGCATGAGCAGCGCGCTGCTCGCCGCGATCGTCGAACCCCAGTCGTGGCCCACGATCGTCGCGGACCGTTCACCGAGTGCGTGGACGACACCGACGTTGTCGGCGACGTGGTCCGCCATCCGGTACGCCTCCGCCTCACCGGGCTTCGACGAGCGTCCGTAGCCACGCACATCGACGGCGACCGCGCGACAGCCCGCCGCGGCGATGGCCGGCAACTGGTGGCGCCACGAGTACCACGACTCGGGGAAGCCGTGGACCAGCAGGACCAGGGGGCCGGTTCCCTGCTCCACCAGATGGATACGTCCGCCGGGCACCTCCACCAGTCGGTGGACGGCGTCCGGCAGCGAAGCGGTGTGCGGATCGGTGAATGGCATGTGCTTCTCCTCGTGGGTGCGACCGGCTGCCGTGCGCGGGGGCCGCCGAGCGACGCGGGTCACCCGGCCGGGTGTGCCTCGCCCATCGGTTCAACCTGTGCAACGATCATTCGGCCGGCGCCACCGGACCCACAAGCATTCTTGCCGCTTCGGCAAACGGTCCGTGTGCGGCTTCTCAGGAGCCGACGAGCCGGGACCGGATCAGGAACCGCACGCCTTCCGGGGCCTCCAGGGAGAATCCGCTGCCCCGCCCCTCCACCACATCGATGATCAGCCGTGTGTGCGCCCACGCCTCGAACTGACTCCTCGACATCCAGAACGGCACACGCTCCGCCACCCCGTCGACGTCGAGCGGGGCCAGCAGCACATCGGAGCCGCCGGTGCGGAACTCGCCGTCCTGGTAGCACATGGGCGCGCTGCCGTCGCAACAACCGCCCGACTGATGGAACATCAGCGGACCGTGTGCCTCGCGCAACCGGCGCACCAGATCCGCGGCCACGGGGGTGAGCTCCACCGGCGGCGCTTCCGGCGGGCTCGTCGTGGACCCGCTCGTCGGGGATTCCTCGCCGTCCGGGCGGCCCGGGAGCGGATGCTGCCTCTCGTCTCGGTTCATGTATCAGCCTTTGTCGCATCGCATGGTGCACCGGTCGGCCGGGACGATCGGTGCGAACGCTACCAGCCCGGTTCCGTTCGGCAAGGGGCGTGCGAACGCGGCGGTCCCGGCGTCCGACGGCTCGCGCGATCGTCCGTGCGGCGCCGGCCGTCGGTGCGGCACAGTCCCACCGGCCGGCCTTCGCCCCCGCGGCCACGTCCGGACCGGTGCCGCAGCGCGTCGCGGCCCTCCTGCGGGCCCCGGGGCCGCACAGCCGTCGGGCACCGGCCGCCGTGGCCGCCCTCCTCCTGTGTATGAGGGCCACCTCGCTCGCCGGGGTTGCGGCCGATGTGCGCGACCTGCACCGCAGCGTGGAGGTGGGACAGGGGGAGCCGCCGGACGGCTGAGAGCCGGTGCGGGCGTGTCGTCGTGCGCTCCTCAGCTCGCCTTCGACCAGGCGTAACGGTGTTCGGGTCGGCCTGTGTCACCGTACTTGAGGCTGAGGCTGATGCGGCCCGCGCTCTCCAGGTACTTGAGGTACCGCTGGGCGGTGGAGCGGCTCAGGCCCGCCCGCGCGGCGACCTCGTGTGCGGACAGTGGCTCGTCGGCGGCCGACAGGACATGGCGGATGACGTCGGCCGTGGGTGCCGAGTGGCCCTTGGGCAGACCCGCCGCGGGGCCGGACTCCGCCGTGCGCAGGGCGCCGAAGATCTGGTCGACCTGCTCCTGGCCCGCCTCGCCGCGACCGCCCCCCACGCCTTCGAGGGTCCGGCGCAGGGTGGCGTAACTCTCCAGCTTGGACCGCAGACCGGCGAAGCTGAACGGTTTGACCAGGTACTGCAGCGCGCCGTACCGCAGCGCGGTCCGGACGGTCGACACGTCACGGGCGGCGGTCACCATGATCACATCGGCCGGATGGCCGAGCTGGCGCAGCCGCCGCACCAGGGTCAGTCCCGTCTCGTCCGGAAGATAGTGATCGAGCAGAACGAGATCGACGTGTTCGCGCTCCAGGAAGGCCAGCGCCTGCGCGGCGCTGTGCGCACGCGAGATGACGCGGAATCCGGGAACCTTCGCCACATACGCGGCGTTGATCTCGGCGACACGGAAGTCGTCGTCCACCACCAGGACATCGATCATCGCATATCTCCCACTTCGGTCAGCGGCCGGACGCTCAGTGCCTCGGGCAGGACGACGGTGAAGACGGCGCCGCCACCGGCCCGGGCCGTGACGCGAGCCGCGCCACCGTAGCGCTCGGCCAGTCTGCGCACCAGCGCCAGACCGAGCCCGCGTCCGCGATGCGCGGGGGACTCCTTGGTGGACCAGCCCTCGGTGAAGATGTGCTCGCGCATGTCGGGCGGCACCCCGGGGCCGTTGTCGCTGACCCGCAGGACCGCGGTGGTGCCCTCGGCGAGCAGTTCGACCTCGATGAGCGAGGCGACGTCGAGGGCGTTGTCGATGAGGTTGCCGAGGATCGTCACCAGATCGCGCGGGTCCACCACCACGTCCGGGAGCCGGGTGGCCGGCGAGACGAGCAGGGACGCACCCCGCTCCGCCGCGATCGCCGACTTGCCCACGAGCAACGCCGAGATCAACGGATCGTTGACGCGTTCCGCGACCTGCTCCGCCGATGCCCGGTGACCATTGGCCACCTCCGCGACGAATTCCACCGCGGCCTCGTGCCTGCCGAGCTCCAGCAGTCCGAGCAGGGTGTGCAGCCGGTTCGCGTGCTCGTGGTCCTGGGCGCGCAGCGCGTCCAGGAGCCCGTGCGTGGAGTCCAGCTCGCGGCCGAGCAGCTCCAGCTCGGTGCGGTCGCGAAGGGTGACGACGGCTCCGCCGTCACCGGTGGGCATGCGGTTGGCGATCAGCACGCGACCGTTGCAGACGGTGATCAGGTTGGCGCCGTCGACCCGTCCCGCCAGCACCTCCGACGTACGGCCCGGCGGCAGTACCTCGCCCAGCGTGCGTCCGACGGCCTCCTGGTCCAGCTCCAGCAACCGCTGGGCCTCGTCGTTGAGCAATCGGATCCGGCCCCGGGCGTCGAGGGCGAGAACCGCCTCGCGAATGCTGTGCAGCATGGCTTCGCGCTCGTCCAGCAACGCGGAGATGTCGGCGAAGGCGAGGCCGTGGGTGCTGCGCTGCAGCCGCCGTGAGACGGCCAGCGCGGCCAGCACACCGGCGGCGAGCGCCGCCCCGGAGTAGAGCAGCAGACCGGGGATGGCTTCGAGCAGCCGCGTGTGGACGCTGTCGTAGGCGATGCCCACCGAGACCGCGCCCACGATGGTGTGCCGGCTGTCCCGCAGCGGGACCTTCGCGCGTGCCGAGCGGCCCAGGGTTCCGTTGTCGATCTGCATGATCTCCTGGCCGGACAGCGCCGTACTCGGGTCGGTCGAGACGTGCTTGCCGATCTCCTCGGTCTCGGTGTGCGACCAGCGCACCCCCCGGGTGTCCATGACCACGATGTAGAGCGCTCCGGTGGCGTGCCGCATGCGCTCGGCCTCGGCCTGCACCGGCCCCGTGGGGGTGGGGTCGGTACGCGTCAGGTTGCGCACCAGACCGGGTTCGACGGCGGCGGTCTGGGCGATGGACAGGGCCTGACGCATCGCCTGGTCGTCGAGCTGGTGACTCAGGGGCGCGAGGAAGAGCCCGGTGACGAGCATGATCACGCCCGTGGTGATGGCCACCTGGGTGAGCAGGACCTGGGCGAAGACACGGCGGGGCCAGTGAATCCGCATGTGCTCGCCCTCTGCCTTCCGCCAACCAGGAACCTGATGCTCCGTTTCGTCCTCGTGTGAACGCAAGGTAAACGTCACCGACGCCCCTGACCAGTCCTCGTGGCTTATTCGTTGTCGCAGCGCGAGCAAAACGAGCAGAACCGCGGGTTATGAGCAGAAGCGGGAGTTGTGAGCGCAAGGGTGCCCACGATCCCGGGCCGCCCCTAGCGTCCCGCTCCATGAACAGCGAAACGAGCCCCGCCATCGAGCTGCGGGGGGCGAGCAAAGCGTTCCGGACTCCGTCGGGGACGCTCCACACCGCCGTACGGGATCTGGACCTCACGATCGGGCGCGGCGAGTTCGTCGCCGTCGTGGGCCCCACCGGATGCGGCAAGTCGACCACCCTGACGCTCGTCAGCGGGCTGGAGGAGCCCACCGAGGGCGAGGTGCTGGTGGGCGGTGAACCGGTGCGCGGCATCGGAGACAAGGTCGGCTTCGTCTTCCAGCAGGACGCGGTCTTCCCCTGGCGGACCGTGCTGTCCAATGTGATGGCGGGCCCCCGGTTCCGCGGCGTACCGAAGCCCGAGGCGAAGGAGCGGGCCCGGGAGTGGCTCGCCCGGGTCGGGCTGTCCTCCTTCGAGGACCGCTACCCCCACCAGCTGTCCGGAGGCCAGCGCAAGCGCGTCGCCCTCGCGGCGACTTTCGTCAACGACCCCGAGATCCTGCTCATGGACGAACCCTTCTCCGCCCTCGACGTGCAGACCAGGGCCCTGATGTCGGACGAACTCCTGGAACTGTGGGCCGGCACCGGCGCCTCCGTCGTCTTCGTCACCCACGACCTGGAGGAATCCATCGCGCTGGCCGACAAGGTCGTGGTCATGACCGCGGGACCGGCCACGATCAAGGAGGTCTTCGAGATCGACCTGCCCCGCCCCCGCAAGGTCGAGCAGGTACGTCTGGAACCCCGGTTCATCGAGATCTACCGGGAGATCTGGTCCTCGCTCGGTGAAGAGGTCCGCATCACCCGCGAGAGGGGTGCGTTCAATGTCGCCTGAAACCATCACCGCGAGCGCCCCCGTCACCAAGACCGAACGGACCCAAGCCAGGGCTCGGGCCGCCCGGAACCGCAAGTTCCTTGTGCTCGGGAGCCGGGTCGCGGTGCTCATCGCGGTCATCGGGCTGTGGGAGTGGCTGGCCCGCTCCGCGGTCATCGACCCGTTCAACTTCTCCATGCCGTCGAAGATCTGGGAGCAGATCCGCACCTGGGTCGTGGACGGCACGGCTCAGGGCTCCCTGTGGGAGCAGATCTGGTACACGCTCTACGAAGCGCTGCTCGGCTGGGTCATCGGTGTGATCGCCGGTGTGCTGCTCGGAATCGCGCTGGGCCGCGTCCGCTTCGCCGCCGACGTCCTCGGCCCGTACATCAAGGTGCTCAACGCCCTGCCGCGCATCGTGCTCGCCCCGATCTTCCTCATCTGGTTCGGCCTCGGCCCGGCCTCGAAGGTCGCCTCCGCGGTCGTGCTCGTGTTCTTCCCCGTCTTCTTCAACGCGTTCCAGGGCGCCAGGGAGGTCGACCGCAATCTCGTCGCCAACTCCCGCATCCTGGGCGCCAGCAACCGACAGGTGACCCTTCAGGTGGTCATCCCCTCGGCCACCTCATGGATCTTCACCAGCCTGCATGTGAGCTTCGGCTTCGCGCTCATCGGCGCCATCGTCGGCGAGTACATCGGCGCCACGAAGGGGCTCGGACTGCTGGTCGCTGCTTCCCAGGGCACCTTCAACGCGGCCGGTGTCTACGCCGCGATGGTCATCCTCGCGATCGTCGCGCTGCTGGCCGAAGGCCTGTTGACCTTCCTGGAGAAGCGGCTCTTCCGGTGGAAGCCGGCCGACGCCGACTCCCCCCGCTGACGCCCACCGTCATCCGTACACCCGACCGTTTCTTCACAAGGACGTGAATCAGATGCGCACATCCATCCGGATCTCGGCCGTCGCCGTCGCCGGCGCGCTCGCCCTGACCAGCCTGACCGCCTGCGGCGGCGACTCCACCTCGGCCTCCGGGGGCAAGAACGACAAGGTCAAGATCATGGTCGGGGGCCTGGACAAGGTCATCTACCTGCCCGCGATGCTGACCGAACGGCTCGGCTACTTCAAGGAGGAAGGGGTTTCGGTCCAGCTTCTGACCGAGCCCGCCGGCGTCCAGGCGGAGACGGCCCTGGTCTCCGGCGACGTCCAGGGCACGGTGGGCTTCTACGACCACACCCTCGACCTTCAGGTGAAGGGCAAGCACGTCGAGTCGGTCGTCCAGTTCTCCCATGCTCCCGGCGAGGTCGAGATCGTCTCGAACCAGGCGGCGGGTGACATCAAGTCGGCGAAGGACTTCAAGGGCAAGAAGCTCGGAGTGACGGGTCTCGGCTCCTCGACCGACTTCCTGACGAAGTACCTTGCCGTGAGCAACGACGTGCAGACCAGCGAATTCACGCCCGTGGCCGTCGGAGCGGGACAGACGTTCATCTCCGCGCTTCAGCAGGGATCCATCCAGGGCGGCATGACCACCGACCCGACCGTCGCCACCATCCTGGACAAGAAGCTCGGCAAGGTCCTCATCGACATGCGGACCCCCGAGGGCTCCCAGCAGGCGCTCGGCGGCCCCTACCCGTCCTCCAGCCTCTACATGCAGACCGAGTGGGTCAACAGCCACAAGGAAACCGTCCAGAAGCTGGCCAACGCCTTCGTCAAGACGCTGAAGTGGATGTCCACGCACAGCGCCGACGAGATCGCCGCGAAGATGCCCGCCGACTACGCCCAGGGCGGCGGCAAGGACCTCTACGCGGAGGCGATCAAGAGCACCCTGCCCATGTTCACCACGGACGGTGTGATGCCGGCGGACGGCCCCGCCACCGTCGAGCGGGTCCTGAAGGCCTTCAACCCGAACCTGAAGGACGCGAAGGTGGACCTCGACAAGACGTACACCACGGAGTTCGTCAAGAAGGCGGGCTGACCGCGGGCGCCGACGGCGCCCGCACCCACCGGACCGCGGAGCCCGGCACTGAACGACTCGTCACGTCATCCGAGTCGTCCGGCCGGAGCTCCGCTTTCCGTGTCCGCCTACTGCTTCCAGTTCGGCGGCTGGGCAGGGTCGAGCGTCCGCCACTGGGCGAGGACCTCGGGGTCCTGCGCGTCGAGCCAGTCGGTCAGTTCGCGGAAGGACACGCAGCGCACCCCCTTGCGCGGGCAGACCTCTCGCATCGTCTCCTCGACGGCATCCATGTAGATCCCGCCGTTCCAGTCCTCGAAGTGATTTCCGATGAACAGCGGTGCGCGGCTGCCGTTGAACACCCGCTCGAATCCCGCGAGATAGGAGTCCCGGGCCTCCTCGCGCCACGTCCGGTACTTCGCGGGGTCGCCCTCGGTGCTGCCTTCCGACTGGTTGTAGAGGAAGTTGAAGTCCATGGACAGCACCTGGAAATCCTTGCCGGGGAACGGCAGCATCTGCAGCGGAAGGTTCCAGATACCGTTCTTCTTGGACGGCCAGATCTGGAACTCCCCCGGGGAGCTCGCGTCGTAACGCCAGCCGAAGGGCTTGGTCGCCGGCAGCAGGGTCTTCTGTCCTTCGAGACAGGGAGCCCGCCCACCGACGACCTCGCGGGTGGGGTCGAACGGCAGCGGATCGAGGTCCGTGAAGCCCGTGTTCGTCTTCCAGTTCTGAACGAAGGAATAGAACTGGTTGATCTCGCTGAACCACTCGGACGTGGTCCAGTCCCCACCGCCCTTCTTGTCGCAGAAGTGGCCGTTGAAGTGGGATCCGATCTCGTTGCCCTCCCGCCAGGCGTCGCCGAGCTGCTCCAGCGTCATGCGGATGTGCTCGCGCGTCGGGTACGAGATCGCAGCCGCGCCGGGTTTGTGCTGGGGCGGCTCGTAGAGGCTCCTCTTCTCCTTCGGAAGCAGGTAGATGCCGGTGAGGAAGAACGTCATGTGCGCGTTGCTCTCCTTCGCCGCACGGCGGAAGCGCGAGAACATGCGATCGTCGCCCTCCAGCGCGCCGTCCCACGAGAACACCACGAACTGGGGCGGCTTCTCACCCGGCTTGAGCCGCTCGGCCTTCAACTGATGCGGCTGCGGCCCGGTGTAGGACGTGGAGCCGTCGCCCAGAATCCTGACCTTCCCGTCCCACTTCTCCTGCTCCGTCTTCCTGCCGTCACCATCGCGGTGTGCCCGTGCGGTGGGCGTCGGCGCGGCGACGGTGCTGGTGCCCTGCCGCGGTGTGCGGCTGTCCGAGTCGTCGGACGCCAGCGGGACGAGCGCCGCGGCACCCGAGGCCACCAGGCATGCCGCGAGCCCAAGGACGATACGAGGCGTCAGCCGGGCCCGTATTCGGTGGACGACGGTCTCTGCGCTGCTCTCTGTCACTTCGTCACCGCTTCCGTGTATGCGTTCCAGATCCGGGACGGGAGCTTCTTGCCGGTCGAGGAGGTGCCGCCGAGCCCCTTGAGCGGCAGTGGCGCGAGACTCTTCGTGAGGTCCATGCGGTACATGACCACGGCCGTGGACGCGGTCCGGTCGTATCCGACGTACCAGCGCGCGGTGTCGTCCTCGGTGGTTCCGGCCTTGGCGGCGACCGGTGAGCCGGAGGCGACACCGTTCTCCCCGCCGGGTCGTGCGAGCGACGTGGTGACCTCGTCGGCGACGTCGGTCCCTACGGCGCGCTTCGCCCGCGGCAGATCGAGCCGGACCGGCTCGCCGTTGCGCGTGACCCTGCCGACCGAGTACGGATCGGTGTGCATGCCGTGCGCCGCGAACATGCCGTACGCGTCGGCCATGCGGATGGCGCTCGGCGTGGAATTGCCCATCGAGAACGAAGGGACGGGCGGACCGAAGCTCGACGGGAGCAGCCCGGATGCCTCGGCCGTGCGGCGGACCTGCTTCAGTCCCGCATCCATGCCGAGCTGGAGGAACGGGGAGTCCACGGACCTCGCCAGGGCGTCGTGCAGACTGATGCGGCCGTAGGAGCGGTTGCCGTCGTTGTGGCCCTTGACCATCTTGCCGCTGCGGTCCCAGTACGGTCCCTCGGCAGTCATGACGGGGATGTCGTCGTCACCGTCGTACATGGTCGAGGGTGTGACCGTGGTCCGGGGGCCGTTGCGTCTGCGCGAGACGCCGTGCTCCAGCCCCGCGGCGTAGACGAAGGGCGTGAAGGCCGAACCGGCCGGGACAGTGCCCGCGTTGGACTCGTTGAAGGCCTGTCGCTCGAAGTCCGGTCCGCCGTACACGGCGAGGATCCGGCCGTCCGGGGCGACGGACGCGGCCCCGAACCGGGCATGGCGATCGGCCTTGCGCTGCTTGGGATCGAGTGTCTCGCGCGCGCCCTTGACGGCCCGTGTGAGCGCGTTCATCCGCGGCTTCTCGAATGTCGTGTAGATCTGGTAGCCGCCGAGGTCGAAGCGCGCGTCGGAGATGTGCCCGGCACGTTTGGCGTACGACTCGGAGAGCTGGACCAGGTAACCGTCCTGCCCGGCCATGCTGTTCGGTTTGTGAGGGGGCTTCGGCTCGGGGAAAGTGGTGTACCGGGCGCGTTCGGCCGGGCTCAGCCTGCCGATCTCCACCATTCGGTCCAGTGTCCACTTCCACCGTTTGACGGCGCGGGCATGGTTGCGGGGGTTGACGGCGGGATCGTAGAGCGAGGCTCCTTTGAGCAGCGACGCGAGGAACGCGCCCTCACTGGCGCCGAGTTGGGTGACCTCCTTGCCGTAGTAGGCCTGGGCCGCGCGCTGGAGACCGTAGGTGCCCCGGCCGAACCAACTGGTGTTCAGATAGTCCTCAAGGATCTTGTCCTTGCTGACACTTCGGTCGAGTTTGACCGCGAGCAGCATCTCGGTGAACTTGCGGGAGAAGGACTGGTCCTGCGAGAGGTAGACGTTCTTGACGTACTGCTGGGTGATGGTCGAGCCGCCCTGGGTGTCTCCCTCGCCGACCGTGCGCCACAGCGCGCGGGTGATCCCCTGGGTCGATATGCCGTGATCCGAGTAGAAGTCGGCGTTCTCCGCTGCCAGTACGGCCCATCGGACATCGTCGGGAATCTTCGACAGAGGCATCTCCTGGCGGCTCACCCAGCCCGTACGGGCCATGGGAGAACCATCGGCCCAGTAGTAGACGGTGTCCTGCTGGGTGGCGAAGGCGTTGAGGTCCTCCGGGATGTCCGTACGCGCGTAGGCGATGCCCACCACGGTCGTGAGCGTCGCGGTGAACATCAGGAACGAGCCCATGACCAACCGCCAGGAGGGCACCCATCGGCGCCAGCCGCTTCGGCCCGCGCGCGGGTAATCGGGTTTGCGCGGCCGGCGCCGGCGTGGCCGCTTCGCCTGTTTCCGGCGTCCCGCCCCAGGGACGCATAAGTTCCGGGCGCGATGCGCCGTTCTGCTGAATATGTTGTGCTGTGTCATTCCGTCCAGCCATGACAGGCCGGGCCGGCCGCTGACTTCGACCGTGCCCGTACAGGTGTAGTGGTCACTGCTCGTCCGCCGTCGCACTCCGTGCAGGCGGGCCCTCCCGGGGCCCTGCGGATGTCTGCCCGCGATCGGCGGGCGGCGGAATCATTCGTCCCGGCCGGTGTATGGCATGTGCAACCTCAGGTTCAGTTCAGGCCGTGCGGCTGCTGATCGGACCGAAACGCCCGGAGGGTGGCCATGCGCTCCGCCCTCACCCACTTCGCCGCAGCCAAGGCCAAAGCGTGACCGAGAGTCGCGTCGCGAAGTCACGTAAAGATAACAGGCCGCCGGGGCGAGTCGCGCCGCCCGGACCCGACCGGCCCTCGGTGGGTGGGCAGTTGGGCTCGGAACGGGCAAGGGGCACGCCCCCGGATTCCCCTGAGTGGTCGCCGATGTGTTCGCTTTCGGGTGACTTCGCGGCCGGTTGCCCGGTGGTGACGCGCCGTCAGTGGCCGACCATCGCATGATCGGAATCCGTCCGGACCGGACCGGGACGGATCGGGGCGCTGGGAGGCCGTTGTGCACATCCTGCTCGTGGCGAGCGCGTTCAACAGCCTCACTCAGCGTGTTCACGCCGAACTGAGGGACCGCGGCCACACCGTCGCGGTGGAACTCGCGACTCCGGACGCGACCGCGCGCGATGTGTCGCTGCGGCGGGCGGTGCGCGAGTTCGCGCCCGACCTCATCCTCGCCCCGCTGCTGAAGACCGCCATCCCCCGGGACGTATGGGCGGCGTACACCTGCCTGGTCGTCCACCCCGGCCCCCCTGGCGACCGCGGGCCGTCCTCCCTCGACCGGGCCGTCCACGAGGGAGCGGACACCTGGGGCGTGACCGTCCTGCAGGCCGGCGAGGAGATGGATGCCGGAGACATCTGGGCCTCGGAGACCTTTCCGGTGCCTGCGGTGGGCAAGAGCGACCTGTACCGCAACGAGGTCTCCGACGCCGCGTCGCGGGCCGTGCACCGCGCCGTCGAGCGCTTCGCGTCCGGTACGTACGTCCCCCGTCCGCAGACCGGCGGCGACGCGGAACTACCCATCCGTACCCGGCCGTTCCTCCGCCAGGAGCACCGCCGCATCGACTGGGGGTCGGACTCCACGGCGGAGGTCCTGCGCAAGCTGCGAGCCGCCGACTCCTGCCCAGGGGTGCTCGACGAACTGCTCGGGGGCGAGTGGTTCCTGCACGGAGGGCACCCCGAGCACGAACTGCGCGGCCGGCCGGGAGAACTGGTGGCCGTACGCGGGGAGGCCGTCTGCCGTGCGACGACCGACGGCGCCGTGTGGATCCCCGAGCTGCGTCCGCGCCGAAGGCCGGGCGGGGACGCGACGTTCAAACTGCCCGCTGTGACGGCTCTCGCCGGGCGTTTGCCCGCCCTGCCGGAACATCCTGCGCCGCTGTACGACGAGGAGCGTGGGCACGGCTGGAGCGACATCGGATACCGGGAGGTGGGACAGGCCGGTTTTCTCAGGTTCTCGTTCCCCGGAGGCGCGATGAGCACGACGCAGTGCCGGCGCCTGCACGACGCCTACCGTCTGGCCTGTCGACGGCCCACCTCGGTACTGGTGCTGGGCGGCGCCCGGGACTTCTTCTCCAACGGGATCCACCTCAACGTCATCGAGGCCGCCGCCGCCCCCGGCGAGGAGTCCTGGGCGAACATCAACGCCATGGACGACCTCGTGGAGTCCGTGCTGACCACCACCGACCGGCTGGTGGTCTCCGCGATCGGCGGGAACGCGGCCGCGGGCGGGGTCATGCTCGCGCTCGCGGCGGACGAGGTCTGGTGCAGATCGGGAGCGGTGCTGAACCCGCACTACCGCCTGATGGGGCTGTACGGCTCCGAGTACTGGACGTACACGCTGCCACGCCGGGTGGGGGCGGCTACCGCCGAGCGCCTCACCGGGCGGGCGCTGCCGGTCAGCGCCGAGTCCGCTGTGCGGCTCGGTCTGGCCGACCGGACGGTCGACTGCGACGCGCAGTCCTTCGCGGGCGAGGTCGCACGGCTGGCGAGCCGCCTCGCCGAGTCACCCGCGGCGCTGTCGCGCATCGCCGCCAAGAAGACCGAACGGGACCGGGACGAGGCCCGCAGACCCCTGGCGGACCACCGGGCGGCGGAGCTGGCCGAGATGCGGCGGATCTTCTTCGACCCGCGGTCGTCCTACCACGCACTGCGGCACGCGTTCGTGCTCAAGGATCCCCCGGCGGGACAGCCGCCGCACCTCGTCCCCCCGACGCCGGGACGGTCCCGCCGGAAGGACGGCGTCACCGCACTGGCGGCGCACCATGCCGCACCCGCACCGGGTGCTTGCTACGAAGAACTGTGAAGGCCGATCCGCCGGCCTTCGTGTGTCTCTTTCCAGGGAGGCATCCTCATGGATGCAGCAACGTCGAACACCGTGGACGCACCGGTCGCGGCCACCGAGGAGGACTCCCCGATCCACATCCTCTGGATCAACGCGGGGCTGAGCTGCGACGGCGACTCGGTGGCCCTCACCGCCGCGATGCAGCCGAGCATCGAGGAGATCGTGACCGGTGCGCTGCCCGGCCTGCCCAAGGTCGAGGTCCACTGGCCGCTGATCGACTTCGAAAGCGGGCCGGTGGGTGGTGCTGACACGTTCATCGAGTGGTTCTTCAAGGGCGAGCGCGGCGAGATCGACCCGTTCGTGCTGGTCGTCGAGGGGTCCATCCCGAACGAGACGGTCAAGCCCGAGGGGTACTGGTGCGGCTTCGGCGACAATCCGGAGACCGGCCAGCCGATCACCACCAGCGAATGGATCGACCGGCTGGCGCCCAACGCCCTGGCCGTCGTCGCCATCGGCACCTGCGCCACGTACGGCGGGATCCACGCGATGGCCGGCAACCCGACGGGTGCCATGGGCCTGCCCGACTACCTCGGCTGGGACTGGAAGTCGAAGGCCGGTATCCCGATCGTGTGCGTGCCCGGCTGCCCGATCCAGCCGGACAACTTCTCGGAGACCCTGACCTATCTGCTGTACCAGGCGGCGGGAGCCGCTCCGATGATCCCGCTCGACGACAAACTCCGGCCGACCTGGCTGTTCGGCGCCACCGTGCACGAAGGGTGCGACCGGGCCGGCTACTACGAGCAGGGCGAGTTCGCCCGGACCTACGACTCGCCCAAGTGCCTGGTCAAGATCGGCTGCTGGGGCCCCGTCGTCAAGTGCAACGTACCCAAGCGCGGCTGGATGAACGGCATCGGAGGCTGCCCGAACGTCGGCGGCATCTGCATCGCCTGCACCATGCCGGGCTTCCCCGACAAGTTCATGCCGTTCATGGACGAACCCCCGGGCGCCAAGCTCTCCAGCACGGCCAGTGGCGCGTACGGGGCGGTCGTCCGCAGGCTTCGGACGATCACGGCGAAGACCGTGGACAAGGAGCCGAAGTGGCGGCACAAGCGGGGCCGGCTGACCACCGGCTACCGGCCCCCGCGGTGACCACGCCCCACACACCGACCGCACCGCGCACCTTCCGGTGACACGACCCCACCGCACGCTTCTCAGAAGGGCTACGGCACACACGATGGCACCGACAACTAAGGCGGCCGGCGACGGCAGCGGCCTGGTGGAGATGGCCTGGGACCCGATCACCCGGATCGTGGGCAGTCTCGGCATCCACACGAAGATCGACTTCAAGCAGAAGCGGGTCGCGGAGTGCTACAGCACCTCGTCGGTCTTCCGCGGCTACAGCGTCTTCATGCGGGGCAAAGACCCCCGTGACGCGCACTTCATCACCAGCCGGATCTGCGGGATCTGCGGCGACAACCACGCCACGTGCTCCGTGTACGCGCAGAACATGGCGTACGGAGTGAAGCCGCCCCACCTCGGTGAGTGGATCATCAACCTCGGCGAGTCCGCGGAGTACATGTTCGACCACAACATCTTCCAGGAGAATCTGGTCGGGGTCGACTACTGCGAAAAGATGGTCCGCGAGACCAACCCCGGTGTCCTGGACCTCGCCGAGCGCACCGAGGCCCCGCACGCCGGGGAACACGGCTACCGCACGATCGCCGACATCATGCGGTCGCTCAATCCCATCGAGGGCGAGTTCTACCGCGAGGCCCTCCAGGTGAGCCGCTACACGCGGGAGATGTTCTGCCTCATGGAGGGGCGTCACGTGCACCCCTCCACCCTCTACCCGGGCGGTGTCGGCACGGTCGCCTCCGTCCAGCTCTTCACGGACTACCTCAGCCGCCTCATGCGGTACGTGGAGTTCATGAAGCGGGTCGTGCCCCTGCACGACGACCTGTTCGACTTCTTCTACGAGGCCCTGCCCGGGTACGAGGAGGTCGGCCGCCGGCGGGTGCTGCTCGGCTGCTGGGGAGCGCTCAACGACCCCGAGCACTGCGACTTCACGTACGCCAACATGAGCGACTGGGGGCGGAAGATGTTCGTCACCCCCGGCGTGATCGTGGACGGCAAGCTGGTCACCAACGACCTCACCGAGATCAACCTCGGCATCCGGATCCTGCTGGGCAGTTCGTACTACGACGACTGGCAGGGCAAGGAACAGTTCGTCACCCACGACCCGCTCGGCAACCCGGTCGACCCCCGCCACCCGTGGAACCAGCACACGATCCCCGCGCCGCAGAAGCGGAACTTCGACGACAAGTACAGCTGGGTGATGTCGCCGCGCTGGTTCGACGGCAAGGACCACCTGGCCCTGGACACCGGCGGCGGCCCCATCGCCCGCCTCTGGTCCACCGCGCTCTCCGGGCTCGTCGACGTCGGCTACGTCAAGGCCACCGGCCACAGCGTCGTCATCAACCTGCCGCGCACGATGACCAAGCCCGAGACCACCTTCGAGTGGAAGATCCCGAAGTGGAGCAACGCGCTGGAGCGCAACCGCGCCCGCACGTACTTCCAGGCGTACGCGGCCGCGATCGCGCTGCACTGTGCCGAAAAGGGGCTTGAGGAGGTCCGCGCCGGACGTACCCAGACCTGGGAGAAGTTCGACGTCCCCGACGAGAGCATCGGCGTCGGATTCACCGAGGCCGTGCGGGGTGTGCTGTCCCACCACATGGTGATCAGAGACGGCAAGATCGCCAACTACCACCCCTACCCTCCGACGCCGTGGAACGCCAGCACCAGGGACACCTACGGAACTCCCGGGCCTTACGAGGACGCCGTGCAGAACACCCCGATCTTCGAGGAGAACCCGCCGGAGAACTTCAAGGGCATCGACATCATGCGCACCGTGCGCAGCTTCGACCCCTGTCTCCCGTGCGGCGTACACATGTATGTGGGTGGGGGCAAGACGGTGCAGAAGATGCACGTGCCCACCGGGCTGAGCGGACTGGGCGGATGAGCGCGGCAGCGAGCGCGCTCGACGCGGAGCAGGCCGGTCGGCGCATCGACGAGGTGCTTGAGCGGGTGACGGCAGCCGGTGACCAGAAGGCCGTCGCGGCGGCCGAGGAGCTGGTGCGGGTCCTGATGGACTTCTACGGCGCCGGGCTGGCCCGGATCGTCGCCGGGCTACGGGCCGCACCGGGCCGCGCAACCGGCGACACCTTGGACGAACTCCTGGGCGACGAGCTCGTGTCGAGCCTCCTGGTCCTGCACGACCTGCACCCAGAGGACACCGGAACACGGATCGGGCGCGCCCTCGCGGCCGTCCGTGACCCCGTCGAGGTCGTGACCTTCGACGAGAGCACGGGCACCCTGCGTCTGCGGACCACCGACACGGGCGGCTGCGGCCGCGCCGGTGCGTCGGCGGCACAGCAGCAGGTCGAGAACGTCCTCGCCTGCTTCGCACCGGAGGTGACCACGGTCGAACGGGAGCCGGGCCCCGCCACCCCGGAACCGGCACTCCTCCAGATCGGCACCCGTCCGCCGCAGGCCGCGCCGGCCACCCGGGCGACCCCGGCCGGCACACCATGAGCGCGCCCACGACGCAGGCCCGACGGCCTGCCCCCACCTCGGGCCTGCACACACTGCGACGGTTCGCGGCCCCGAGCGGACCCCGGCAGGAGCAGTGCGAACTCTGCGGAGTGCGGGTCACCGAGGGGAACCACCGGCATGTGGTGGACACCGAACAGCGCTCGCTGGCGTGCGCCTGCACACCGTGCGCCCTGCTGTTCGAACGGCCCGGTGCCGCACGGGGCCGGTTCCTGAGCGTCCCGGACCGCTACCTGGCCGACCACGACCACCGCTTCGACGACAACGCGTGGGATCTCCTGCAGATCCCGGTCGGGGTCGCCTTCTTCTTCCGCAACGCCGCACTGGACCGGCTGGTGGCGCTGTACCCGAGCCCTGCCGGAGCCACCGAGAGCGAACTCGATCCATCGATCTGGCAGACGGTCCTCGGCGGAAGCCGCCTGGCCGAGCTGCTGGAACCGGATGTGGAGGCGCTGTTGTTGCGGCGTTCCGAAGGCCGGGTCGAGTGCTATCTCGTTCCGATCGACATCTGCTACGAACTGGTGGGCCGCATGCGCCTGTTGTGGCAGGGCTTCGACGGCGGAGCCGAGGCCCGAGCGGATCTCCGGGCCTTCTTCGAACACGTCGAACGCCGTTCCGGGGCAGCAGCGGGGGAGCGGCGATGACGGAGTTCACCTTCACCTGCACCGGCGTACGCGCCGACCCGTACGCCGCAGGCCCCACGCTCGTGTTCCGGCTGCGCGTCACCGCCTCCCCGGGCGCCCGGGTGCACGCGATGGCGTTGCGCTGCCAGATCCGCATCGAGCCGGCCCGGCGCGACTACGAATCCGCCGAGGCCGAGGGACTGGCGGACCTGTTCGGCGAGCGCCCGCGCTGGGGCAGCACACTCCAGCCCGTGCAGTTCGCCCAGGTCCCGGTCATGGTCCCCGCGTTCACCGGTGAGACCGAGACGGACGTCGTCGTGCCCTGTACCTACGACCTGGACATCGCCGCGACACGGTATCTGAACGCGCTGACGGGGGGTGAGGTGCCGCTCCTGATGCTCTTCTCCGGTACCGCGTTCACCGGTTCCGGCGGCTTCCGGGTCGAGCCGGTGCCCTGGGACCTGGAGGCGCCCTTCCGGATGCCCGTCACGGCGTGGCAGGAAATGGTCGAGCAGCACTTTCCCGGATGCGGCTGGATCCGTCTCCCTCGCGACACCATGAGCGCGCTGCTCGCGTTCCGCTCCCGGCACGCACTGGCGTCCTGGGAGTCCACCGTCCGGGCCCTGCTCGACGCCGCCGGATCCACACCCCTCCAGCAGCACCGGGCCTCCGCCGGCGCCGGACTCGCCGGGCTCGCCGAAAGGGCGGCGCAATGACCGCGTCCACTTTCACCCCTGCGCTGGAATCGCGGTTCGCCACCGCCCGCGGGGTGGCCGACGCCGTCCTCTTCGAGGGCTACGTCCTGTATCCGTACCGTGCGTCGGCGGCCAAGAACCGGCTCCGCTGGCAGTTCGGAGTGCTCGTACCACCGGCCTGGACGGCAGCCGCCGACGAGCACGACTTCCAGCACACCGAGTGTCTGATGGAACCGAAGGCCGATGCGACTCTGGCGGCCGAGGTGCGCTTTCTGCACGCCCGACGACGCATCGTGCAGCGGCTTTGCGAGGACGGCACCTTCGAGACCGTTCCCGAACTCCACCTCACCGACCGGGTCCTCGTTCCCTGGGACGAGGGTGCGGAGGAACGGATCGAACTGCTCGTCACTGTGGCCGAGCTCACCGGCGACGGCGTCGTCGTCCCCTTCACCCGCCCGGCGCGCGAGGAGAGCGAGACCGTCCGCGACGAGGACGGCCGGACCGTGGGCCGGCTGGTGCGCCACTGCGAGGAGATCAGCGGGAGGCTACGGCTCTCCGCCGCCGAACTCGACGGCCCCTACCGGGCGATGCGGCTCACCGCCGTCGTGGAGAACACCAGCACATGGACCCCGGACGCCGATGACAGCGACCGTGACGCCGCCCTGCCCAGCTCCCTGGTGGCGGCGCACCTCCTCCTCGGCCTCGACACTGGCGCCTTCCTCTCCATGACCGACCCGCCCGAGTGGGCCGCGGGGGCGGTCGCGGCCTGCCGGAACCTGCACACCTGGCCCGTACTGGCCGGTGAGCCCGGCCGCGCGGACCTGATGCTCTCGTCCCCGATCATCCTGGAGGACCATCCGGCCATCGCTCCGGAGAGCCCCGGAGCGCTGTACGACTCCACGGAGATCGACGAGATCCTCGCCTTGCGCACAGCGGCCCTGACGGACCGGGAGAAGCGCGAGGCCAGGGGGACGGACGACCGGGCGGCGGCCGTGATCGACCTGGCCGACTCGATGCCCCCCGAGGTCCTGGAGCGGCTGCACGGCGCGGTACGGGCCCTGCGAGAGGTCAGCGAACCGGGTGCGCCCGCGGTCGTCGCACCGAGCGGGCATGCGCGCGCCCCGGAGGAATCCGACGCCAACGACCTGATCCGCCCGGACCAGCCGTGGTGGGACCCGGCCGCCGACGACCGGGTCGATCCGGCGCGCGACCGGATCCTGGTGGACGGCCGCTCGGTGGGCACGGGCAGCCGTGTGCTCCTGCGGCCGGGCCTGCGCCGCACCGACGCCCAGGACCTCTTTCTGCGAGGCCGCAGCGCACTGGTCGAGGCGGTACTCCACGATGTGGACGGGGGAGTCCACCTCGCCGTCACCGTCGAGGGCGATCCGGGCGCGGACATCCGGCGCGAGCAGGGGCGGTTCCTCTACTTCCAGCCCGACGAGGTCGCACCACTGGAGGACGCATGACACCGCCCCCGGCACAGCGGGCGACCACTCTGGTCGCGGGCGTCGGCAACATCTTCCTCGGCGACGACGGCTTCGGTGTCGAGACCGTACGACGACTGACCGCGGAGCCTCTGCCCGGCCACGTCGAAGCCGTGGACATCGGCGTGCGCGGAGTCCACCTCGCGTACCAGCTCCTGGACGGATACGACACGCTCGTCCTGATCGACGCCACCCAACGCGGCGGTGAGCCGGGAACGCTGTATGTGATCGAGGCCGACCGGCCGGGCCGGATCGAGCCGCAGGAGGCCCTGCTCGACGGCCACCGCATGTCCCCCGACGCGGTCCTGACCCTGCTGGAGACCCTGTGCGCAGGGACGGGCTGCAGGCCCCCGCAACGCACGCTGGTCGTCGGATGCGAACCCGCCCGCGTCGAAGAGGGCATCGGTCTGAGCGACCCCGTGGCCGCCGCCGTCCCACAGGCCGTGGACATGGTTCTGCGTCTGGTGCGGGACGACGAACAGGCCACGCCCACCCCACAGCCGGCAACAGGCACGGCCGTGAACTGAGGAGACGAACACGTCATGAAGAAGATCATCATCGGCGGCGCGGTCGCCGCCGCCCTTGCCGCACTCCTGGCTCAGGTACTGCCCGACATCAAGCGCTACGTGCGCATGCGGTGCATGTGACGGCACCGGGGTCCGGAGAGGAGCCGGGCTGCACCGAATGACGTACCTGGCGTGCGGCATCGGCGAGCCGACCCGGCGGCGGCGGCCACCCCCGGTCTAATGACGCGGGCAGGACGGAGACCCATGCACGAGATGTCCATCGCCATGGCCGTCGTCGGCCAGGTGGAAGAAGCAGCCAGGACCGGAGGCGCCGTCGGCGTCACGTCCGTCCGGCTCCAGGTCGGCGAACTGGCCGGAGTGGTACCGGACGCACTGTCCTTCTGCTTCGAACTGGCCTGTGCCGGGACCGTGCTGGAAGGCGCGGAGCTGATCGTCGACTCCGTACGGGCGAGAGCGCGCTGCGCGCCCTGTGCGGACGAATGGGCGGTCGGAATGCCACCGGTGCTGTGCTGCCCCGTGTGCGGGGAAGCGACCGCGGAGCTGCTCTCGGGCCGCGAACTCCAGATCGCCGACGTCCACTTGGACGACGGCCCCGCGCACGGACACAACCGTGAACCGATTTCCGAGGAGCGCTGAACCATGTGCCGTGTGGTCGATCTGCAGCAGGCGGTACTCGCGAAGAACGACACGACCGCGCAGCACCTGCGCACCGAACTCGCCGGCCGCGGCACAGCGGTGGTCAATATGCTCTCCAGCCCGGGGAGCGGGAAGACGGCACTGCTCGAACGCGAACTGGTGCTGGCCCGTGAGACGGGCGTCCCCGTCGCGGCACTGACCGCCGACCTGGCCACCGAGAACGACGCCACGCGCCTGGCCCGCTCCGGAGCCCCGGTCAAGCAGGTGCTCACCGACGGGCTCTGTCACCTGGAGGCCCACATGCTGAGCGGGCACCTCGACGGATGGCTGCCCGAGGACACCCGGCTCCTCTTCGTGGAGAACGTCGGCAACCTGGTCTGCCCGGCCTCCTACGACCTCGGCGAAACGCTGAGGGTCGTCCTCGCCTCGGTCACCGAGGGCGAGGACAAGCCGCTGAAGTACCCCACCGCCTTCGGGCTCGCGCACCTCGTCCTCGT
This sequence comes from Streptomyces sp. NPDC104309, assembly GCF_055584025.1. Lineage (NCBI taxonomy): Bacteria > Bacillati > Actinomycetota > Actinomycetes > Kitasatosporales > Streptomycetaceae > Streptomyces > Streptomyces sp. NPDC104309. Next base: position 67,873 of record NZ_JBVJMV010000028.1, on the reverse strand, counting down.
CACCAAGGCGGACATCGCCGAGGCGGTGGAGTTCGACGAGGACGCGTTCCGCGCCCATGTCGAGCAGGTCAACCCCGGAGTGGAGGTGCTCCTCACCTCCGCCCGGCGCGGCGACGGCGTCGGGGCGCTCCTCGACCGGGCACTGTCCGCGGCGAACGGCGCCCCGGTCCACCGGCCCGTCATGGCCCGGCAGCACCGCTCCACCCACACGCACACGCACACCCACGCACACGCGGAGCACGGCGTGGACGAACGTGACCTGCCCCGCACGCATGCCGGTCGGGGCGAGCAGGCCGCCGCACCGGGCGCGGCCGGCGCCGCGGCGCAGACCCGCGCGTGACAGCGCCACGGTCCGGCCGGGCCTCGGGCGAGCCGACGCAACGTCGCCGGGTCACGGTGCGAGGCATCGTCCAGGGCGTCGGTTTCCGGCCCTACGTCTACACGCGCGCCCTCGCGATGGGCCTGGCCGGACATGTCACCAACACGCCCGAGGGCGTCGTCGCGGAAGTCGAGGGATCGCCCGCTGCCGTGGCCCAGTTCTGCGAAGGGATCGCGACGGACGCGCCGCCCATGGCCGTCCTCGAATCCGTCGAGCACCGGGAGGTCCCGGCCGCGGGCGGTACCGGCTTCTCCATCGTCGCCTCCCGGACCGGCGGACCCTCGCGCACACTGGTCCCGCCGGACCTGGCCACCTGCGCCGACTGCCTCGCCGAACTGGCCGACCCCGCGGACCGGCGCCATCGGCACCCCTTCATCACCTGCACCAACTGCGGTCCGAGGTTCACCATCGTCACGGGGCTGCCGTACGACCGGGCGCACACCACCATGGCTGGCTTCCCCATGTGCGACGAATGCGCCCGTGAGTACGCGGACCCGGCGGACCGCCGCTTCCATGCCCAGCCGGTCGCCTGCCTCCGCTGCGGACCCCGGCTCGGCCTGGTGGTGCCACACCCCGATCCGGGCACGACTCCGCGACGCACCCACGCCGCGGACCCGGTCGCCGAGGCCCGCCAACTCCTGTCCGGCGGCGCGATTCTCGCCGTGAAGGGCCTCGGCGGTTACCACCTCGCCTGTGACGCGACCAACCCCCGGGCTGTGGCCGAGCTGCGCCGTCGCAAGGCACGTGGCGACAAACCGTTCGCCCTCATGGCCCGCGGCATCGACGACATCGAGCACATCGTCCGTGCGAGTGCCGAGGAGCGCGCTCTGCTCACCGACGTCGCCCGGCCGATCGTCCTGCTGCGGCGCCGAAGCCGCGCCGCCGCCGTGCCGGGCGCCCCGGTCCCGTCGGACAATGTCGCCCCGGGCAGCCCCGACCTCGGCGTCATGCTCGCCTACACCCCTCTGCATCACCTGCTTCTCGGCCTGCCCGGCGACCCGGCCGGGCCGCGCCTCCTGGTCATGACCAGCGGCAACGTGGCCGGGGAGCCGATCGTCACCGACGACGCCGAAGCACTGGAGCGGCTCGACGGCCTGGCCGACGCCTGGCTGACCCACGACCGCCCGATCCGGGTCCCGTGCGACGACTCCGTCGTCCGTGTCTGCGACGGGGAACGGCTGACCGTACGCCGCTCCCGCGGATACGCCCCCCGACCCGTCGACCTTCCCTTCCCGCTGCCGGCGGTCCTCGCCGCCGGGGGCGATCTCAAGAACGTCCTGTGTCTGGCCGAGGGACGCAGAGCCTGGCTGTCCGCCCACATCGGCGACATGGACGACCTCGCCACACAACACGCCTTCGAGGCCGCGGCGCAACAACTGGAGACCCTCACCGGGGTGCGGCCCGGCATCCTGGCCGTGGACCGGCATCCCCGGTACCGCTCGGGGCAGTTGACCCGGCGCCTGGCCGGAGAACGGCCGGTCGTGCGCGTGCAGCACCACCACGCGCACATCGCCTCCACGATGGCCGAACACGGCCTGGACGGCAGCCGACGGGTGATCGGCGTCGCGTTCGACGGCACCGGCTACGGCGACGACGGAGCCGTGTGGGGCGGGGAGATCCTCTTGGCGGACTACGACGGATACCACCGGTTCGGACATCTCGCGTACGTTCCGCTGCCGGGCGGTGACGCCTCCGTGCAGCGTCCCTATCGCATGGCTCTGGCCCATCTGCACGCGGCGGGGATCGGGTGGGCGCGGGACCTGCCGTGCACGATGGCTTGCCCCTCCGATGAACAAGGGCTGCTGGAGCGGCAGTTGGAGCGGAATCTCAACTGTGTCCCCACCTCCAGCATGGGCCGGCTGTTCGACGCGGTCTCCTCCCTCGCGGGTATCTGCCACCGGGCCGGATACGAAGCCCAGGCCGCCATCGAACTCGAAACGGCCGCGCTCCAGGCGGCCGAGGACCACTGCGAGGGATACGGCTTCGCTCTGCGGGCCCCCGATCCGGGCAGCGGGAAGGCGCTGATCGCCGATCCCGCGCCCGTGGTGTCGGCCGTGGTCGACGACGTGCGCGCGGGCATCGAACCGGGAGTCGTCGCGGCGCGCTTCCACATGGCGGTCGCCGCACTCGTCCGCAGAACCTGTGTCCTCGCGCGTGAGCAGTACGGCCTGGACACCGTGGCCCTCACCGGCGGAGTGTTCGCCAACACCCTGCTCTCCTCGGAATGTGCCCGGACGCTTCGCGGACATGGCTTCACCGTTCTGCGCCACCACCGGGTCCCTCCGAACGACGGGGGACTGGCGTTGGGGCAGGCGGTGATCGCTGCCCGGAGCCGGGCCACCCGAACACCCGACGGCCGTTCCACCACGGCGCGGGAGACCGAAGCCACCCACTGACGGCGTGTCCCGGCAGGGCCGGGCAGGTGACCAACCACAGCGAGGAGAAGCCATGTGCCTGGCGGTGCCCGGCAGAGTGCTGGAGATCGAGGAACGGGACGGTACCCGCATGGCCACCGTCGATTTCGGCGGAGTGGTCAAGGAAGCGTGTCTGGAGTATCTGCCGGACCTCGAAGTCGGCGAGTACGCCATCGTCCACGTGGGGTTCGCCCTGCAGAAACTGGACGAGGAGTCGGCCCGGCAGACCCTGGAGCTGTTCACGCAACTCGGATTGCTGCAGGAAGAGTTCGGCGACCCGTGGGAAGTGGCGGCCGAGGCGGGCGGAGCCCCGATGCCCGGCATCGGTGAGGCATCGCAGGAGGCGCGGCAGTGAAGTACATCGACGAATTCCAGAACCCCGAACTGGCCCGACGGCTGCTCGACGAGATCCGCTCCACCGTGACCAGGCCGTGGGCCCTGATGGAGGTCTGCGGCGGTCAGACCCACACCATCATCCGGCACGGCATCGATCAACTTCTTCCCGATCAGGTGGAATTGATCCATGGGCCGGGCTGCCCGGTATGTGTGACCCCGCTGGAGGTGATCGACAAGGCGCTGGAGATCGCCTCCCGCCCGGAGGTCATCTTCTGTTCCTTCGGCGACATGCTCCGCGTCCCCGGAACCGGCCGTGACCTCTTCCGGGTCCGCGGTGAGGGCGGCGACGTGCGCGTCGTCTACTCCCCGCTCGACGCACTGAAGATCGCCCAGCAGAACCCGGACCGGGAGGTCGTGTTCTTCGGAATCGGCTTCGAAACCACCGCCCCTCCCAACGCGATGACGGTCTACCAAGCGCGCAGGCTCGGCATTCGCAACTTCAGCCTGCTGGTGTCCCACGTCCGGGTGCCCCCGGCGATCGAGGCGATCATGAGGTCGCCGGACTGCCGGGTGCAGGCCTTTCTGGCCGCGGGGCACGTGTGCAGCGTCATGGGCGTGGGCGAGTATCCCGCACTGGCCGAACGCTTCCGCGTCCCGATCGTGGTGACCGGATTCGAACCCCTGGACATCCTGGAAGGGGTGCGCCGGACCGTGGTCCAGCTGGAACGCGGCGAACACACCGTGGACAACGCCTACCCGCGCGCGGTGCGCCCCGAGGGCAACCCGGCCGCACTGAGCATGCTGGAGGACGTCTTCGAGGTCACGGACCGGGCCTGGCGCGGCATCGGCGTCATCCCCGACAGCGGCTGGCGGCTCGCCCCGCGCTATCGGGACTACGACGCGGAATACCGCTTCTCGGTGACCGGCATCAACACCCGCGAACCCGCGCAGTGCCGCAGCGGAGAGGTGCTGCAGGGCCTGCTGAAGCCCCATGAATGCGAGGCGTTCGGCACCACCTGCACCCCTCGCACCCCACTCGGGGCCACCATGGTCTCCAGCGAGGGCGCCTGCGCCGCGTACTACCTCTACCGGCGACTGGACATCGACACGACGGTGCCCGTGGAGGCGATCCCCGTTGCCTGAGACCATCGAGACATCCACGCGCGGCGCCGCGACCGCTGAGGCGGAATCCGCCTCCGGCGCCCCGCCGCTCGATCCCACGGCATGGACGTGTCCGGCCCCGCTCCGCGACCACCCGCGCATCGTGATGGGGCACGGCGGTGGCGGCGCCCTCTCCGCAGAACTCGTCCAGCACATCTTCGCCCCCGCCTTCGGAGGCGAGACGCTCGCGCAGATGGGCGATGCGGCGTCCGTGCGGCTGGGCGGCGCCCGCCTGGCCTTCTCCACCGACACCTTCGTGGTGCGGCCGCTGTTCTTCCCCGGCGGCAGCATCGGCGACCTTGCGGTCAACGGCACCGTCAACGACCTGGCCATGAGCGGTGCGCGCGCCGCCTATCTGTCCTGCGGATACATCCTGGAGGAGGGCGTCGAGCTCTCCGTCGTGGCGCGCGTGGCCGACGCCTTCGGTGCCGCCGCGCGCCACGCGGGTGTCGAGGTGGCGACGGGGGACACCAAGGTGGTGGAGGCCGGTCACGGAGACGGCATCTTCATCAACACCGCCGGTATCGGCCTCATCCCGCCCGGCGTCGATCTGCGTCCCCAGCGGGTCGAACCGGGCGACGTCGTGATCGTCAGCGGGGCGGTCGGCGTCCACGGCGTGGCCATCATGAGCGTGCGCGAGGGTCTGGAGTTCGAGGTCGAGATCGAGAGCGACTGCGCCGCCCTGGGCGGGCTCGTGGAGGTCATGCTGGCGGTCACCCCCGAGCTGCACGTACTGCGCGACCCCACGCGTGGAGGGCTCGCCGCCTCGCTCAACGAGATCGCGACGGCCTCGGGCACCGGAGTCGTGATCCAGGAGCGGGCTGTCCCCGTCCCTCCGCCGGTGGCCAATGCCTGCGCCGTTCTGGGGCTCGACCCGATGTACGTCGCCAACGAGGGAAAGCTGGTGGCGTTCGTCCCGCGCGAAAGCGCCGACGCGGTCCTGGAGGCGATGCGCGCGCACCCGCTGGGACGCGACGCGGCCGTGATCGGGGAGGCGGTGGCGGCCCACCCCGGCATGGTGGTGGCCCGCACCGGGCTGGGCGGCACCCGAGTGGTCGACCTGCCGGTCGGGGAGCAGCTGCCGCGGATCTGCTGACGGCCGTGTCACGGCGTGCGGGGCCGACGCCCTTGCCGCCGTACCGTCAGCCGCGGAATCGAACCGGCCATTTCGAGTGACCGGTCGCGCCCCGCGCGCGGCCGGCCACTCGGGCCTCTCGTTTGGATCAGGCCGGGCCCGCGTGCCCCGGCACCGCGCCTCGCCGCGTTGTCGTCGGTCGCCGTGGCGCTGCCACGACTCCCTCCTCCGCCTCGCGATCCACGGCACCGGACCCCGCTCGCTGATCCGGCCTGATCCAAACGAAAGACCCGAGGCGTACCTCCCTCAGCGCCGGCATGAGCAGTGCGGGCGCGAAGCGGCGTGGGAGGCGTCAAGCGCTCTTCTGGCCAAGCGCGACAGAGGCCCGGAACAAGGGCGTGGTGACACCGGGGGGTGCATGCCTAAGGTCTGAGTGCGCGCAGCGGAGCAGTCCGGTCGAACGCCGGAAAAGGTCAACGACGCACGGCCCAGGGGGAAGCAGTGCCGCGTGTCGAACCCGTTCTCGCACGGGCCCTGCGCAGGACCCCTTTACTTCACCTGGACGTCGCCCACCGGGGCCGGACGCGGCGTCTGGGACTGAAACTGGAGGAGTGCGGCCCCACCGGATCGGTGAAGGACCGCAGCGCTGTGGGGCTGTTACGGGCGCTGCACGACGAACGGCCGTTCGCCCCGGGGACCGTGGAATCCACCTCCGGCAGCCTCGGCCTGGCTACTGCCCTCGTACCGGTCTCCACCGGCGGCACCCTGGCCGGCATCAGCGCGCATCTGCGCCAGCACCGGCCCGACGTCGCCGCGGTCGCGGTGGACGTACGCGGCTCGCTCGCCGTCGCCGGCAGTGCCGGGCGCCGCCTGATACCGGGCGCAGGGACCGGCCGGCCGTCGGCCTTCCTCCAGGGGCCGCACAGCTACGACCGCGTCGTGCATGCAAGGAGATCACCGCCACCGTGAACCAACTGCGCAGCGAGGGACTCTTCTTCGACCGAGAGCACCAGGAGCACTGAGCATGGGCACGAGCACCGCCCTCGACCGGAGTCGGACGGGAACCGGCTACCGGCAGTTCCTGCCACTGGTCCAGGGTGCCACGCTGATCGAGTGGACCGGTACGGGACTGTTCCTCGCCGTCTCGACCATCTACTTCGTCAAGGTCGCTCATCTCAGCACCTCGTCCGTCGGAACCGGCCTGACGATCGGCGGAGCCGTCGCCGTCGCCGCAGCCGTGCCCATCGCGCGACTGGCCGGACGCTTCGGGCCGAAGCCCGTGCTGATCGCCGTGATGCTGCTCCGCGCGCTGGCCACCGTCGGCTATCTGTGGGTGGACGGCTGGTGGAGCTTTCTCCTCGTGGTCGCCGTGGTCGCCGTCACCGAGCAGTCCTCGCCCCCACTTGTGCAGTCGTACGTCGGTGCGCGGGCCCCCGAGAGCCTGCGCGCCAAGGTGATGGCCGTACAGCGCACCGTCGTCAACCTCGGCATCAGTCTGGGCGGATTGATCGCCGGAGTCGCTCTCGGTTCCGGAGCGCCCGGAGCCTTCCGGCCGCTGCTGATCGGCGGCGCACTCGCCTATGTGGTGGTGTCCGCGGTGTACGCCACCGCGCGGAGCGAGGAGGTCGCGACCGCCGTCGACAGCGCCCGTGTCGCGGATCTGCTCAAGGACCGCCGACTGCTGGGCTTCACCGCGTACAACGCGCTGGTGTCGCTGTGGATGCCGGTACTCAACGTGGCCTTCCCGCTGTGGCTCGTCACCGAGACCGACGTTCCGGAGCGTTACGTCGGCATTCTGTACGCCGTCAACACCGTGCTGTGCATCGCCTTCCAGTACCCGCTCAACCGCTGCTGGAGCACGACGCGCCGGGCGTGGTGCTCGTACACCGCCGCCGCGCTGCTGCTCTCCCTCGGTGCCCTGGCCTTCGCCGCCGCGCCGGGCTTCGGGACGCGGGAGGCGCTGCTGGTGCTCGGCGCCGCCGTCGTCCTCCTGACGTTCGCCGAACTGCTCCAGGTCGGCGCCTCGTGGACGCTCTCCTTCGACCTGGCACCTGAGGGGGCGCGCAGCGCCTACCTGGTGCTGTTCAACACCAGCCGGACGGTCGCCAATCGGGTCGCCGGCCCGGTGCTGATGACCGGCGTCGTGCTCGCCCTCGGCACGGCCGGCTGGATCGCGCTCGCCTGCGTACTGCTGCTCGGCGCGCTCGTCCCCCTCGTGATGCTGCGCGGACCGCGTGACACCGGTGGCTGAAGCACCCCGCCCGGACCGCCCCACCACCATCGATCCCCTCGTCAAGGAGCCCCGGCCGCCCCAAGGCCGCGACTTTCGAACACCAGGGGATGCTCAACCATCTGTGGGCCGAGGCCGACGACCTCGGGCTCACCGCGGACGACCGGCCGGCGAGCACGGCGGGCCGACGCGTCCCCCTGCGCCGCATCCTCGGCGCACCCACCGTCACCGCGATCGCCGCACTGTGCCGCGAGATCCAACAGGAGGAACAGGCATGAACGTCCCATGGCTGAGCATGCCGGTCGAAGAGCCGCCGTCGAGCCCGTCGGGCCGGGACGGCACCCTCGTCGTCTGCTTCGCGCCCACCGGCGCCCACGGTTCGACGTTCGCGAGCTGGCGGGGCCGGCTGCCCGAGGACACCGCACTCGCGCTGATCACACCGCCGGGCCGCGGCACCCGGGTCGACGAGGAACCCGTCACCGACATGGCCGCCTACGCGGATGCGGTGGCGGCCGAGGTACGTGCGTCGCGTCGCGGGCGGCGGCTGGTGCTGATCGGTGTGAGCCTCGGCGCGCTGCCGGCGTACGAGACGTGCTGCCGGCTGCTCGACGCCGGAGTGCCGGTCGCGCGGTTGTGCGCGGTGGCAGGACAGTGTCCCGGCGACTTCCACGGTGACGTCGGCGACGTGACGGTGGATGACGCCCGTGCCTTCGTCACCGGGACCGGGCTGACCGACCCGGGGTTGCCGGCCGATCCCGACTTCGAAGAGGTGCTGCTGCCGCCCGTCATCGCCGATCTGCGGCTGGCAGCGCGCTACGACGGCGGCCGGACTCCCGTACCGCACGTCGAGTTGCGCGCGGTGTGGGCCACCGACGACCCGCACGTGCCCGAAGTCACCGTACGGCGCTGGGCCGACTGGACGCGTGCCGAGTGCACCACGCGGTCCGTCGAGGGCGGTCACTACGCCCACCAGGAGAACCCGGCGGCGGTCATATCCGCCTGTCTGGACGGCCTTCCCGCGACCCGGCCGTCACGCCGCTCCGTGCTCGGCGCCGGTGCGACGGCCGTCGCGGGCACGATGCTGGGGCTCGGCGCGATGGCGTCGGGGTCGCCCAGGGCATCGGCCGCCGCGCCGGCCGCGGGGGGTGGCGTCTCCTTCGACGGGGATCCCACCGACGCCGTGGGCCTCGCGGTGGCCATGATCCGGCAGAACACCAGCAACCCCGGAGACGGCGCACTCACCCTCCCGTTCGCCCGGATGCTCCAGGACATCTTCCGTGCGGCCGGGGTCGGTTCCGAGATCGTGCCCACCCCGAAGGAGGGCAATGTCCACTTCTTCGCCCGCGTACCGGCCGGCGGACCGGCCGGCGGACCGGCCCGGAAGAAGCCGCTGGTCCTCCTCGGTCACTCCGACGTCGTCCCCGCCATCGGCGACAAGTGGACGACGGACCCCTTCGCCGGAGACATCCAGGACGGCAAGCTGTACGGACGCGGCTCCCTCGACATGAAGGGCGTCAACGCCGCTTTCGTCGCCGCTCTGCTGCGTCATGTCCGCGAGGGCGCGGCCTTCGACCGCGACATCGTCTTCTGGTCCGACTGCGACGAGGAACAGGGACCCTACGGGGTGCGCTGGTTCCTCACGGAACACCCCGGCAAGGTCGAGGCGGGCGCGGTCGTCACCGAGGGCGGCTGGGTGCTCAACCAACGCGACGGCCGGACCCCCATGATCGCCTCGCTCACCTGCAACGACAAACGCTCCCTGCCGCTGCGCCTGGAGACCTCCTCGTACGCCACCCACACGTCCAAACCGTTCACCGGGCAGGCGGTGATCCGGCTCGGCGAGGTGTTGGAGCAGCTCGGGGACTGGCGCGCCCACATCCGTCCCAACGCACTGTCCCGGCAGTACTTCGCCGAGCTCGCCGAGGCCACCACCGACCGGCCGCTCGCCGAAGCGGTGCGCGAGATGCTCGACGCCCGTACGGAACAGCGACGGGACCGGGCCGGCGAGGCGGTGGTTCGGCTGAGCGAGACCCCGGAACTGCACAACGCCATGCTGCGGACCACGCTCGCCTTCACCTCCGCGCAGTCCGGCTACTACCCGAGCATCGTGCCGGGCACGGCGACGGCGGAATTCCGGGCGGCGTTCCTGCCCGGGGCCGACGACCCCGGCCGGGTCGTCGCCGAACTGCGTTCGGTGATCGGCAACCGGGCGACGCTGACCGTGGTCGGCAACCCCGGCGAGAGCGAGCAGCAGGCTCTGGACCGGCTGCGCGGCTATCTCGCGGTGCCCGACTCCAGCTACGACACGGACGTCTTCCGCGCCTGGCAGGGCGCCGTACGCCGGACGCATCCCGGAGTACGGGCCACCGCCTGCCAGTTCGAGGCAGTCACCAGCGCGGTGCCGTTCCGGGAGCAGAACATACCCGTTTACGGCATGTACCCGTTCACCGTGAACCGGGACATGCTCAAGCGCATGCACGGCACCGACGAACACATCGGCGTCGAAGCCCTGCGCCGGGGCACCGAAACCGTCTACCAGCTGCTGGCAGGACTGCGTACCGGCGCCTGACCGGCCCGACCGTACGGGCGCGCTCCGGGCATGCCCGTACGGTCGTCGGACCCCTGACGTCAGCCCACGGTGACCCAGTCGAGGGTGCGCTCGACCGCCCTCTTCCAGTCGGCGTACCCTTCGGCGCGCTGCTCGTCGTTCCACTGCGGCTCCCAGCGCTTCGACTCCTGCCAGTGCTCGCGCAACTCGCCCTCGTCGCGCCAGAAACCGGTGGCGAGGCCCGCCGCGTACGCGGCTCCCAGCGCGGTTGTCTCGGCGACGACCGGGCGACTGACCGGCACCCCGAGTACGTCCGCCTGGATCTGCATGCACAGGTCGTTGGCGGTGACCCCGCCGTCGACCTTGAGCACGTCGAGATGGACACCGGAGTCCTGCTCCATGGCCTCCACCACGTCGCGGCTCTGATAGCAGATGGCCTCCAGGGTGGCCCGTGCCAGATGGGCGTTGGTGTTGTAGCGGGCGAGGCCGACGATGGCGCCGCGGGCGTCCGAGCGCCAGTACGGAGCGAAGAGGCCCGAGAACGCGGGTACGAAGTACATCCCGCCGTTGTCCTCGACCGTCCGGGCGAGCCATTCACTCTCCGCTGCCTCGGTGATGATCTTCATCTGGTCCCGCAGCCACTGCACGGCGGACCCCGTGACGGCGATGGAGCCCTCCAGGGCGTAGGCGGCCGGATTCTGCCCGAACCGGTAGGCGACGGTGGTGAGCAGCCCGTGCTGCGACCGGATCGGCGTCGTGCCGGTGTTGAGCACGAGGAAGTTGCCGGTGCCGTACGTGTTCTTCGCCTCGCCCGGCTCGAAGCACACCTGACCCACGGTGGCCGCCTGCTGGTCGCCGAGCACCCCGGTGACCGGGATCGCCGCCCGCAAGGGCCGGGAGGTGCGCGTGCGGCCGTACGCCTCGGCGTCGGAGGACGGGTTGATCACCGGCAGCATCGCTCTGGGGATGCCGAAGATGCCCAGCAGTTCGTCGTCCCAGTCGAGCGTCTCCAGATCCATCAGCATCGTACGGCTGGCATTGGTGACGTCCGTCGCGTGGATGCCGCCGTCGGGACCGCCGGTGAGATTCCACAGCACCCAGCTGTCCGTGTTCCCGAACACCGCGCGGCCCCGCTCCGCGGCCTCACGCACCCCGTCGACGTGATCGAGGATCCACTTGATCTTCCCGCCGGAGAAGTACGTGGCCGGAGGCAGCCCCGACTTGCGCCGGATGACCTCGCCATGCCCCTCGTTCTCCAGGGCCTTGGCGATCGAGTCGGTCCGGGTGTCCTGCCACACGATGGCGTTGCAGTACGGACGGCCGGTGCGGGGATCCCACACGACGGTGGTCTCCCGCTGGTTGGTGATCCCGATGGCGTCGAGATCGGTGGCACCGAGACCTCCGGTGCGCAGCGCGTTCTGCATCACCGAGTTGGTGCGCTCCCAGATCTCCACCGGGTCGTGCTCCACCCAGCCGGGCCGGGGCAGGATCTGCTCGTGCTCCAACTGGTGCTTGGCCACTTCGTTTCCGCCGTGATCGAAGATCATGAAGCGGCTGCTGGTGGTGCCTTGATCCACCGCGCCGATGAAGTCCGCCATGGCATGCTGCCTCTCCTGAGTCGCGCCCGATGAAGGAACCGGACGTCACTTCTCCGGCGGCGTGGGGATGCTGCCCTCCGGCTCCGGTTCCGCGCTCGGCAGGAAACGGCCGATGAGGGTCTTGTAGACGAACGCGCCGATCAAGCCGCCCACGAGCGGGCCCACGATCGGCACCCAGAAGTAGAGGTTCCCGTACTGGTCCCGCCACGCCCCTCCGTAGCCGGTGAGGAAGCTCGCGAGCCGGGGTCCGAGGTCACGCGCCGGATTGATCGCGTATCCGGCATTGGTGCCCCACGCCATGCCGATGGCCACGATGATGAGGCCCACGATGAACGGGCTGATGTTGGCGCCCGGCGGCGTGTTGAGCAGATCCGTGACCGCGAAGATCAGCAGTATGAGAATGGCGGTGCCGATGACCTGGTCCCGCAGCGCTCCCCATTCATGAACCGGCAGCGCGGTGTTCCCGTTGGCGGGCAGCGTCGAGAAGACGAATTGCGTCTTGATCGTGTGCCCCGGGTCCGCCTTGGCCAGAGCCTCGGTGTAATTCCAACGCACCAGCAGCGCCCCGATGAAGGCCCCCACCAGCTGGGCGAGCGTGTAGGGAGCCACCTTCTTCCAGGGGAAGTCCTTGAAAGCGGCGAGCGAAAGAGTCACAGCGGGGTTGAGGTGCGCCCCGCTCAGTCTGCCGGCCACATAGACGCCCAGAGTGACTCCGAGGCCCCATGCCCAGGCGATGCTGTCGTGATTCCCGAGGCCTCCCGGCGGTTCGGTGAGCGCACCGCCCGCGACGACCTGGGCCACGACACCACAGCCGAAGAGGATCAGAACCATCGTGCCGAGGAACTCCGCCGAGAGTTCCCCAGCGAGTCCCGATGTCTTGAGCCGCTCCATGGGATCTCGCTTCCTGTCGCGCCACGGCTGTTGGCGGCATAGATCCAGGTATGAGCGTAGACGCGGAGAATTGGTTCCGCACTCGGTGACGGAAGCCCGTCGGTGGACCGGCACCTGACGCGCGTGTGCGTACGCCGTGGGCCGGGGCGCCGGACCGTGGTCCTCCCGGCTCACCCGTGGGACCCGCCTGGTGGACCGTGATCGCGCCCAAGCCGCCGCCGACGACCGGAATCGGACGTCGGCCGGCGGACCGAAAGGCTTCCGGTACGACAACGGCGTGGCCGCCTGTTCGCACCGATCTGCTGCCTCTGTACTTCGCGTACGTCGCGACGCCGGATTCCCGTCGCGGCCACCCGCGTGGTGAGCCGCCCGCTCACTGGCCATCAAGGGCGGCATCGATTCGGACGACCAGATCGGCATGGCCCAGCGCCTCGTACGGACAGTCGCCGACGGGCGTGCGGCGACCGTGGAGGGCACCGCGCACTACCCCAACATGGAACGGCCGGAGGTCTTCGACGAGATCCTCGGCGCATTCCTGGAGTCCGTCATCGCTCGGGGGAGTGACGGCGGGCGACCCTGACGTCCCGCCCGGCGGGCTTCGCCGGGTGGGACGTCCGCGGCCGGTGAGGGGTGAGCGGCGAGGCCGGCCCGTACGACCACTCCGGGGTGCCGCGGGGCCGCCGACCGGGAGCTGCCGGCGGGCGCAGGGCCTGTTTCAGGGCATCGCCACCCCGCCGTGCGGCCGCGATGGCGGGACCGGCCCAGGGGCGGCTGTCCGGGAAGTCACCGCGGGTGCCCTGTACGGATGAAGGCCGACCTGTGCCGGATCGGCACTGCATGCGTGCGACGCGGAGCGGGGCGGCGGGTGCGCAGTCGTCCCGGCCGATGGCCTCTCTGGGTTCAGAGGGCGGCGGTCACCTTGCCTCCGGCCTCCTGGGCCGGGACGTCGTGCAGGCCGAGACGCAGATGCTCGACGTGGAAGAGGGCCTGGTCGAGGAGTTCCGCGACGTGGTCGTCGTACAGCGCGTAGATCACCGAGCGGCCGCGCCGCTCCCCGGTGACCAGTCCGAGATTGCGCAGCAGCCGCAACTGGTGCGAGCAGGCGGACTGCTCCATCCCGACCGCGTCGGCGAGCTCGGTCGCCGGGCAGGGGCCCTCCTGGAGCCGGGCGAGGATGCGGAGGCGGGACGGGGTGGCAAGGGCCTGCAAGGTGGTCGCCACATCAGCGGCTCCCACGGCGTCGAGGCGCTCGCGCGCGGTGGCAGCAGTACTCGTGTCAACTCCGTGGCCCATGGCCTACATCCTACGGAGATGTACACATGAATGCGTGTTCATGTAATCCTGTATGGTGCGGGGGTCGAAACACTCCGCCTTCTCGCCCGAAGGATTCACCGACCATGTCTTCCACTCTCACCCGCCCGGCCGCGCCCGCCGACCCGGTCCGGGACGCGGTCGCGGCCGGACGGCACACCCGGATCCTGGCCCTGCCCGAAGCGCGCTGGGCCGCGGCTGCCCTGGTGCTGTTCCTGTCGGCGCTGCCCTTGCACCTGTTCGGTGCCCCGTGGTGGACGTGGGGCCCGCTGTACGCGCTCACGTATGCCGCGGGCGGCTGGGAGCCCGGCTGGGAGGGGCTGAAGGCCCTCAGGGACAAGACGTTGGACGTGGACCTGCTCATGGTGGTCGCCGCCCTCGGGGCCGCGGCGATCGGGCAGGTACTGGACGGCGCTCTGCTGATCGTCATCTTCGCCACCTCGGGCGCTCTGGAGGCGTTCGCCACCGCACGGACCGCCGACTCGGTGCGCGGTCTCCTCGACCTCGCACCCGCCACGGCGACCCGCCTCGGCGACGGCGGCGCCGAAGAAACGGTGCCCACGGAGCAGTTGCGGATCGGGGACGTGCTCCTGGTACGTCCCGGCGAACGCGTGGGCGCCGACGGCCGGGTCCTCGACGGGGCGGGCGAGGTGGACCAGGCAACCATCACCGGCGAACCGCTGCCGGTGGCCAAGGAGCGGGGCGACGAGGTCTTCGCCGGGACGCTGAACGGCACCGGGGCGCTGCGGGTCACGGTGGAGCGCGACCCGTCCGATTCCGTGATCGCCCGGATCGTCACCATGGTGGAGGAAGCCTCCGGGACGAAGGCCCCCACCCAGCTGTTCATCGAGAAGGTCGAACAGCGGTACTCGATCGGCATGGTGGCGGCCACCCTCGCCCTGTTCACCCTGCCCCTGGCCTTCGGCGCGGCGCTGCAGCCGACACTGCTGCGTGCGATGACCTTCATGATCGTGGCGTCGCCGTGCGCCGTGGTCCTGGCCACCATGCCGCCGCTGCTGTCCGCGATCGCCAACGCCGGACGACACGGTGTGCTGATCAAGTCCGCCGTCGTCATGGAGCGGCTCGGGCAGATCGACGCCGTGGCCCTCGACAAGACAGGCACCCTGACCGAGGGCACCCCGCGCCTCACCGACATCCGGCCCCTGGCCGCCTCCGGCCTGACCGCGGACACCCTGCTCACCGTCGCGGCGGCGGCCGAGCACCCCAGTGAACACCCTCTGGCGCGGGCCGTCGTCGATGCCGCCCGCACACGAGGTCTCGCCCTGCCCTCCGCGGCGGACTTCACCTCTGCCCCCGGCGCGGGCGTCACCGCCACCGTGGAGGGTCGCACGGTCGCCGTCGGCAGCCCCGCCCGCCTGCTGAACGGTCGCACCGGCCTCGCGGCCGCCGAGCTCGCCGCACGGCTGGAGGAAGAGGGCCGTACCGCCGCGCTGGTCGTCCTCGACGGCACCCCCGTCGGAGTTCTGGGCATCGCCGATCGACTGCGCACCGACGCCCACGACACCGTCACCCGTCTCACCGCCCTCACCGGCAGCACGCCGGTGCTGGTGACCGGAGACAACCCGCGTGCCGCCGCGCGCCTGGGCGCCGATGTCGGGATCGACGACGTCCGGGCCGGGTTGCTGCCCCGGGACAAGGTGCGTGCCGTCAGGGAGATGGAGAGTGGCGGGCGGAAGGTCCTCGTGGTCGGGGACGGCGTCAACGACGCCCCCGCACTCGCCGCCGCCCACACCGGCATCGCCATGGGCAGGGCCGGCTCCGACCTCGCGCTGGAGACCGCCGACGCCGTCGTCGTCCGCGACGAACTGGCCACCATCCCCACCGTCGTGGCGCTCTCGCGCCGCTGCCGCCGCCTCGTGGTGCAGAACCTGGTGATCGCCGCCGTCTTCATCACCGGCCTCGTCCTCTGGGACCTGGTCGGTACGCTGCCCCTGCCACTCGGCGTCGCCGGTCACGAGGGCTCCACCGTCATCGTCGGCCTCAACGGTCTGCGCCTGCTCCGCGACGCCGCATGGGCGCGCGCCCGAAGCGTCGAGTGAGCCGTCCTGCGTCCGCGCGCGGCCGAGGACCCGCCCTACGCCGTAGGCCGGCTCGTCGAGGTGCGGGGCGAGCGCTGCGGCACCGTGCGCGCGTTCGCGATCCGGCACCGACGATGTCGACGGAGAGGCCTTGGTTCGATTCTGGTACAGCCTGTCACGGACACCCTGTTGCACATCAGGGACTTTCCCATCCGCGCGCTCGCCCGATCAGGGATGCGACGGGACGGGGTACGACAGGACGGGGAAACCCTCTGGGGGTATCGTCGGGCCCGTACCGCAGGACCCGTACGACCGAGCATGTGAGGCAGCCGTGGACCGCAGACGCGCGCGCACACCGGGAGTGTCCCGGCTGCTCGTGCTGTGTGCCGCCCTGTGCGGTCTGTTCCTCATGCACGGGGCTCCGGCGAGCGCCGCCGAGGGCTGTCACGGCGCCCCGGCGGCGGCCTTGGACCTGCACATGTCGATGACGACGGGTGCGACCCACACGGCCATGCCGGACGGGCACGGCCCGGCGCACGCCGCCGCCGTCATGCCCGGGACGAGCGGTGAGTCGTGCGTATTCACCCACGCGCGTGACCGGCTGCTGCCGCTGCTCATGGCGCTGGGCCTGGTGGTCCTGGCCCTATGGGTGCTCGGGAGACGGCGTACGGAGGTGCGCGGACCGGCACGGCGGGGGCCGCCGTTCGCCGGCAGGGATCTACTGCTCCAGGTGTGCATCGCGCGGACGTGACAGGTGTCCGCCGTTCCCGGCCGTCCGGCCGGACGGCCGGACGGCCGGATGCTCCTGTCCCTTTCGCGCGCCACCGATGTGGCGCAATCCACCTGGAAAGAACGTGTGATGTCCGTTTCTCCGTCCTCCGCCACCCGTCGCCGCACGCTCGCGGCCGTCGGCACTGTTGCCGCGCTCGCTCTGACGCTGGCGGCCTGTGGCTCCTCCGAAAGCTCCAAGTCCGACAGCGCGTCCATGCCCGGCATGGACCACGGCTCCGGCAGTGCCGCCGCGTCGGCCACTCCCGGCGGTGCGTTCAACGCCGCGGACGTGGAGTTCGCGCAGCAGATGATCCCGCATCACCAGCAGGCCGTCGAGATGGCGAAGCTGGCCGACGGCCGCGCCGCCGACCCCGAGATCAAGGCGCTGGCCGCCGCGATCGAGAAGGCCCAGGACCCCGAGATCAGCACCATGAAGGGCTGGCTGAAGTCCTGGGGCAAGCCGCTGCCCGCGGCCTCGTCCTCGATGGGTGACATGCCTGGCATGGACCATGGCTCGAACGGCTCCGCAATGCCCGGGATGATGTCCGACAAGGACATGAGCGGCCTTGAGGCAGCCAAGGGCAAGGACTTCGACAAGAAGTTCGCCCAGCTCATGATCGGCCATCACGAGGGCGCGGTCACCATGGCCGAGACCGAGCTGAACAAGGGCGGCAACGCCGACGCGAAGAAGCTCGCCGACGCCGTCATCACGGCCCAGACGGCCGAGATCGAGAAGATGAACAAGATCATCGCCAGGCTCTGACCCCTGGCGGGGGTGCGGGCCCCGGCCTCATGGCCCGCACCCCCTTCCGTACGTGTTCCTCGGAGTTACGCGGCTGATCAGCCCGCTTCCGACGCCGCGAGCAGGTCGCCCACCTCCTCCGCGGTGGTGTCCTGGAGTTCCTCCCCGAGGACCAGCCAGCGGGTGATGCCGACCGATTCGAGGAACGGCAGGTCGTGGCTCGCGATCAACAACGCTCCCTCGTAGGACTCGAGTGCGCTGGTCAGCTGCCGCACGCTGGCGATGTCGAGGTTGTTGGTCGGCTCGTCCAGCATCAGCAACTGCGGGGCCGGTGCGGCGAGCATCGCCGCGGCGAGCGCGGCACGGAAGCGCTCTCCGCCGGAGAGGGTGCCCGCCGGCTGTTCCGCGCGCTTGCCCTGGAACAGGAAGCGTGCCAGCTGGGAACGGATGTGGTTGTCGGTGACCCCGGGAGCCATCCGGGCCACGTTCGCCGCGACGCTGAGCTCGTCGTCCAGCACGTCCAGCCGCTGCGGAAGGAATCGCAAGGGTACGTACGTCCTGGCCTCGCCGGACAGCGGAGCCAGCTCGCCGGTGAGGGTGCGCATCAGTGTCGTCTTGCCGGCGCCGTTGCGCCCGACGAGCGCGATCCGCTGGGGCCCGTGCACATGGAGGTCGCCCTGGTGCAGCCGGCCGAACCGGGGGCGCAGTTCGTGCAGGCTCAGCACGGTGCGGCCGGCGGGAACGGCGGTGCGGGGGAGGCTCACGCGGATCTCGGCATCGTCACGGATCGCGTCCGCGGCCTCCTCGCGACGGTCGCGCGCCTCGCTGAGCCGGTCCTCCTGGAGGCCGCGAAGCTTTCCCGCGGACTCCTGCGCGGACCGCTTCCGGCGGCCGGCGAGGATCTTCGGGAGTCCGCCGTCGGCCTCCGCCTTCCTCCCCTGACGCTGGCGCCGGGCCAGCTTCACCTGGGTCTCCTCCAGTTCGCGCTTCTGCCGGCGCACATCCGCCTCTGCGGCGCGCAACATCCTTCCGGCGGCCTCCTGCTCGATGCTCAGCGCTTCCTGGTAGGCCGACCAGCCGCCGCCGTACCAGTTCACGGAACCGGACCGGAGTTCGGCGATGCGGTCGACGCGCTCCAGCAGTTCGAGGTCGTGGCTGACCACGACCAGCACGCCGGAGCGCCAGTTGTCGACGGCCTCGTAGAGCCTGCGCCGGGCGAGCACATCGAGGTTGTTGGTCGGCTCGTCCAGCAGAAGGACATCGGGACGCTCCAGCAGCAGTGCGGCCAGACGTAGAAGGACGGTCTCGCCTCCGGACAACTGGGCCACGGTGCGGTCCAGTTCGATGCTGCCGAGTCCCAGGGAGCCCAGGGTCGCCACGGCCCGTTCCTCGACGTCCCAGTCGTCGCCGATCGTCTCGAAGTGCCTCTCGTCCACATCCCCGGTTTCGATGGCGCGCAGCGCGGCGCGCCGCTCGGCGATGCCGAGGGCCTCGTCCACACGCAGCATCGTGTCGAGGGTGATGTTCTGCGGCAGGTAGGCGAGGCTGCCGCAGACCGCCACCGAGCCCAGGGAGGGGCGCAGTCGGCCGGCCAGTAGTCGCAGCAGGGTGGACTTGCCCGCGCCATTGGTACCGACGAGACCGGTGCGGCCCCGGCCGATGCTGAGCGAGAGGCCGTCGAAGACGGTCGTGCCGTCCGGCCACTGGAAGGACAGAGCGGAGCAGGTGAGCGAAGCGCTGGGGGCAGTGGGTGTCGCCATGGTGATCCTCGCAGTCGCAAGCGTGGTGAAGGGGGGCTTCGTATGCGAGCACCACGCAGCGACCGTGCCGAGAAGGAGGGTGCGGCAGTCCGGAAGGTCGAAGGACGGCTGAGGCACCGAGGTCGCATCCACGCGGGGTCACGGGCAGGAGAAAACACTGCTACTGCGTGACGGGCGTACGGCAGGGGCCGTACGGCGCGATGTTCGCGAACCTCAGATGCGCAACGTCCACCTCTATCGGAGACAACAGGGCCGTTAGGAACGATAACGAGCCGCGGGACGAAAGGCAAAGCCCCGGGGTGACGGAGCCCTGTCGGACGCGGTCGGTCCGATGAGTGGCATGCCGGAGTGGAGAGTCTTCGAGTCGATGCCCATATGTCCATGTGTGGGCGTTTTGCTCATGATTAATAATTTCGTCGATAATGAGCCTTTGTCTATTGACTGCACCATTTGGGCGATGAAGGAAATGCCCCTTTTGTGACTTCGTGGCGTGAGTCACGTTCGGGGTTCCGGCGGACTCGGCAGGTCGGCGCACTTCCCTTCTGTGCGCGGAAATTTGGCCGCGCGGTGTGAGGTGGATTACTGCGAATTCCGTTACTCGATCTTGCAAATGAAATGTGATCCAAAAGCAGGGGCTTGTTCCTTTTGGTGTTTCTCGCCTACGGTCACCGTCAATCCGGACGGAACGCCAAATCCTGCCGCCGTCCGAGAATCCGACCCACTCATGTTCGGCAGGAGCGGGGGACCCAGGTAAGCCGCCGGTCCGGTATCCGGAACGGCTCGGGGTGAAGCCGCATTCACTTGCGGCCGGACATCTCCAGTCCGAACCCGACAGCTCACCTCGCAGGCGACGGAGAGGAATTCAGCATGTCCGCAACGGTTAAGCACGGTCGCCGCACGTCCACTTCGCTGACCCGCGGTTTCATCGCCGCGGCCACCGGCGGAGTCGCCCTCGTACTTCCGCTGGTGGGTGCCGGCTTCGCCTCCGCCGCGCCGGCGCAGGCCGCCACCGCCCCCAAGGCGGCCGTGGCGCCGAAGACCGCCACCGCAAAGGAAGTTTCCGTACAGAAGGCTGCGCCCGCGACGTATTCCGTGATCGCCGGTGACACCCTTTCCAAGATCGCGAATGCGCATTCCCTCAGCGGCGGCTGGAAGAAGCTGTACGCGGACAATCGAAAGGTCGTCGGCGACAACCCTGAACTGATTGTCCCGGGCATGACGCTGACAATCGGGGCAGCCGCACCCGCCGCGAACAACGCCGCCGCCTCCACCGTGAAGACCGTCGCTGTATCGGCCGCGACCACCTCGGCGGTGAAGCCCGTGACGTACGCGAACAATCTGGACGGCTGGATCAGGGAGGCGCTGGCCGTCATGGCCCAGCACGGCATCCCCGGCAGCTACGACAGCATCCACCGCAACATCATGCGCGAGTCCTCCGGCAACCCGCTGGCCATCAACAACTGGGACTCGAACGCCGCCGCGGGCACCCCGTCCAAGGGTCTCCTGCAGATCATCGACCCGACATTCCGTGCCTACCACGTGCCCGGAACGGCGATGGACAGCTACGACCCGGTCGCCAACATCACCGCATCGTGCAACTACGCCGCCCACAAGTACGGTTCGATCGACAACGTCTTCGGGGCGTACTGACGCACAGCGGCACCGAAAGGCGGTTCAGGACCGACGGGTGGCGAGAGGCCGGACACTTCTCCCGGCAACGGACCACCCACCCGGTCAGGGACCGCCTTTCGGCAGCTCGTCGGCAAGGGCCGCATGCGGCGGCGACGTCACGTGCCAGGCCGACGGCAGCCCGTAACAGCCACATGGCGGGCGAGCCAGGACAGCAGGGGCGCCAATTCCTCCGCCGCCACGAGCACGGAGTCGACCAGCGCCGCCGTGTGCTCGGCGCAGTCCCCGCCGAGGGGGCGGGCGGCGGACACCGAGCGGTACCGAAGGAAGGCGGCGCGCGGATGACCGGCGTCGTGACCACGCGGCATGCGCTGCATGACATCACCGGTGATCTCGTACCCTCGCGCCTCCAGGGACCCGACGGCGCGCACCAGCTCCGGTCCGCTCCCTCGCGCGGCAACTGCCGTACGGAACAACGGGATCTGCCCCGGATCCGGATAGCTCCAGCCACCAGAGATCCGGAGCCCGTCGAGGTCGAAGCGCAGGCTGATCTGGACATTGCGCGCGATCCGGATCACCGCCGCCTGATGCTGCCACCACCACGGATCCTTGCGGAACCCCCAGACGGAGAAGTCCTCGTACGCCCGGTCCGCGTCCGCCACATCGTTCAGCAACGCGATCATGGGTTGCCGGACGAGGCGTTCCCGGTCCTTCCGGAGTTTCTCGCGTGCCTCTTGCGAAGGCGCGCCCTCCAACCGCAGAAGGAGCTCGAATGCCTGCTCTGTCCAGCCGCTGAACGCTCCGCTCACGCAAAGGATCCTAAGGGCTGTCCCGTGGCGACCCGCGACGTGCGTGCCGCCGCTGTGCCCACACGAGTCCGACGTGCCCGTGCGGGGCGTCGCGCCCCACCGTGCGCCGCGCGATGTGACCGTCACTCCTGGGCGCTCTCCGCGGGCCGCTCCGAGTTCTGCGGCGGCGGTCTGGGGACCGTGGCCGCCTCTCCCTCCCGAACGGATCGCACCACCGCGTCGTGCAGCCGCCGGCTGTCATCCTCCGAGCAGCACGGCACCGGACTGCCGGACATGGTGAACCAGTCGATCGCCCCTGTGTACTGCACAGTCACCTGGGCCGTGTCATCGGCCCAGGTCGTGTGCACGGTCAGGTCCCCGGACAGGACGCCAACCTCTTCCGTCAGCACGCCACCGTGCCCGGAGAACACACCGCGAGTCGTCCATGACGCCCAAGCCATGTGTCCAGGCTGGCACCAAGACGGTGGATGCGCGACCCGCGGCACCTTGGCTTCGCGGCGCCCCGGGGCGCCGCACCCTTCCGGAATCCGGAACGGGCAAAACTTTCCACGGAATCCGGCTGCGGTTCCCGTACCCGCCGATCCCCAACAGATTGACGCCTTCTTAACGCCAAACGGTCGCATTCTGCTTCCGAAACAACGAATTCCGAAGGTGAACGGCTCTTGACCTGCGGAACTCGTCAGGATTGCATGTCGCGCTGGGAGCGATGAAACCACTCACCACGTCCTCGTCTGGAGGCGATACCGCTCCCGTGCTCAGACACCGCACCTGTTGATCGGAATCGCACGATGACCGAAACGCTCAGCGCTCCCCAGGCGCTCGCGCCGGCGACCGGCCCCACCCCACAGAAGCTCAAGCGTTCCATCGGCGTCGTGGGCGGAACACTGCTCACGCTCTCCTGTGTGACGCCCGCCTCGACCCTCTTCGTGGTCGTTCCGGACCTGTTCTCCAGCCTAGGCACGTACACCGCCCTCACCATCGCCATCGGCTCACTGCTCTGTATCGCGGTCGCCTTCTGCTACTCGGAGCTCGGCACCCTCATTCCGAGTGCGGGCGGCGAGTACGCCATGGTGTCGACCATGGCGGGACGACTCGCCGGGTGGCTCGTCTTCGTGCTCTCCCTGCTGGTCGTGATGATCGTTCCCCCGGTCATCGCCATGGGAACGGCCGACTACCTCGCCCCCGTCGTGCACATTCCGGCCCCCGCCGCGGGCGCGGGCGTCATGGTGCTCGCCACCCTCGCCGGCCTCCTGGACCTGCGCGCCAACGCGTGGATCACCGGGATCTTCCTCGTCCTGGAAGTGATCGCGGCGGGCGTCGTCGCGGTTCTCGGATTCGCGCACTCCGAGCGGGGGGCCTCCGCGCTGGTGCACGGGTCGGTCGCCTCGTCGGGCGGAACGAGTTCCACGGTCACCGCGATGATGGTGGTCTCCGGGCTCGCGATCGCGCTGTTCATCACCCAGGGCTTCTCCACGGCGGTCTACCTCTCGGAGGAACTGGAGAACCCGCGGCGCAACGTCGCCCGTACCGTGCTCGCCACCCTCGCCATCTCCACGGCGGTCATCCTCGTCCCGGTCATCGCCATCACGCTCGGCGCCCCGGACCTCGCGGCCCTGACCTCCGGGGACCTGAACACCATGGTCGCCGCCTGGTCCAACTCGGCCGTCGGCACGTTCGTCAGCCTCTGCGTCGCTCTCGCGATCATCAACGCGGGCATCGTCATGGTCATCCAGAACTCACGGGTCCTGTTCGCCTCCGCCCGCGACAAGGCCTGGCCCGAGCCGGTCAACGCCGCGCTGTCCCGCCTCGGCCGGTTCGGCTCCCCGTGGGTGGCGACCCTGGTCGTCGGCGTCCCCGGAGCGGCGCTCTGCTTCGTCAACCTCGACACCCTGTACGGCGTCACCGGTGTCTCCGTCACCGGCATGTATCTGCTGGTGGCGGTCGCCGCCCTGCTCTGCCGCCGCGGCGCGCACCGTGAGACGCCGGCCTGGCGCATGCCGCTGTGGCCCGCGATCCCCTTGCTGCTCGTCGCCGTGCTCGCGTACATCCTGACCCAGCAGGAAACCGAGTACCTGCTGTGGACCGGAGGGATCACGGCGGTCGCCACGCTCTACTGGGTGCTGTACCTGCGACCCCGCGGGGAGACCCGATGGCTGGTCAGCATTCCGGAGGACGTGCAGTCCTGACCACACCGGATGGGCCGGGGCGGGGACCGTGTCCCCGTTCCGGCCCTCCGGGCCGTCACCCCGGATGGGCCGGGGCGACGGCGGACGTCATCAGCCGGCGGGCCGCACTCCGCGCCGTGCGGGACGATCGCGGCCGCCACCGTGCTGACGGCCGGTGCGGTGGCGGCGAGACTCGTCCGCCCTCCCCACACGCTCCACGCGAAGCCGAACGCCGGCGAGCAGGCGAACCGGCGGACACCGCGGCCGTCCGCCCCCGGACGCGCGTCCGGGGCGGCGGCTTCGGTGCGGGGGGAGTCCGCGAGACACACCGCTGTCAGTCCCAGATACCGGTGATGTCGGACGCCGAGGCCGCGTTGCCGGCGTGTGTCGTCAGCCCGGCCAGGTCCTCCAGGGTGCGCAGGACGTCGTAGTGGTTGTAGGCGGCACCGCTGGAGCTGCCGGGGGTGACGTGCTCTCCGTAGAGCAGAGTGGGGATGTGGTTGTCCGACGCCTTGTCGTCCTCGTCGAACGTGACGACCAGAAGGCTGTTGTGGGTCTTGGCCCAGGCGGCGTACGCACCCAGCTCGTTCTTGATCCAGGTGTCGCCGGTGGCCACCGAGCAGTCGTGCATGTCGTCGCAAACGTTCGGCACGACGAACGACACCTTCGGCAGGTTCGTGAAGTCGGCCGGGAACTGCGTCATGGTCTTCGCGGTACTGGTCGGCACATTGGAGAATCCGAACCAGGGATTGTGCGTCTGGGCGTAGTCGCCGCTGCTGCAGACGGTCGAACCCTGGCTGGGCAGCGTCTCGTTGTAGCTGGCCCAGGTCTTTCCCGCGGCGATCAGCTCCGAGGCGAGATCGGGTGCGGACAGGGAACCGACGCCCACGCAACTGTCGTCGGTGCGGCCCTGGTCGGAGCCCGAGAACAGCATGTAGTAGTTCGGCTCGCTGGGATGGGTGAGCCCGAAGGACCGGGTGAGGTTCGCGCCGCCCGCCTTCAGCGTGTGGTTGATGTACGGGGCGCTGGAACTGCCGATCACCTGGCTGTAGGCGTGGTTCTCCATCACCACGACCACCACATGATCGGGGGTCGGGAGGACGGCGGTACGTGCCGGGGAGCCGGTGGTGGCCCACAGGCCGATCGAGGCGGCGGCGAGAGCCACGGCCCCGGCCGACGCGGTGAGGCGACGTCGACTGCGCCTGGACGTCCGGACCGCGGTCATGACAGTCCTCCGGACAGAAACGACGAGCGCACGGGGTGCGGGGCGCCGCAGCCCCAGGGACCACCGGGTGGACTCGGACGGGTCCCGTACATGAAGAGCGGACAGACCCTTCCTCACCAGTCTGCCCGCGCGGCGGGCAGGTCGCTCCGGGGCCCGATCGCCTGACCGAGGAACGTCCGTCGGCCCGGCGACCGAGCCGGTACACCCCAGGACGGTCAAGGTGGGACCAGGACGTCGCCACATCGTCGGAAGACGGGGAGTCGGAGCGAGATGAGTGTCGAGCGGGTGGGAGTGGTTGTCCACCGGGGCCGTCCCGAGGCCGTCGCCACGGAGCACGTCGTGCGCGGCTGGTGCGCGGGCGAGGGCATTCCGTGCATGGAGATCGACGTGTGGCGTGACGACGCACGGCGGCGCGGCGGCCGTGAGGAGGCGGATGTCGCGGGCAACCCCGATCTCATCGTGACGCTCGGCGGCGACGGAACATTTCTGCGCGGTGCCCGGATCGCGGCCAAGAACAACGCAGCCGTCCTCGGGATCGACCTGGGCCGGGTCGGCTTCCTGACCGAGGTGCCGGCCGAGGACGTCGTCCGGGCTCTCGATGCCGTCCACCACGGGCAGGCCGATGTCGAGGAACGCATGACGCTGACGATGCGGGCCTCCCGCGTGCTCGAAGTGCCCAAGGACATCGACGCCCTGATGGGCTACGGACGGCGCCCGATGCTGCCGCCTCCCCAGGTGGACCGGGAGGCGGAGGCCGCGGCGGAGGGCTGGGGGGTGGCGCTGGACGTCATAGCCCTCAACGACATCGTCGTCGAGAAACTCGCGCGCGACCGGCAGGTGAGTCTCGGCGTCTACATCGGCGGTCGGCTCCTCGCCTCGTACTCGGCCGATGCCGTGATCATGGCCACGCCCACCGGGTCGACCGCCTACAGCTTCGCCGCGGGCGGCCCGGTGGTCTCACCCCGCATGGACGCCGTCCTCTTCACGCCCGTCGCACCCCATATGACCTTCAACCGCACCGTCGTCGTCGCCCCGGACGAACCGGTCGCGGTGCGGGTCCTGTCGCATTCGGGGCAGGGCGCGGTCACGATCGATGGTCAGCTGCGCGGCGTACTGCACGCCGGAGACTGGCTGGGGGTGTACGCGGCACCGCGTCGTCTGCGCGTCATCAGGCTCGGTCCGCACGATTTCTACGGGCGACTGCGCACGCGTCTGGGCCTCACGGACGCCCCGGCGACGGCCGCCGACGGGGAGAGCCCGCCCCTCTTCCGTCACGACGGGCCCGTCCCGCACGACCTGGCCCACCTCCATCTCTCCCTGGCGGACAGGGCGGACGCCGCCGACGGCTGAACCGGGCGGAGAAGGGCCACCGGCTGGAGAATCGGACGAGAAGCCCCGACATCCGCAGGAGAGGCCCCGACATCCGTACGAAGAAGGAGTCCACATGACCAGCAGTGCCGACCTCGCGTCCGTCACCGGAGTGACGGTGCCCGACACCCGACTGGCCGCCGCGGCCACCGAACTGGTGCGTGACGCGACCGACGACCTGATCTACCACCACTCCCGCCGCGTCTACTTCTTCGGCAGTCTGCAGGGCCGCAACAAGGGACTGAGCTTCGACCCGGAACTGCTCTACATCGGGGCCATGTTCCACGACCTGGGCCTCAACGAGGAGTTCCGGGGCAGCGGGCGCCGGTTCGAGGTGGACAGCGCCGACGAGGCACGGAGCTTCCTGCAGAGCCACGGCGTGCCCGAGGACAGCATCCGTCGTGTCTGGACGTCGATCGCGCTCCACACGACACCGGGAATCCCCCAGTACATGGAACCCGAGGTCGCCCTGGTGACCGCGGGGGTGGAGTACGACGTGCTCGGCATCGGGTACGGGGACATCAGCGACGCGGACCGCGCCTCGATCGTTGCCCTGCATCCCCGCCCCGACTTCAAACAGCGCATTCTCCGGGCCTTCACCGAAGGCATCGAACCCAAGCCGGACACCACCTTCGGCAATGTGAAGGCCGATGTCCTGGCGCGTTACACACCCGGATTCGAGCGGGGCGACTTCGTGGACACCATCCTGGATTCCCCCTGGCCGGAGTGACGTCGCGGCAGGGGACACGAGCCGGTGGACGGCTGTCTCCGGGCACACCATGATGGTGGTCCGAGCCGGGGCTCCTCGGGGTGGACGAGAGCCGTGACAGCCAACCGGCGGGTGGCGGCCACGGGGGACCGGGCAACCTGTCGGCCCGAGCCCGGCCGTCCGTCCCTCGACCGCCTGAGGAAAGGCCATGCCGTGCCGGGTGCTCTCGTCCTGCTGCTCGCCGGGACGTGGCTGCTCTCCGGCGCCCTGGTCTCCGGGACGGACCCGTTGATCGTCGCCGTGGGCCGCACCGCGGTGTGCTGTGCGGTGCTCACCGCCGTCGCCGCCTCCAGCGCGGCCGGCCGGGCCGATCTGCGCCGTGCCGCCGCCCGCCCCGCCACCATGTGGCTGCTGAGCCTGCTCGGTTTCGCCGGTTACGCGGCCGGCACCCTCCTCGCGATCCCGCGCATCGGAACGTCGCTGACCAACCTCGTCGTCGCACTGATGCCATGCGCCTCGGTGGCGGTGGGCGCGGTGTTCTTCGGAGAACGGTCCGGCCCGCGCAAGGCGGCGGGGGCGATCCTGGCCTGTGCGGCTGCCGCCGGGTATGCGGCGCTCGGCGCGGGCGCGGGAGACCTGGACGGGGAGGGACTGCTGATGGTGGTGGCCGCGACCGCGGCGTTCGCGGTGTACGGGTTCCTGTACCGGGAACGGCTGGCCGGGCTGCCGCCCCTCGCCGTACTCCCCGTGCTGCTCGCCGCCGCCACCTGCCTGCTGCTCCCGATGGCGCTGCCCGTGCTGATCGCCCACCCGCCGACACCCGCCGTGACCGGCGGTGTCGTCGTGCTGGGCGCGGCTCTCTACGCGCCCGCCTACCTCGTACAACACCGGCTCATCCTGCTGCGCGGACCGGTCTTCACGGCCGCTGTGCAGCTGGCCGTCCCGTTCACCGTGCGCCTCGGCGACTGGGCGCTGAACACCGCGCCCGCGCCGTCGGCCACCGAACTGCTCCTGCTCGCGGTGTGCTGCGGGGGGATCGCTCTCGTCACCGTCCATCCGCAGGACCGGCTCGCCACGGCCGAGTGACGGGGAAACCGCCCTCGGTATCCCACACGGTTCCGTTCCGCCACGGTCTTGGTCCGTGCGAACAGACCCGGCCCGGTGGCATTCGGACCGGCCTCGTCGTCCGGGACCGCCGCGTTCAGGCCACCGCCGACGCGCCCGACGCTCCGTCAAGCAGCCGACCGGAGTCCGCCTCGTCCTGCCGGGTACGCCGACCCTGCCGCGTCCGTCAGGGACGCCGGGTCCGCCCGGCTGGAGAGCCGGAGGTGCGTGGCCGAAATCCAGTCGACAGACGGCCCGCCACGCACTGTGATGACTTCGAGTGCTCGCCGCACGGAGCGGGCCGGACGACGGAGGCATCTTGACGACCGAGGAAGTCGCGGACACTCGCCCCGTGATCGATGCCGTACTGGTCAGGAGCCTGGTCGACACACAGTTTCCGCAGTGGGCCGGGCTGCCCTTGCGGCTGCTCGACCCGGCGGGCTCGGACCATGTGATCCACCGGCTGGGCGATGAGCTCTCCGTCCGGCTGCCCCGCCACGACGGGGCCGGTGATCAGGCCGTCAAGGAGTCCGCATGGCTGCCCCGGCTCGCCCCGCACCTGCCGCTCGCCATTCCGGTACCGGTGGGGGTGGGCCGGCCGGACTTCGGCTATCCGTGGCCGTGGGCGGTTTCCCGTTGGCTGGACGGCGAGGTGGCGACCGTCGAGGCACTGGCCGACTCGGCGGACACCGCTGTCGCACTGGCCAGGTTCCTGACGGCTCTTCAGCGGATCGCACCGGGAGAGGACGCCCGCGGTGATCTGACGGTACGGTCGCTGGCCGACCGGGACCGTGCCACCCGGGCCGCGATCGCCGAGGCCGACGGAGCGTTCGACGCCGGGGCCATGACCGAGTTGTGGGAAGCGGCGTTGAACGCCCCCGAGTGGGACCGCCCTTCGGTCTGGTGTCACGGTGACTTCCACACGGGCAACCTGTTGACCACCGACGGCGAGCTCAGCGCGGTCATCGACTTCGGCGAGCTCGGCATCGGCGATCCGTCCTGCGATCTGACCATCGCCTTCACTCTGCTGTCGGACCGGAGCCGGGCCGCGTTCCGTGCCGAGCTGGGGGTGGACGACGCCACCTGGACCCGGGGCCGCGGCTGGGCCCTGACCACCGGCCTGAACGCATACACCTCCTACGCCGCCGTCGACTCCCGGGTCGCCGCGCAGACCACCCGTCAGATCACCGAGGCCCTCATCGGCTGAGGGCTTTCCTCATCGGCTGCGGCGGCGCACGGCGAGAGCCACGGCACCACGCCGTGCTGCCGGATGTCCCGCATGCGCCCGGCACGAGGAGACCTCCGCTGTCGGCCGTGTGCCGCACCGGATCTCGCCATCGGTGCGGTGGCCGGGGCGTGCGGTCCTCACCCGTGAGGACCGCACGCTCACCGTGCCGGTGCCGGCACGGGTGTGGCCTGCGGGCACCCGCTCAGAACGTCACGTCCGAGCAGGCGTAGAAGGCGTTGCCGGTGTCGGCGATCGTCCAGACGCCGAGGATCAGGTGCTTTCCCGACTTCTGTGGCAGGACGCCGGAGTGGCTCACCGTGGAACCGGGCAGACGGCCGCCGAAGGGCACGGTCAGAAACGGCTGCGGATCCAGGTCGGCCCGGGTGAGGGGCTTGGTGGGGTCGTAGCCGTCCTTGGTGATGTAGTAGCGGAAGTCAGTCGTGGCGTGCCGTGCCTCGATCTGCCAGCGGAAGGTGTAGCTCTGCCCGCCGGTGACCTCGGTCGCGGGCCAGGCACCGCCGCGCGGGTCGTCGAGCTCGGAGAACCGACCGATACCGCCGGCGCAGATCGTGCCGTCGACAGGGCCTCGGGCGGGGAAGCCCTTCGGACCCTCGACGCTCGGCGGCTCCCACTGGATCTGGCCGCAATTGCGCACGGTCCCGTTGCCGCAGAGCTGCTGACGGCTGATGGGGGCGTCGGTGTAGCCATGGCTCTGTGCACTGCCGCCGGTGACGAGGACGGAGGCTGCGGCGATGCCGAGCCCGAGCAGTAACGAGGTGATCCTTCTGCGCATGCTTCGCTCCTGAGGGAGGTGTGGGGGCGCGCGAGACGAGCAGAGCGGGCACACTCTGCTTCACTAGGTCTAGACCAAGTTCGAGGGTATCCAGGGCACTTGGCCATGTCCATGCGGCATTTCGGCCGGGCCGGAGCGGGCCCTGCCCGAACGTCGGGTACCGGCCCCCGGGCCGTCGACCGCTTCGAAGCCGCAGTGTGGTGAAGGTGCGCCGGGCGACGCGCGAGCCGTGGACAAGGAGAACGACCGGACGCACACCGGGGCGCGTCGCTTGCACGATGGGTCGGAGCGACAACACCGGCACCACCACCTCGCGAACCCGGCCTGGACGGGGCCTGGTTGCCGGGGAACGCAACCGGCGGGCTCGCCGGACACGTCGTTGCAGGAAGTGCATGTGAACGAGAAGGAGGGCCGGAGATCTTGAAGCCGAAGAGGAATGCGTCACGCCGTGCAGTGCTCGCCGGGGGCCTGGGGGCGGTGCTGGCCGCCGGTCCCATGACGTCGGCCGCGCACGCCGTCGGCCCGGGGAGCGCGACGGAGCGGAAGCTGCAGGCGCTGGAGCGGGAACACGCCGTTCGGCTGGGGGCGTTCGGGTGGAACACGGTGACGGGCAGGAGTGTCGTGCATCGGGGCGATGAGCGCTTCCCCATGTGTTCGGCGTTCAAGACGCTGGCCGTCGGGGCCGTCCTGAGGGACCTGGACCATGACGGGACGTTCCTGTCGAAGGTCATTCACTACACGGAACAGGACATCGAGCGGGCGAAGGGCGCGCCGGTGACGGGCAAGCCGGAGAATCTCGCGCACGGGATGACGGTGGAGGCCCTGTGCGGGGCCGCCATCTCGTTCAGCGACAACACCGCGGCGAACCTCCTGCTGGAGGAACTCGGCGGACCGAGGTCCGTCACTCGCTTCTGCCGGTCCGTCGGAGACGCGGTGACCCGGCTGGACCGCTGGGAGCCGGAACTGAACTCGGCGGAGCCGGGCCGCGTGACCGACACCACCACTCCCCGCGCGATCGGCGAGACCTATGCGCGGCTCGTCCTCGGGCGTGCCCTGGAGACGGGGGACCGGAAGCGATTGACCGGGTGGCTGCTGGCCAACACGACAGGTCACAAACGCCTGCGCGCGGGCCTTCCGGGCGACTGGACCGTCGGCGAAAAGACCGGCACCGGCAGCTACGGGACAGCGAACGACGTGGGCATCGCGTGGCAACCGGGCCAGGGGCCGATCGTGCTGGCAGTCCTGTCCACCAAGCGCGACGCCGACGCCGCGGCGGACGACCTGGTGATCTCCGCGACGGCCGCCATCCTGGCGGAGGCCCTCGCCTGAAACCGCGATGGGCGACCCGAGGAACCGGCTGAGCGGCGGCGGAGGCGTACACAGTGCCAGGGGTCTCCTCCCGATGAGCGGGGGAGCGCGCTGACCAGGCACGTCACCGTGAAGGTAACCTCTCCCGATGCGCATCGGGATCGTTGGCACCGAGAACAGCCATGTCGACCACATCGTCAGCCATCTCAACGTCCACGACGCGGGCGGTGACGCCCGCGTCGTGGCCCTCAGCGGCGGGCGCGGCCGGCGCAACGACGCGCTGGCGTCCACCGGAGGGATAGCGAAGGTCGTCGACGAGCCCACCGACCTGCTCGGGCTGGTGGACGCCGTCGTTGTCGCCGACCGGCACGGGGCGCACCACCGGGACCAGGCGATCCCTTTCCTGGCCGAGGGACTTCCGGTATTCGTCGACAAGCCGCTGGCCTGCTCCGTCGAGGACGCCCGAGCAATCATCGACACCGCGCTCGCCCATGACGCGCCGCTCACGTCGTTCTCGGCGCTCCGCTGGATTCCCGACGCGGACGCGCTGGCGGCCCGGTCCGCCCGGGGCGGGCCGCCGCACGTGGTGGTGACGTCGGGGCCGGCCGATCCCGACGGCGAGTACGGCGGGATCTTCTTCTACGGCATCCACCCGGTGGATCTCGCTCTCCGGCTCGCTCCCGGTGAGATCCGCGACGTTCGCACGGACACCACCGACACCACGGTCACCGCGTCGTTCACCGCCGGCGGCACCCGGGTCGTCGTGAACTTCGTCGAACCGACCGAAACGCACCAGATCCCGTTCCACGGGATGACGCTCACTCAGGACAGCGTGGTCCAGCAGACTCTCGCCCTCGACGCGAACTACTGTGTGCCGGGGCTGGAAGCGTTCCTGGAGATGGCCCGTACGGGCAGGCCGCCGATCGGCTACGCGGATCTGCTGCGTCCCGTCGAGGTACTCGAAGCCGTCACCGCTGCTCTGCGGAGGCGGTAGGCCACTCCCGGACGAGGCGACGAGACGACGAGACGACGGGAGGACGACGCCGCCAGCCGTCCGGACGGGGTACCGGAGGCGGGCGGGTGGTCGGGGCGCGTGGAAGCGCCGACATCACGTCGCGCGTGGCCGCCGGGCCCACCCACGAGGACTTCTCGCGCGTCGCGCGACGGCTGGTGGCCGGAACGCGGCAGCGGCCGACACACCATTGGCGTTCTGCATCCGGCACTTATGAGCCATGGCGGACCCGACTGCCTCCCGCGCGCCCATCCGCCCGATGCCGGGGCGTGCGGGGCGCCATCGCCACCGCCGTGTCGCCGGGACCGGACCGGGGCCTCGCCGACCTCCTGGCCGAGACGGGCGGGATCCCGGCCCTCAGCGGAACGCCGTCGCGGTATGCCGGCCATTCCCAGATCTCCTCAGGACGTCCCGGACATGCGAAGAACCCTCGCCCGACGGGTCGAATTATAAAGTCCCAATAGATTATCAATATTATTAGTGACTCGCTTCGTGGCTGGTCGAATTATTCGCATTCCGCCCGGCTGGTCCGCCCTCCTCATGCCAAATCAAACGAGGTCGCGAAAACGACCGAGGGTTTCCGGAGTGTCGTGATGAGGCTGGAATCCGACGGTTGAGGGCGTCGGGACGGGAAATGGAAACAGAGCGGGACCGGCCGGCGGTCCTGCTCAAGTTCGCAAGGCCCGTAACACGGTTCACATCAGTCCCAGGTATAAATTCCTTCGTGCGTGACCAGCGGCGTCCGTCACTCCGGTTCCGTGCGCCCGCAGGAAGTCATCAGTTCTTCCAGCGCGGTCTGCTTCGCTGCGGTCTGCGTAATTCTCTGTACTGGTCCTTTGTAAAGGTGCTGCGGATGGAAAATGGCGAACCGCCACCCGGTGGTGGTCCGGGCGCGGATTCCGGCCCGGCGCGGAATGAGAATACGGCCGTGCTTTCAGCACGCGCCG
This sequence comes from Streptomyces sp. NPDC104309, assembly GCF_055584025.1. NCBI lineage: Bacteria > Bacillati > Actinomycetota > Actinomycetes > Kitasatosporales > Streptomycetaceae > Streptomyces > Streptomyces sp. NPDC104309. The sequence goes on along the minus strand of NZ_JBVJMV010000028.1, from coordinate 34,321 downwards.
TCCTCCGTGTATCGGCATACCCCTTCCTGTTGGCGGCCACGTTTTCCGTGGCCGCAGCCGCTCTCCGGCTGGACTGGGATCCCGGCCGGGTGAGCCCGCTCTTCCTGCTCGGCGCCATTTCCTACCTCACAGCTCTCGAACGTCTCATTCCGCACCGGCGTACCTGGCACCCGAACGCCGACGAGTGGCGTTGGTACGGCGTTTACTTCCTGCTGACGATGGCGGCCAGTGCCCTGGCGCAATATATGGTCATCGCCGCTGTTTCAGTGGTGGCACCCGACGAACCCGCGGTCCATCTCTGGCAGGAAATTCCAGCGGCTCTGCTGACCGGTTCGCTGGCGAGCTATCTCGTACACAGACTGGGGCACTCCAGCCCGATGCTGTGGCGACTGCACGGCGTGCATCATGTGCCGCAGAAAGTGAATGTCGCCAATAACGGGGTCAATCATGTCCTCGACATCATGCTCGCACAGGGGGCTGTGCAGCTGGCTCTGGCCACGATCGGATTCTCCCGGGAATCCGTATTCGTCGTGGGTCTTTTCGTGGCCGCGCAGGGCTACTTCGTCCACGCCAACATCGACGTGCACATCGGCCGGTTCAACCATGTGCTCGCCAGCCCCGAACAACACCGCCTGCACCACAGCGTCGACCTGTCCGAGGCGGGCCACTACGGATCGGACCTGTCGATCTGGGACCACCTCTTCGGCAGCTACACCTGGCGGCCCGGCCGGGAGCCGATCGCGGTCGGGATCGGTGACCCCGCGTCCTTCCCCCCGACCGCTGACATCGCCACCAGCCTTCTCCACCCCTGGCGCCGCCCGAAGAGAGCCGGGCCCGGTTCCGCCTGAGCTGCCTCTCCTTTCCGGGTTACCGCACCCCCTCTCGCATCCATGCCGTGTCGCGGCGCCACGACTTGAGGAGTACAACCTTGCCCGACGTGAACAGTGCCTCTGTGAGCGACAAAGTAGCGATCATCGGCATGGGCTGCCGGCTGCCCGGCGGTGCATCGGACCACCGCGCCTACTGGCAGAACCTCATGGAGGGCAAGGACTGCGTCACCCCCACACCGGCGGACCGCTACGACGTCTCGACGCTCGCCAGCCGGTTCAAGGAGAAACCCGGACGTCTGATCGGTGGCCGAGGCGGATACATCGAGGGTTTCGACGAATTCGACCCCGGCTTCTTCGGTATCAGCCCGCGCGAGGCCGACCATATGGACCCGCAGCAGCGCAAACTGCTGGAAGTGGCGTGGGAGGCATTGGAGGACGGCGGCCAGCGGCCCTCGGAACTCGCGGGCAGCAACACCGCCGTGTTCGTCGGCGCGTTCACACTGGACTACAAGATCCTCCAGTTCTCCGACCTGGGCTTCTCCTCACTGGCCGCGCACACCGCCACCGGCACCATGATGACGATGGTCTCGAACCGCCTCTCGCACTGCTTCGACTTCCGGGGCCCCAGCCTGTCGATCGACACCGCCTGCAGTTCCTCCCTGGTGGCGGTGCACCTCGCCTGCCAGAGCCTGAACAACCGGGAGACCGATCTCGCACTGGCCGGTGGCGTCCTGCTGCACATGGCGCCCCAGTACACCATTGCCGAGACGAAGGGCGGATTCCTGTCGCCCGACGGCCGCTCCCGTACGTTCGACGCCGCCGCCAACGGCTACGTACGGGCCGAAGGTGTCGGCATGGTCGCGCTCAAGCGGTTGGACGACGCCGTCCGTGACGGCGATCCCATCCACGCGGTGATCATCGGTACGGGGGTCAACCAGGACGGCCGCACCAATGGCATCACCGTGCCCAGCGCGGACGCCCAGTCCGACCTCATCCAACGCGTCTGCGCCACAGCCGGCATCACCCCCGGCGCCCTGCAGTACGTGGAGGCGCACGGCACCTCGACCCCGGTCGGCGACCCGATCGAGGCGAACGCGCTGAGCCGGGCGCTCGCCGTGGGACGCAGACCCGGTGCCCCCTGCTACGTCGGGTCCGTCAAGACGAACATCGGGCACACCGAAGCGGCAGCGGGCATCGCCGGGCTGATCAAGACCGTTCTCTGCCTGAAGCACCGCCGTATCCCGCCCCACATCAACCTGGAGCGGATCAACACCGCCATCGACCGGGAGGCCTCCCCGTACCGGATTCCGACCGAGCCGACCGACTGGCCCGAGCACGAGGGCCCCGCACGGGCGGGAGTGAACTCGTTCGGCTTCGGCGGCACGAACGCCCATGTCGTACTGGAGGAGGCGCCCGGGCAAGAGGCGCGGCCGGCCGTTCCCCGCGAACGGGCCTGGAACATCCTTCCGTTGACCGCCCGGACCCCGGACGTCCTGCCCGAGGTGGCGGCGGGCATCCGTCGCGAACTGGCCGGGGCCCACGGTCCCGAGGTGTCGCTGCCCGACCTCGTTTACACGCTCGCCCGTCGCCGCCAGCACCTCGAATCGCGGCTCTCCGTCGTGTACTCCTCACGCGCCGAACTGGACGAGGGGCTAGCCGCCTTCCATCGGGGCGAACCCCACCCCCGGGCCGTCGAAGGCAGGCAGCTCGACGCCGAACGGCGCGGTTTGGTCTGGGTGTTCACCGGCATGGGGCCGCAGTGGTGGGGGATGGGCCGCCAGCTGTTCGAGGGCGACGAGGTGTTCCGGGAGGCGGTCACCCGCTGCGATCAGGCCATCCGCACGTTCGCGGACTGGTCCCTGATCGAGGAAATGACGGCAGACGAAGCCGATTCGCGCATGGGTGAGACATGGCTCGCTCAACCGGCCAACTTCGCCGTCCAGGTAGGGCTCGCGGCCATGTGGCGCCAGTACGGTGTGCGGCCGGACGCCGTGGTCGGCCACAGCACCGGCGAGATCGCCGCCTTCTACGAAGCGGGCGTCTACACCCTGGAGGACGCGGCGAGGATCGTGGTGCACCGCAGCCGGCTCCAGCAGCGGCTGACCGGGACCGGCACCATGCTCGCCGTGAGCCTGCCCGAGGCGGAGGCGCGGCACCGGGCGGCGGCGTACGGGGACCGGATGTCCGTGGCCGCGGTCAACAGTCCCTCGGCGGTGACGCTGGCCGGGGACCGCGACGCACTGGCCGAACTGGCGGACGTGCTGCGGTCCGAGGAGATCTTCGCCAAGCTCCTGACGGTACAGGTCCCGTACCACAGCGCGGGCATGGAGGCGATCAAGGACGAGCTGCTGACATCCCTGGCCGGGCTCGAACCCAGGGCGGCGATGGTTCCGTTGTATCCGACCGCTCAGGAGGGCACGGCGCACGGCAGCGAGCTGGACGCGGAGTACTGGTGGAGGAACGTCCGCCACCCGGTCCTTTTCCGCTCGGCCGTCGACCGGCTCGCCGACGACGGGTTCGGGCTGTTCCTGGAGATCGGTCCGCATCCGGTGCTCGGCCACTCCATCCGTGAGTGCCTCGACGGCAGGGGGGCGGCCGTGCGTACCCTTCCGTCGATCCGCCGCCGGGAGAACGAGCCGGAGCGCTTCGCGACGTCGTTGGCGGAGCTGCACAACGTCGGCGTCCCCGTCGCCTGGGACGCCCTGCACCCGGTGGGCAATCCGGTGGCCCTGCCCCGCTATCCATGGAAGCGCGACCGCTACTGGACCGAGCCCGGCCCCGTCGCGCACGTCCGCCTCGGCCGGACCGAGCATCCCCTGCTGGGCCGCCGCACGACGCACACGGAACCGACGTGGCACACGACGCTCGACACCGAGCGGCTGCCCTACCTCGACGACCACCGCATCCAGTCGACCGTGGTCTTCCCGGCGGCGGGGTACCTGGAGATGGCCGTGCAGGCGGTCCGCTCCCTGACCGGCGGCACCCACGTCGTACTCACGGACATCGAACTCCTCAGAGCGCTCTTCCTGCCCGAGGGCGAGGACCGGGCCGTACGCCTGACGCTCTCGCCGCAGAACGCGGCGTTCACCATCGCCTCGGCACAGGAGGGCGAGGGCGAGCGGGCGGTGCACGCGAGCGGTGTCGTGCGCTCCGGGCAGCCGCGTCCGGCCGGCCCGCCCGTGGACACAGCGGCTCTCGCGGCACGCTGCCGACGCCGGCTGGACGGCGCGGACTGCTACACGGAGCTGGCCGCTCTGGGGTACCACTACGGCCCCGCGTTCCGGACCATCGAAGAGGTGTGGATCGGATCCGGCGAAGTCCTCGCCCGGCTCCGCCCGCCCGCGGTGATCGGAGACGACGCGGCCCGGCACCACATCCACCCCGTACTGCTCGACGGCTGCTTCCAGTCCCTGCTCGCGACGCAACTCCTCGACGGCGGCGCGGACCGGCAGACCTCCGGTATCCGTCTGCCCCTGTCCATCGACGAGGTGTGCCTCGCCCCGGTCGGGAACCGGCCGATCTGGGTGCACGCCACGGTGACCCGCGGCGACGCGGATGAGCTCGTCGGGGACATGGCCCTCTACGCGGACGGCGGCGAACCCCTGGGCGGCATCGGTGGCTTTCGCGCAGCCGATGTGGAGAAGGCGTCCACGACGGTCGGTCTCGGCACGATCGATTCCTGGCTCGCCGAGACCACGTGGATCGACAGGCCCTTCTATCCCGCCGAGGGCAACGGCCCGTACGAGGGCGAGGCCCAGGTCGGGGCCGGAGCCGCCTCACAGGGCGGCGCCGACTGGCTGGTGTTCGCCGATCGGCAGGGCGTCGGCGATGCTCTGAGCGCCCTGCTCGCCGAGCGCGGCGAGCGCTGCTGTCTCGTGCGTCCCGGCGATGCGTACCACACGAGCGACGACGGACGGGAGTCCACGGTCGTGCCGGGATCCGCCGCGGATCTGGAACGGCTCTTCGCCGACCTGGGGGAGGGCGGCCAGGACCGGGGCAACGACCAGGAAGGAGCGAACGGCAGGACCGGTGCGGCTTCCTTCGGGACCATCGTGCATCTGTGGAACCTCGACCTGCCGCAGCTCGCCGGGACTTCACGGCAGGACCTCGTACGGCACAGCGGCACGGGCGCCTACTCACTGATCACGCTCGCCCGGACACTGCTGGGCCACGGGGCCGAAGGCAGGCTGCACATCGTGACGCGTGGCGCGCAGCACGTGGAGCCCGGCGAGACCGTCGAACCCCTGGGGGCACCGGCATGGGGGATCGGCCGGGTGCTCAGGCATCAGGAGCTGACCTCCCACCGCGGCAAACTGATCGACCTGGATCCCGGCCGACGCGGAGACGAGGGATGCCGGGCCGATGCCCAAGCGCTGCTGCGCGAGGTCCTCACGGACGACGAGGAAGAGATCGCGCTGCGCGGCGACCACCGCCTCACCAGCAGGGTGCGGCGGGCCGAAGGGCTGACGCGTCCCCTTCCGCTGCGATTGCGCGCCGACGCCGACTACCTGGTCACCGGCGCCTTCGGAGCGCTCGGCAGACTGCTCTGCAGGACACTCGTACGACGTGGGGCGCGCGGTCTGATCCTGATCGGACGCACCGCCCTCCCGGAGCGCTCCGCCTGGCGCGGTCTCGACCCCGACACCGCCGAGGGCCGTGCCGTGACCTTCGTCAAGGAACTGGAGGCGCTCGGGGCACGCGTCGTCCTGGCCCCCCTCGACATCACCGACGAGACCGCTTTCACGGCCTGGCTCGACGCGCGTCGGCGCACCTCCCCGCTGCCCGTACGAGGGGTGTTCCACCTGGCCGGCCGGGTACGCGACACACTCGTCACGGACATGGACCGGCGAACCTTCGCCGAGGCCCACGATCCCAAGGCCATCGGCGCGTATCTGCTCCACCGGCACCTCGGCGACGAACCGCTCGACCACTTCGTCCTGTTCGCCTCGATCGCTTCCCTGCTGACCACGGCGGGCCAGACCAACTACGCCGCGGGGAACGCGTTCCTGGACGCGCTGGCCCAGCACCGGCGGGCACTCGGTCTGCCGGGGCTGAGCGTGGACTGGGGACCGTGGGCCACCGGCATGATCGAAGAGCTCGGGCTCGTCGACCACTACCTCCGCAGCCGCGGGATGAGCTCGCTCTCACCGGATGCCGGCATGGCGGTCCTGGAGCGTGTCATCGGCCAGGACCGGGCCCAGTTGCTCGTCGCCACAGTCGTCGACTGGCCGGTGTTCCTGGCCTGGTACGCCTCGCCGCCCGCGCTGGTGGCCGACCTCGCGGCGACGGCCGGCACCGGCACCGGCGACGCCGCGGGTGAGGGCATCCTCGACACCTTCCGCGACGCGGACGCGACCGAGCGCCTGACGCTGGTGACCCGGCGGTTCACCGAAGTGGCCTCCTCGGTGCTGCGGACGGGGCCCGACCGCATCGACCCGCGGGCAGGCCTCAACGCGTTGGGACTCGACTCACTCCTGGCAATGGAGCTGCGCGCCCGGCTCGTCTCCGAACTCGGCGTCGCTCCGCCCGTGGTGGCCCTGCTGAGCGGCACTCCGGTCGACGAGCTGATCGGACAGCTCCACGACGGGCTCACCGAAGCGGTGGCGCTCGAAACCGATGGTGACGACAAGGCCGCGGTGGAGGTGTTCGACGACGAGCTGCGCCATCCGCTGACGCAGAATCAGAAGGCCCTGTGGTTCCTCAGGCAGCTGGATCCCGACGGCTACGCGTACAACATCGGCGGCGCGGTCGAGGTCCGTGTCGCTCTCGAACCCGACCTGATGTTCGAGGCCGTCCGCCGCCTGGTGCAGCGTCACCCCGCGTTGCGGACGAACTTCCTCACCGTGGACGGCGTGCCGGTGCAGCAGGTGTCCACGGACCGGAGCCCGGACGTCGCGCTGTTCGATGTACAGGACCAGGAGTGGGAGGACATCCACCGCACGATCGTGGCCCAGTACCGCAGGCCGTACGACCTCGAACACGACCCGCTGTTCCGCTTCCGCCTCTTCAAGCGTGGCCCCGACCGCTGGGTGATCATGAAGGCGGTCCACCACATCGTCTCCGACGCGATCTCGACGTTCACCTTCATCGAGGAACTCCTCGCGGTGTACGAGGGGCTGCGGCACGGCCGTGCGCCCTCGCTGCCGCCCGTCACGGCCCGGTATCTGGACTTCCTCAACGCACAGAACCGCTTCCTGGCCGGGTCGGCGGCGCACCGCATGCTCGACTACTGGCGCTCGCACCTGCCTGCCGAGGTGCCGGTCCTGGAGTTGCCCGCCGACAAGCCCCGCCCGGCCGTGCAGACACACAACGGCGCCTCGGAGTTCTTCGTGCTGGACACGGCTCTCACGGCCCGGGTGCACGCTCTGGCCCGCGAGCACGACGTGACCCCGTTCATGGTGCTGCTCAGTGCCTACTACGTACTGCTCCAGCGCTATTCGGGCCAGGACGACGTCATCGTGGGCAGTCCCGTGACCGGCCGGACCGACCAGGAGTTCGCCTCCGTCTACGGCTACTTCGTCAACCCGCTCCCGTTGCACGCGGACCTGTCCGGCGAACCATCGGTCGCCGACCTGCTGCAGCGGGTCCGCACGACCGTGCTGGGCGGCCTCGACAACCAGGAGTACCCGTTCGTCCTGCTCGTCGACGAGCTGGGGCTCCAGCACGATCCCAGCCGTTCCGCCGTGTTCCAGGCGATGTTCATCCTGCTGACCCACAAGGTCGCCACCGAGAAGTACGGCTATCGGCTGGAGTACATCGAACTCCCGGAAGAAGAAGGGCAGTTCGATGTCACGCTCTCCGTCTACGAGGACGAGGCGGAGCGTCGGTTCCACTGCGTCCTCAAGTACAACACCGACCTGTTCCTTCCTCAGACCATGCGGCGGATGGCAACGCACTACACCACACTGCTCGACAGCATGACCCGGGCACCGGCCGAACGGCCCATCACCCGGCTGGAGATGCTCGGCGCCCAGGAGCGTGAACGGCTGGTCCGCGAGTGGAGCGGCGCCGGGCACCTTGCTCCGCCAGCCGGTGCGGGGGAGTGGGAGAAGAGCCGGTTCCGCCCCGTGCACCAGCTGATCGCAGAGGTCGCGGCCCGGTGCCCGGACGCCGTCGCCGTTACGGTCCCGGCCCGTCACGGGACGGCTCTTCGGCTGACGTACGCGGAACTGGACCGCCGCTCCGGAGAACTGGCCCGGCGGCTGCGGGGACGGGGAGCCGGTGCCGGGTCGGTGGTGGCGCTGTGCCTGGAGAAGACGTCCGACCTCGTCGTCGTACTGCTGGCGGTACTCAAGGCCGGAGGCGCCTACCTCCCGGTCCCGACCGACCATCCGGCCGACCGGGTCGCCCACACCGTGCGGACCGCGTCCGCCACCCTCGTGCTCGTCGAGGACGATGTCTGCCGCGACCGGATGCCGGGGTTGCCTGCCGAGACGCTGACCCTGCGGGAGCTGTACGAGTCCGAGCCCGCCCCGGACGACCGGCGGCCGCCCGCGCCCGGCGCCGAGGAGACTTCCGGCCTCGACTCGCCCGCGTACGTCGTCCACACCTCCGGTTCGACCGGGCACCCCAAGGCCGTGCAGGTCAGTCACCGGAACCTCGCCTCGGCGTACGGAGCGTGGCTGAAGGAGTACCGGCTGGACCGTGACGTGCGGGTGCACCTCCAGATGGCGGCCCCCTCGTTCGACGTCTTCACCGGGGACCTGGTACGCGCCCTGTGCTCGGGCGGAAACCTGGTCCTGGTCGACCGGGACCTGCTCTTCGACACCGAACGTCTCCACCGGACCATGCGAGAGGAACACGTCGACTGCGCGGAGTTCGTCCCCGCCGTCGTACGCGGACTCATGGACCACTGCGAACGAGAGGGCCACCGGCTGGACTTCATGCGTCTGCTCGTCGTAGGTTCCGACGCCTGGAAGGTGGGGGAGTACCGACGTCTGCGCGAGCTGTGCGGACCGCGCACCCGCCTGATCAACTCCTACGGGGTCACCGAGGCCACCATCGACAGCGCCTGCTTCGAAGGACCCGTCGACGACCTGGAACCCGGCCGGACGGTGCCGATCGGACGCCCCCTGAGCAACAGCACGCTCCATGTGCTCGATCAGCACGGCGAACCCGTGCCGCCCGGCGTGCCGGGCGAACTGTGGATCGGCGGAGACGGCGTCGCGCTCGGCTACGCGGGCGACCCCGCGCAGACGGCCCAGCGCTTCGTGACCCGGACCCTGAGCCGGGAGCCCGGCGCCGAACCCGAACGTCTCTACCGGAGCGGCGACGCGGCACGCTGGGACGTGAACGGCTCGGTCCATCTGCTGGGGCGCGTCGACGACCAGGTCAAGCTCCGCGGCCACCGGATCGAGATCGGTGAGATCGAGGCCCACCTCGCCCGGTGGCCCCAGCTGGCCCGGACGGTCGTCGCGGTGCGCCCCGACGCCAGGGGCGAGGACGTGCTCTGTGCCTACTGCGTTCCGGTGGAAGGAGCAGCGCTCGACCGGCGCGCGCTCCGTCGGCGCCTCGCGGGGCTGCTGCCCGCGTACATGGTCCCCTCCCACTTCGTCACCCTGCCGGAACTTCCCTTGACCGCCAACGGGAAGGTCGACATCGCCGGTCTCCCCACGCCCCGGTTCGACGCGCGGGAGGAGCCCGAGGAGAAGCTCACCACACCCTTCGAGGCGAGCATGGCCAGGCACTGGAAGGAACTGCTCGGACTGGAACGGGTCAACCCGACGCACGAGTTCTTCGAGGCCGGTGGCAGCTCCATCAAGCTGATCGAGCTCATCCACCGACTCCGGCAGGAATTCGGCGTGGCCATTCCCGTGAGTCTGCTGTACCAGGTCACGACTCTGCACGGGATGGCCGCCACGGTGGAGCGTCTCGCCACCGGCGGGATCTCGGACGACCTGCCCTGCCTGAGCTTCAACGGCGACCGGGAGCGGACGGTGTTCTGCTTCCCGCCAGCCGGCGGCCACGGCCTCGTCTACCGGGCGTTCGCCGCCCAACTGCCCGATTACCGTCTGATCGCCTTCAATTACGTCCCTGGCGAGAACAAGGTGGGCCACTACGCCGACCTCGTCGAATCCCTGCGGTCCGAGGGCAGCTGCCTGCTGCTCGGCTACTCCCTCGGTGGCAACCTCGCGTTCGAGGTGGCCAAGGAACTCGAGTGCCGGGGACGTGACGTCGCCCACGTGATCGTCCTCGACTCGCACCGCATCCTGGAGCCCTATGCACCGGGCCGCGAGCACTTCGAGATCTTCGAGGCGGAACTGGCCGAACACCTGCGCAAGCACACCGGGTCGGAGATCGTCGCTCGCGAAACCCTCGAACACGCCGCGGAGTACCTGGCGTTCTGCGGCCGCACGCCGAACCTCGGCGCGGTTCGCGCCACCGTCAGCGTGGTCACGGACGAGGAGAAGACCGCCCTCTACGCCGCAGGCGCACGTGGCACCTGGCACGGCAGCTCCACCACGGCCACGGCCGTACTGCGCGGCTCCGGAATCCACGCCGACATGCTCGACCCCAAGCACGTGGCGCGCAACGCCGAGCTGGTGCGCGGCATCCTCCAGGAGGGCGGCGCCGATGGCCGGTGACAGGGACGACGCGTGGAGCTCCGGTGAGCGGGAGGCGGACGGCAGCCCCCGGGTCATCGTGATCGGCGCCGGCGTCGCCGGCCTGTCCACCGGTTGCTACGCGCAGATGAACGGAATGCGGTCCCGCATCTTCGAGAAGCATGTGCTGCCGGGGGGTTGCTGCACGGCCTGGTCGCGCGACGGCTACATCTTCGACTACTGCATCGAGTGGCTCATCGGCACGGCCGCCGGCAACGACGCCCACCAGGTGTGGCGCGAACTGGGAGCGCTCGACGGCAAGACCATCACCAACTTCGAGATGTTCAACCGGGTCGTCGACGAGACCGGCCGGTCAGTGGTCTTCTACAACGACCCGGACCGGCTGGAGCGCCACCTGCTCGACGTCTCGCCCGGCGACGCCCGGACGATCCGGTCGTTCTGCCGCGATCTGCGGCGGTTCATCGACATCGAGCTGTACCCCTTCCTCACCGCCCCGGCCCTGCGCACCGTACGCGAGCGGGTGGAGACGCTGCGCACCGTCCTGCCCGCGTTCCGCCTGTTCTGGCGTACGGCGTCGACGCCCATGCACGAGTTCGCCGACCGGTTCCAGGACCCGCTGCTGCGCCGGGCGTTCCGCAACATCTTCTTCCAGGACCCGGAAGGGTTCCCGCTGCTCCCGTACCTGTTCAACATGGCCAGCGCGTATCACCACAACGCCGGTTTCCCGCAAGGAGGTTCACTGGGCCTGGCCCGGTCGATCGAGGAGCGGTACACGGCGCTGGGCGGCGAGATCAGCTACCGCGCGCGGGTCGAACGGATCCTGGTCGAGGACGGACGTGCCATCGGCATCGAACTGCGCAACGGCAGACGGTACTACGCCGACCACGTCGTCTCCGCCTGCGACGGCCACACCACCATCCACGGTCTTCTGCAGGGCCGGTTCACCGGGCCGCGGATCGACAAGCTGTACAACGACCTGCTGCACCGCCCCGGCACCCTCTTCCCCGCTGTGGTCTCGGCCTTCGTCGGGATCCGGGGCGATCTGGGCCCCGACCGGGCGCACAGCACCACGTATCTGCTCTCCCCCGAGGACGCCGCGCGGCTGCCCGGTGCTCTCCAGAGCAGTCTGGTGGTCCAGTTGCGCTCCCGCTACTCGGACGGATTCGCCCCGCCCGGAAGGTCGGTGGTCCACTGCACCTACTTCAGCGACTTCGCTCACTGGAGGGCGCTGCGCAGCGCCGACCGCAGGGAGTACCGGGCACAGAAGCGCCAAGTGGCCGACTTCGTCGCAGGATTCCTGGAACGCCGCCTGCCGGGCACGGCCGAGCGCATCGAACTGGTCGACGTCGCCTCCCCGGTGACGACCCGGCGCTACACCGGCAACCACGACGGCTCCATCCTGGCCTGGAAGGCCTTCTCCGAGGCCGACGACATCGCGGCCGGGCTCGTCGGCAAGGACCGCATGCGCCTGCCGGGCCTGCGCGGCTTCTCCATGGCCGGACAGTGGGTCGGCATGGGCGGCCTGATCCGTGCCGCGTCGACCGGCCGCTTCGTCGTCCAGTACCTCTGCGACGAGCTGGGACGCGGATTCACGGCGTCCGAGAGCCGTGGGGAGGAACCCTGGCACCCCGGGAAGCTGGGGCGCCTGCCCCAGCTCGACCCATGGTCCGCGAGCGGGGGCACCCGCACATGAACACACGGAAGAGCAGGCTCCTGTCGCGCTCCCGGCGCGAGTCGATGATCATCATCGGCGCAGGGCTCGGCGGCCTGTCCACCGGCTGCTACGCCCGGATGAACGGCTACCGCACCCACGTCCTGGAGATGCACGAGCTGCCGGGCGGCTGCTGCACGGCCTGGGACCGCGGCGATTTCACGCTGGATCCCTGCGTCAGCTGGCTCCTCGGCAGTGGACCCGGCAACGAGATGCACCAGATCTGGCTGGAGCTGGGCGCGTTGCAGGGCAAGGAGGTACGGCACTTCGATGTGTTCAACGTCGTGCGCGGCCGGTGCGGGCGGGCCGTGTACTTCTACTCCGACCCCGACCGGCTTCAAGCGCATCTGACGGACATCTCGCCCGCCGACTCCGCTCTGATCCGTGACTTCTGCAAGCAACTGCGCACATTCCGCAAGTGCCTCGCCGTCTATCCGTTCCTCAAGCCGGTCGGACTGATGTCGACGCCGGAGCGCTGGCGCATGCTGGCGTCGTTCGTGCCGTACTTCAACGTCGTACGCAAAACCATCAGCGTCCTGATGGCCGACTACTCGGCCAGGTTCCGGGACCCCCTGCTGCGCGAGGCGTTCAACTTCATCCTGTACGAGAAGCATCCGGCGTTCCCCGTGCTGCCCTTCCACTTCCAGCTCGCCTCGCACGCGAACCTCTCCGCCGGCGTCCCCGAAGGCGGATCGCTCGGACTGGCCGAGTCCATCGAGCGGCGCTATCGCGGACTCGGCGGCGAAGTGACCTACAACGCCAAGGTCGAGGAGGTGCTCGTCGAGGACGACCGTGCCGTCGGCGTACGGCTGAGCGACGGCAGCGAACTGCGCGCCGACATCGTCGTCTCGGCCTGCGACGGCCGCACCACGATGATGGACCTGCTCGGCGGCCGCTACCTCAACGACGCCTACCGCCGGCTCTACACCAGGACCATCCACCAGCCCGGCATGGTGTTCCCCGGGTACTTCACCCTCTTTCTCGGCCTGCGCCGCGACTTCCCGGACGCCGACCCCTGCACGACCTATCTGCTCGACGAGGCGGAGGCCGCCGGTCTGACCGGAATCCGCCACCCCAGCATCAACGTCCAGTTCCGCAGCAGGCACTACCCGGAACTCTCCCCGCGCGGGACGAGCATCGCGTACGTCACCTACTTCTGCGACATCGCTCCCTGGCGGACCCTGGACGAAGGACCGGAGCAGGCGACCCGGACGCGCGGCGGCCGGAGACTCCACACGCTGCCGGTACGCCACGGCCGCGGGTACTACGCGGCCAAGAAGCGGGCCCGCGACGTACTCGTCGCGTTCCTGGAACGGCGCCACCCCGGCATCACCGACGCGATCGCCGTGCGCGATGTGTCCAGCCCGCTCACACAGGTCCGCTACACGGGCAACTACGACGGCACGGTGCTCGGCTGGCAGCCGTTCGTGGAGAGCGGGGAGACGCTGGAGACGCTCATCAAGAAACACGGCCCCGGCCTGCCGGGACTGCGGAACTTCTACCAGTCCGGCGTGTGGGCGACGACGGGCGGCCTGATCCGCGCGGCGGCGGCGGGCCGGCATGTCATGCAGTTCATCTGCCGGGACGACGGCAGGACGTTCACCGCGTCCGTCGACGAGAGCGGGCCGCCCCCGACCCATCTCGTCGTTCCGGTGGGCCCCCGACCGGAGGCGCGGTTTGTGGCGGACGACCGGTTGTCCCTCGTCGACAGGAAGGGAACAGGATGAGGACCAGGAAATGGGTGGTACGTGAGCACATCGAGGGCGTCCCCGACATCGAGCGGGTCTACGGGGTGGTCGAGGAGGAACTCGACGTCGACCTCGCCCCGGACGAGATGCTGTTGAGAACGCGCTACGTATCGGTGGACCCCTACCTCCAGGGCATCGCGCTGGACACCCCTCTCGGCGCCCACATGGGGGCCGACTCGATCATGGAGGTGCTGGATGCGGGTCCGCGGGCGGCCCACCGCCCCGGCGATCTGGTGCAGGGATTCGGCGGCTGGCGGACCCATCTCATCAGCGACGGCGCGGCGACCCCCTGGCAGACCGGTACGTTCCCGATGGTCTTCCCGGCCTTCCGCCGCCTGGATCCGAACTGGTACGACGACGCGCTGCCGCTGCCCACCGCGTTGAGCGTCATGGGCGGTCCCGGGATGACGGCCTGGGGCACCCTGACCAAGTTCATGTCCGTCCGCCCGGGGGACACCGTCGTGATCAGTGGCGCCTCCGGCTCCGTCGGTTCGCTGGTCGGCCAGCTGGCCAAGCTCGCCGGGGCGCGGGTCGTGGGTACCACCTCGACGGCGGACAAGGCGGAGTACCTCGACGAGCTGGGATTCGACGCGGTCGTCGTCTATCGCCACAAGGACAGCAGCGACGCGGTGCGGGAAGCCCTCTCCTGGGTCGCACCGGACGGGGTGGACAAGTACTTCGACAACCTGGGCGGCACGGTCACCGACGCCGTGTTCTCCATGCTCAACGTCGGCAGCCAGGTGGCCGTGTGCTGGCAGTGGGCCACCCAGGTGGGCCGGGAGGCCTTCGGGCCGAGGCTGCTGCCGTACATCATGTTTCCCCGTACCTCGGTGCGCGGCATCTTCTCGCTGGAGTGGTTCACCGAACAGAACTGGCGCGCGCTCCACGACGAGCTCGGCGGCAGGGTCCGGCGGGGCGAGATCCGCTGCGGGCACACCCTCCACCAGGGTTTCGAGAACATCCCGGACGCCTACCGGAGCCTCTACCAGGACACCGGAGCCAGTCGGGGCAAGGTGCTGGTCGAGCTCTGACCCCGTTGCTCCGACGCCTTCTTCCCGCCCGCATGCCCCTGCCCAGCAGCCCGCCGTAACCGTGCACGCCTGGAGGTCCGATGCCCCGCTCCGACGACACCGACGCGACGACCGGCCTGCCGACCCTCCCGCTGCACCGTCTGGGCTTCGACTCACCCGGACCACCCAGGCCGGTCGACCTGCCCGACGGGACGCGGGCATGGCTGGTGAGCCGGTACGAGGACGTGCGCAGGGTCCTGACCGACACCCGGTTCGGACGCGCGGGGCTCCACACAGCGGACGCCCCGCCCCTGACGGCAGACGCCGGTCTCGTCGGCAGCCTGGATCTGATGTTCAACCAGGACGGCGAGGACCATCTGCGCCTGCGCCGCACCCTGCGGCGCGCGTTCACACCGAGGGCCGTCGCCCGATGGCGGCCCTGGATCGCCACGATCGTGGAACAGCGCCTCGACGAACTCGCCGCCGAAGCCCCTCCGGTGGACCTGGTGGCCGCCTTCACCCTGCCGCTCCCGGTCGAGGTGATCAGCCGGCTCATGGGTCTCGACGCCCCGGCGAGGCAACGGCTGCGCCACTGGACGCAGTACGCCTTTTCGGACGGCTCCCACCCCAAGGAGGAAATGGATGCGGCGCTGGCGGAGTTCGCCGCCTTCGGAGCCGCGCTGCTGGCCGAGCGGAGGAATGCGCCGGGGGACGATCTGACCAGCGTGCTGGTACGGGCGGCCGACGAGGAGGGAGGCATCCCGGAGGGACAGCTGGTCGACCTCGTGTGCGGACTGGTGGTGGGCGGGCACGACAGCACCATGACGATGCTGGGCAACGCCCTGCTCTATCTGCTCGGCGAACGGCCGGAGAGCTGGACCCGTCTCGGGGAGGACGAACGGGCCGCCGAGCTGCTGGCCGAGCGGTTGCTGCACCTGGTCCCGCTCGGCGACGACCGGGGGACCGCGCGTCACGCCGCCGCCGATACGGAGGTCGGCGGCGTGACCATCCCCGCCGGATCGGTGGTCCTGGCCGACTGCGGCATGGCCAACCGCGATCCCGATGTGTTCCCGCCCCGGCAGCTCGACGACCTGTTCGCCCCCTTGGAGGCCCCCACCTTGTCTTTCGGCGCCGGTCCGCACTACTGCCTGGGCGCCTGGCTGGCGCGGCTCGAACTCCAGCTGTCCCTGCACCGGCTCGCCGCCCGCTTCCCCGGCCTCCGGCTGGCACGCCCCGCCGAAGAAATCGAGTGGCGACGCGGCACCACCTCCCGCAGTCCTCAGCGGATCACCGTCACCTGGTAGGAGGACGACACACGGTCCGTGGGAGGGACCGGAGCACACCGCGTCCGACCGCGAACGAACCGGCCGCGGAGCCCCGGACCCGACGGGACCGACGGACCCCCGGAGGGGCGATGCGGGACCCGCACACGGCGACCGGAGCGACGACGTCCCCGGTGGAGAGCAGCGGATACGCCGGGGGTGAGCACCCGCTCAGCGCAAGTGCACCGGCAGCGATTCGACGCCGTACACGATGGACAGTTTGCGGAAGGCCAGCTCCTGGGGCGGAACGGCGAGGCGCATCCGGGGAAAGCGCCGGGCCAGGGCCGGGTAGGCGGAGCGCAGTTCCATGCGCGCGAGTTCGGCGCCTATGCACCGGTGTATTCCGTAGCCGAAGGCGAGATGCCCCGAGGCCTGACGGCGCGGGTCGAAGCGCCCGTCGTCCTTGGCGTACGACGCGTCGCGGTTGGCGCTGCTCAGCGAGCAGAGCACCATGTCGCCCTGCGGAATGACCACCCCCGCTATCTCGATGTCCTCACGTGCGAACCGAGGGAAGGCGATCTGCACCGCGGAGAGGTAGCGCAGCACCTCCTCGACGAAGGGCGCGGCCGTCGCGTCGTCGGTCCGTATTCGCTCGAAGACGTCCTTGTTCTGCAGCAACACGAGCGAGCCGAGGGCGATCGTGCTGGCGGTCGTCTCGAATCCTCCGGTCAGCACGCCGTCGGCGAGACCCGCGAGTTCCTCGTCGTCGACGCTGTCGCCGTGCTCCTTCACGATCATGCCGAGCAGACCGTCACCCGGTTTCTCCCGCTGCGCCTCGACCACATTCCTGAAGTACGCCAGCGACGCCGACATGGCCCCGAAGGGCGCGGTCGTTCCGCCGAACAGGTCGAAGCGGTCCATGGCCAGCTGCTGGAAGTCGTCGCGGTCCTCATAGGGCACGCCGAGCAGCTCACAGATGGTGAGGGAAGGGATCGGCAGCGCGAACTCCTTCACCAGGTCGACCGGCCCCTGCTCGGCCTCCATCATGTCGAGGCGCTCCTCGACGATGGCGTCGATCCGGGGAGCCAGGCGCCGCAGCCGGCGCATCGTGAACTCCGGGGTGAGGATGCGGCGCAGCCGCGTGTGCACGGGAGGGTCGCTGAACCCGAGCCCTCCCGGGCTCTGCTCCGCTGCCACTCCGGCGTTCGTGGCGAGGTGGGCGAAGTCGGTACTGAACCCGTCGGCCGACCCGAGCACGGCCTTCGACTCCTCGTATCCGGTGACCACCCAGACGTCCATGCCGAACGGCAGCGAGACCTTGGATATCGGCGCATCCGCCCGGAGTCCGGCCAGCTTGTCCACCGGGTCCAGCCCATCCCTGCGCAGCATCATCAGCAGGTCTTCGGGCAGCAGCCGGATCGTGGAGGAACCAATTCCGTACTTCTGGATCCTGGACAGATAGGTGCGCCCAAGCCGGGCGGTTATACGAGAACGGAACTTCGTCCTCAACATGTTCTCCATGGGTCGCGCGGTCCGCACGCACGGTGCGGAGATGAGAGGGATGTGCAGCGGGCTCGGCAATGGACATGGGCAGGCGCTGACGCGACCTGAACCGAGAGAGTCGTATCTCGGGGCAGAAGTCGCAACAACGCTGGTAGCACACGGTAGCGCGAGCGGGCACGGTGGGCGGTCGGCAACCTTCTCGGCCGGGGCCGGAGGACCGAGGGGGTAACGAGGCCGCGCGCCGTCGATCGCCGCGCCGATCCGCGGATCGTGGTCATCGACGACCAGCTCCACACCGGGCAGGTGTGTGAGGGCGAGCAACTCGGAGGCGTTGTACGCCGCGTGCTCGGGGCCGCGCCGCCCGAGCAGGACCACCTCACGCACCTTTGAGCTGCGCAGGGCCGCGAGGGCGTGGTCGGCGATGTCCGTACCGGCCAGTTCCGAGGGATCCGTGACGAGGACACGGGTGACGTCGAGAGCGACATTGCCGTTGCCGGCCACGACCACGCGCTCGGCGGACAGGCCGATGGCGTCCGGTGCGACCTCGGGATGGGCGTTGTACCAGGACACGAACGCGGTCGCCGAGATGCATCCCGTTAACTCTTTTCCGGAGATGTCGAGTCGGCGACCGGTGGACGCGCCCACGGCGTAGATGACCGCGTCGACCGGGCAGGCGTCGGCGCAGGTACCGCAGTCGACCCAGCGGTCGGCGTACAGCATCTCCGTGCTGCCGAAGCCCCGCTCCTGCGGTGTCGGGTGAATGCAGTTGACGGGGCACACGGCGACACAGGTGGCGTCGCTGCAGCAGGAGAGGTGTGCCCCAGTCCCACCTCCGTGACCGGGTCGTAGGACCACTTCGCGGACGAGTCGAGCAGGCGACGGGAGACGTCGTGCTCGTGGAGCCGGTCCTGGTTCTCCGGCCGGACGGTGCTGCCATGCTGCGGTTCCTTGAATCGACGGAACGACGCCGGCCGTGGCCCCATCTCGCGCCCGCTCGATGAGACCGGCGGCAGCCGGACGCCGCCCTCGCTTGTGAGACGCGACGTCTAGCAAGCTGTTGGACGGAACGCATGGCAAGAGTGCCGTGCGGGCCTACCCCCATGGAGAAATCCGCTCGATCTCCCGCCCGTCGACACCGTGTCCAGCCGACCGCGCAGCCGGGCTCGCCCGCCCGGTCAGAAGCGGGTGCGTGCCCGGATGGAGTCAAGAGGGTGCGCCCGTTCCGATGGGGGCAGGCGGTGCGGTGAGTCACTCTGCGTCAGGTCCGCCGAGGGGCTTGGGCGGGGCCTTGAACGGCATGCTGACGGGCCTACGGAACCCACGACCGCGGCCGTCTTCCAGCCGGTCACCTTGCCGCTGACCAGGCGTGACTTCTCCGGCCGACGAACGAACGGCCTGCGCCGATGTCCGCTCCGCACCGACCGCGTTCCACGGCGCGGGGAGGCGGTGTCCGCACGGACGCGGCGCGAGGCCGCCGACGAGCGGCATCGAACGGCAACGCACCGTCTGCGGCGGGGCTCCTTGGAGTGGGCGCTCACGGCATTCCGCCGTAGCATGGGCCATGGAAACGGCTCCTCTCAGAGGGAGATCGGATTCACCGCGAGCGGCGGCCTCCTGCGAGCAGGGGGCCGCCGCTTTGTCCGGCGGAAGCCCGCGGGCATCGGCTCGCATGTAGGGGGCCGGGGGATCCTCAGCACATGGCCACCACGACGTTCGAGGCACGCCGAACAGTGGGCGTGGGTGTCCCTGCTTGGCCGGACTACTCGGACGGAGCCGTGCGGCGCTCGTCCTCGGCCCGGGACCCCGCCGGTGGCCTGCGCGCGGCGTACGTGCCCGCGCCCGCAGCCAGCAGCATCACGCAGCCCGTGAAGAGCAGTCCGGCCTGGCGCAGGCCGAGCCATGTGGCCAGGGCACCGACACCGACGACGGGTACCGAGATCCCGGCGTAGGCGACCACGAAGAACGCCGAAATCGTGCCGCCGCGGTGCTGCGCCGGAGCGGCGCCGCTGATCAGAGTGAGTGCGGCGCGGAAGGCCAGCCCCTGGCCGGCGCCGCCGCACAGGGCGCCCAGGACGAGCAGGGGCAAGGATGCGGCGATCAGTGACGACGCCACCAGCAGCAGGCCCACGACGAGGATGCCGCACCCCACGGGGAGCGCGGGACGCGCGCCGATGCGTTGCGTCAAGGACTGCCCGACGGTCGAAGCGAGGAATACGGAGAACACGACGGCGCCCGAGACGGCCAGGTTGTGCACCCCCAGTGTCTGCGAGACGAAGCTCGGCGCGACCGCGGTGAACAGCCCGAGGAGCGCGAAGCCGGCGAACGCGGCCAGCGACGCGGGTGTGAACACCCCCTTCACCTCCGGAGGAACCCTGACCCCCTGCGGCGTCAGAGGCGGCCATCTCTTCGGCTCCACCACGGTTTCCGGCAGGAACCAGGTGATCCCGATGGCGGCCGCCACCAGTCCGAGGTGGACCCAGAACGGCAACGTCAGCGACCACGGGGTGTACTGCGCGAGCACGCCGGAGAGCAGTGGCCCACAGCCCAGACCACCCATGTTCGCGGCGGTGGCCGCGAACCCGGCCCGCGCTTTTTGCCCGGGACCGGCGAGTTCGATGACGGCCGCTGTCGCCGCGCCGCTCAGCAGGCCGGCCGCGCAGCCGGACAGCAGGCGTCCCGCGAAGAGCAGCGGCAGCCCGCTCTGGAGGAGGAAGCAGCCCGCACTGCCGGCCGACAGGACCATGGCGCAGAGGAGGACAGGTCTGCGACCCGCCTCGTCGGAGTAGTTTCCCGCCACCAGGAGCACGCCGATGACCGCGATGGCGTACACGGCGAAGATGACGGTCACCATCAACTCGGAGAACCCGATCCGGTGCTGGTAGAGCCCGTACAAGGGCGTGGGCAGCGTGGTCCCGGCCATTCCGATGGCGAATACCACTGCCGCCGACAGATAGCCCGGTCGCAGGCCGACGCCCGCACTCTCTGCGCCCTCGCGAACGATCACGCAAGCCACCCTAAGGGCTGTCCCGTAATCCCTGGCGGGCGCGCGACGCCGGCTACGGCACCTCGCCGCGTTGCCGGAACGTCCGCATACATCCAGTATGCGGACGTCCCTCCGCCTTGCGATGCACCGCATCCGACGCCGCGCGCTGATCCACCACGGATTACGGGACAGCCCTTAGGAGCGCACGCCCACGGAACCGGCGCCCGGCACGAGGTCGAGCGCCCGCACGGATGTGACCGGTTCCGGCCTCAGCGGCAGCCTCGGCCTCACGGTCAGCCCCGGTCTCGCGGGGTGAGGAAGCGGGACTTGAGGCCTGGTTCTCGGAAACCGTCAGTCCCAGAGCTTGTATGTCACGACCTGCTGCGTCTGTGCCGGCTTGGCGCCGGTGTACACGAGCTGCAGTCGGGTGAATTGCTGTACGTCGGGATGCCTCTGCCAGCTCTCCGGACGGTCGAGCGTCACGGTGACCGGATAGGAGTGGAATGTGCCCGCAGCACAATAGGGTTGACAGTCATTCACCGCGTCGAGTCCGCGCCCCACGGCGGACGTCGGTCCCCAATCGCTCCAATGCAGTGCGATCAGGCGGTTGTTGCCATCGCCGCAGGCGATCAGGAAATCACCTGGGCGTACCTGTGAATTCGAGAAACAGTCGACGGCCACTGTACGAGCGTGCGAGGGTGACGTCGCGGAGGCGGAGGTCGGTACAACCGCGGCCGCGAGGGCCACGGCGGCGCACAGCATGACCGCGCTCTTGAATGTGTCTCGTTGCATGTCGGCTCCCCAGCTGCCCTTTTTCGAGCTCACGCGGCTCATCCGTTCACACCGCGACCGCTCCGCACGCGGAGCCCGCGCGGCAAGGGAAGTCGCCGGTGGCCGTGCACTTCTGCCGGCGGCGGTTCCTGAATCGACAGTACGACCGCGCCCAGGTATGCACCACCCGTACAGGCGAGAGCTGCGAGGAACAGGGGCGCGGAGGTTCGTTCCGTCCCATGGAGCGCCCTGCCGATGCAATGCTCGGCCTGCGAGAAGCCCGCCCGCCACCTTTCCGTAATCCGGAAAATGGTCGGGCGCTGGTTGCCCCGACGGCCGATTCAGCCGCAGAACGTCGCCATCGAGCGGCACCACGTCCAAGGACGGGACACCGGCATCCGTTCCGCGGTGACCCGCTTCGTCCTGCCCATCGGCCGACACCGGTGCGCGGCCCGGTGGTACGAACCGGTCGTCGTCGTGGGTACATCAGGGGCGGCCACCACGGGCCCCGTCGCCGACGCGGTGTGCTTGTCCGGGCCGGCGGTACGGACAGGCCGCGGCCGGACAGCGAAGAACACGCATTCGGCCCCGTCGACGCGCTGCTCGCGCCGACGGGGCCGATGGGCGGTTTAAGGGCTGTCCCGTAATCCCTGGCGGGCGCGCGACGCCAGCTACGGCACCTCGCCGCGTTGTCGGAACGTCCGCATACATCCAGTATGCGGACGTCCCTCCGCCTTGCGATGCACCGCATCCGACGCCGCGCGCTGATCCACCACGGATTACGGGACAGCCCTTAGGAGTGATCAGCGCAGACGCAGCGCCTCGCGGATCGTCGTGAACAGGTCGGTCTGGTCGGTGACGCCCAGGACCCGGTACGCCAGCGGCCCCTGAGCCGCGATCCGGACCTCGGTGCCGGTGTGCTCCTGAGACTGACCGGGCGCATTCGTCGAGTAGTTGACCTTCAGCTGCTGGCCCTCGTCGGTGACCAGCGTGGAGGACAGACCGGGCGGCTGGGCCTCCAGAGGCACGATCTGGCTGGTGTGGCCGTGGTCGGCCGTGGTGACGACCAGGGTGTCGGGGTGCTTGGCGGCGTAGGCGCGTGCCACCTTGACCGCGCGGTCGAACGCCGCGGTCTCGCCGATCTGGCCGCACGGGTCGCCCGCGTGGTCCTGCTTGTCGATCGACGCGCCCTCGACCTGGAGGAAGAAGCCGTTCTTGGCGTGCTTCTGCTTCGCCTCCAGGAGCTGGATGGCCTTGGTCGTCTGGTCGGCGAGGTTCGGGGTGCCCGAAGGCCGGTTCGGATTGGAGGTGACGCAGCGCTGCGGGTCGGTCCCGCCGACCGCGGCGGGCTTGCCCGTCCACTCGGTCGGCACGTTGCCGGGTGCGAAGAGCCCCAGCACCGGCTTGCCGCCCTTGACCGCCTGCAGGGAGGCGTTGTCCTCGACGACCTGGTACCCGAGCTTCCGCGCCTGCTCGGTGACGGTCAGGCCCTTGTACGTGCCGTCGGTCACCTTCTGGTCGAAGCGCTGCTTGCCGCCGCCGAGGAGGACATCGACCTTGTGATTGACGCTCTGCTCCGCGATGGAGCCCGGTCCGCCCTTGGCGATCGTGTCGGTGGGGCACTTGGCCATGTCAGCCGGGCCCTGGCAGGAGCGGTCGGTGGCATGCGAGGCCAGGACGGCCGGGGTGGCATCGGTGAGCTCGGCGGTGGTCACCGAACCGGTCGCGTAACCGCCCTTCTGCGCCAGCTCCAGAATGGTCCGCACGGCCTTGTCCGTGCCCGGCGTCTTGGAGATCCGTCCGTTGACCGTCTTCTGGCCCGTCGCCCAGCCGGTGCCGCTGGCCGCGGAGTCGGTGACGTAGTCCGGGGTGCCGTCCGCGTGTACCGCGTACGTCGTGTAGGCACCGGTCAGCGGGAACTTGTCCATGTTCAGACGGCCACTCGCGCCCACGGTGTAGTCACGGGCCAGGGTGATCTCCGAGTCGCCCATGCCGTCGCCGATGAGCAGGATGACGTTCTTCGCCTTCCCGCCCTTGACGGCGCCCTTGGCGTGCTCCGCCGTGTCGTACGCGCCGACCGTGGTGGTGGCTGCCACGGCGGCGGCGGTGGCGACGAATACCGCACTGGCGGCCATCAGGTGGTTGCGTGTCAGGCGCGGTCCGCGCATGAAGGTCTCCTTGAACAGGTCGGTGCAGGGTGCCAACGCTGATCAGTCCATCAGCGCCACGTGAACCGCGGACGACATTCAGGCGCCCTCCGACCTGCCGGGACGTGGCGCGTCGGGCCGCGTTCTCTGCGGAGTCCCGGCCACCCGGACGCCGCGGGGCGGGACCGCCGCCGCGTGGACCCCGCACGGCCCGCACGCCCACCGGTGCCGGGGCCGCGGGGCGCCGAACACTCCTCGCCCGCCCCGGCACGCGGGTGCCGTCAGGGAATGACCTTCAGGGTGGTCGGCTCGCCGTTGCGGTCCAGCGCGGCGAAGAGAGCCTTGATGTGGTCGGGGCGCAGCTTGATGCAGCCGACGGACCGGTAGTCCCGGTCACCCCGCCACAGCGAAGCCCCCTTGACGCTCATCCTGCTGTGGATGAAGAGTTCGTTGCGCAAGGCCCCCTTGCCGTTGTCGCAGCGCTTGTCGCCCAGCCGGATGGCGTATCCCTTGATCTGCCGACCGTTGTGGCTCTTGGTGCGGCCCTTGATCGCGTATGCCCCGTTGGGCAGCCAGCCACCGGTCCTCCCGTTGTTGCCGACGTGGCACTCACGGGTGTCGGTGCCCGATCCCGCCCGCCAGTGCCCGATCTCGCGTGGGCCCTTGTAGGCGGTGAGCTTGGAGTACGTGGGGTGCTTCGGGTTCTTGTCGAACACCAGGTACACCGCCGCACCGGCTGCGGACGCGGTCCCGCTGTGCGCGGGAACTCCGGACGGCGTGACGGCCGTGGAGGCGGTGGCGGGGGCGGCGAGTGAGAGAACGGTCGCCGCTGCGACGAGGCCGGCGGCGCGTGTCTTGGCGCGAGTCATGTTCGTTCTTCTCCTGTGTCAGGTAGAGGGATTGCCGCGCCCTGCACGGGCTCGGCTCATCCAGCATCCGCAGGACGCAGCCGCGTCACCAGGACCCTGGCCGGGCTCGCCCGCCCGCCGTGGTTTCACTCTGGTCCCGCGCTCGTCCCGTCTCTTTGACCTGCACACATGTCAGAGGTCGGGATGGCGGAGGGATGACGACGAACATGTGCGAGACCCCGGAGCGGGAACAGACCCGCGCGGAGCTGGCCCGCAGGATCGGTGCGGCATGGACCCGGTCGGGCTGCCTGGCGCAGGAGCGGATCGAGGCCCGGCTCAAGCGCCGTTTCGACGGCCAGAAGAAGCGCGGCCTGAGCGATTCCAGCTTCAACCGCTACAAGGATCCGACAGCGACGGCGCTGCCCGACCCGACCGTCCTGATCGCCTTGGCCCAGATCTTCCACGTCGACGAAGCGGAAACGAAGGAGTGGACGCGGTTACTGGATCTGGCCCGGGCGGAGGAACGCAGGCGCAGGGCTGCCAGGGGCCGCCGCACCTCCTCACCTGCGCCGAGCACCCTCGAATCGACGCAGGTCACCCCCGGTCCGGCCGCTCCCGCCCCCGTGGAACGCCCGCCTGCTCCCGTGGGCCCGGCTCCGGGCGCGAGCACGCCTTCGGGGCCGGCCGCACCACCGGCGACCGGCGTCCCCGTCCCGCGCCGTGGTCTCCGGCTCCACGGTGCGACGGCCATCGCCGCGATCACCGCCGCAGCGCTGGCGGCGGGCTGGGCGGTCTCCGACCCGTCGAGGCCCTCCTTGCGTGGCCACGGGGCGCCGCTCGAAGGTCCGGCCGGCCCGGCCGCGGTCACGGCCACCGCGTCTCCGGGACCTCTGACCGGTGACTACCGATGCGGGGTGGTGCGTGCTGTCGCCTGGGCGAACTGGAGCGCCTGCACACAAGTCCTCGACGACGGCAACACCGTCCGGTTCGCGCTGCAGATCAACAATCCGGGGCCTCGTGCTCTGACCGTGCGTGCCCGTCTGTCCTGGGTGCGCAGCCGGGGGATCAGGCCCTGCCCGCGACCATGGGGCAACGGCGTCCGCTTGACCGTGCCGGCCGGACAGGTCGCCATCACGCCGCTCGCGGCCTGCGCGCAGCGCGCCGACCGTCCCCGCGCCTACCAGGCCATGGCGTGGGTGATCGAGTCGTCGGACATGGGCTGGGGCACGCGCGAGACATCCCAGAGCGTTCATATCCAGGCAGACGCCTACCGGTGGAACGACCAGCTTTCGTGACCTTCTTCCGCTGCGAGAGCCGAGGCGCGCCGAGTCCCGGACGAGCGGCCGGCCGGTTTCCCCCATGGAGGGGAAACCGGCCGACCGCGCCGGCGGCGCGACCTGGCACCCGTTCCGTGCGTGGGGGGCCGGGTCAGAACACGAACGGTCCGGGCGACTGGGCGGACGTCGCGTTGCAGGTCGCTGTGATACCCAGGACCACGACCTTGAGGGACTTGGCCTCCAGGCTGTCTCCGGAGGCGACCGTTCCGTTGAGCGGGCCCGTGGACACGGGGCTGCCGGCGGGGATGGCCGGGTTGGAGTTGCCGGTGAACGTCACCGTCCCCGCACCCTTGTTGGTGAGGGCGAGCGTTGATTTCACCGAGTTCGCCCCGACGCTGATCGGTGCGGTGATGGCGGATGTCGAGACGTTGATGGTCGCGGCCGCCCCGTTCTGCGTGGCGGTGAGGGTCGCGCTGCCCGAGCCGTAGGCGCCGCAGTCGAAGGTGATGGTGGCGGTGGTGGGGCTGACCGCGTCGGCCGTGGGTGCCAGCGCGAGTGTGCCTGCGGCGAGGGCGGAACAGACGCCGAGTCGCCTTGTGCCATGCCTCATGGTGGTTGCCCTTCGTGTGGGGGGACTGCCGACGCGCGTATTTACCGGGCCGCGTCGGAACGTGTCAGCTTCCTGACGCATCGTCAGTGAACTGATTGCCCCATTGAGGCACAGCCCCCTTGGGGCAACAAGGTGCGCCGTCATGATTCTTGGCATGTTACGGTCAATTTCGGTCAGGTCGGCGACAGGATTCCGTGAGCGTGGCGAGCGGTCCCCTCGGATCCGCTCGCGGTGCTCGGGGGCGGCCCATGACTCACGGTGACCGTCCCACCCGTCTCGATGTGGCGGGGTGTACCGTCGGGGCGGTGAGATGCCTGTCGGGCCGGGCAGCGACGGGACTCTGCCACTGCCCGGCCCGGAGACCTCAGGCCGGCACGCAGACCTCGGCGCGGTGGCGCGCGGTGGTGGTCCCGTTCAGATGCTGTCGGCCGGCGCGGCTGATCCGGCCGGGGCGGAGCCGATGGTCCGTCCCCGACCGCCCGTCATGGACCTCCGCAGGCGGGCGACCAGCCCGTGTCGAGGTGCCAGCACCCACGCCAGGGCGAAGAACCCGGTCAGGACCACCACGACGGATCCGCCGGCCGCCAGATCGAGCGCGTAGCTGACGTACAGTCCGGTCAGGCTGCCCAGACAGCCGAAGGACGAGGCCAGCAGCGTCATCGCCCACAGGCGTTCGGTCAGCAGCCGGGCCGTGGCCGCCGGGGTGATGAGCAGGGCCAGGACGAGGATGTTGCCCACCGCTTCGAGAGACATCACGATCGTGACCGTCACCACGATGTAGAGCGTGAGGTCGAGACCGAGAACCGGCAGTCCGGCCGCGCGGGCCGTTTCGCGGTCGAGGCTCACCGCGACCAGTTCCTTGCGCAGGGCCAGGACGAGCGCGACGAGCACGGCACCGATGCCCGCGACCCGCCGGACGTCCGACGCGTCGACCGCGAGGACCTGGCCGAACAGGAAGGAGGACAGATCCGTAGTCCAGCTGTCGCGCGTCGAGACGAGGACGATGCCGAGCCCGAAGGCGAAGGCGAAGAAGACGCCGATGACGGTGTCCTCCTTGAGTCTCCGGTTCTGGGAGACGAGGGCGATCAGCACGGCTGTCGTCACGCCGGCCGCCGCTCCGCCGAGCAGCAGGTTGCCCTCGAAGGCGTAGGCGAGCGCCACTCCGGGGAAGGCGGAGTGCGCCACCGCGTCCCCGATGAATGCCATGCCGCGCAGCACGACGTACACGCCCACCACTCCGCAGACGAGGCCGACGATCGCGGCGACGGTGAAGGCGCGTCGCATGAAGGGGAGTTGCCACGGATCGGTGAGAAAGGCCAGGAGGTCGGTCATGCGGCGGCGCCCGGTTCTGTGCGGATCGCCCGGTCGAGCCCGAACGCCCGCACCATCTGCTCGGGATCTGCCAGCAGCTCGGGTCCGCCCTCCGCGACCACTGTGCGGTTCAGCAGCACGACCCGTGTACAGGTGCGTGCCGCGGCGGCCAGGTCGTGGGTGGTCATCAGCAGCCCTCTGCCGTTCGCGGCCAGCCGGCCGAAGAGTTCGTTGAGCAGTTCCTGGGTGGGCACGTCGACCCCGGTGAACGGCTCGTCCAGAAGCAGCAGCCGGGGCTCGCCGGCCAGTGCTCGCGCCACCAGCACGCGCTGGCGTTGCCCTCCCGAGAGTTCGCCGATGGGGCGCCGACGCAGCTCGGTCAGGCCCGCCAGCTCCAGCGCTTCGTCGGCCGCCGCCCGATCGTGTGCCCTCGGCCGCCGGAGCCAGCCGACGGATCCGGTTCGGCCGCTGAGCACGACTCCCGCCACATCGATGGGGAAGTCCCAGGCGAATTCATGGCGTTGGGGCACATAGCCGACCGGGCCGACGGCGGTGACGCTGCCCGCGGCCGACGCGGCGAGGCCGAGGACGGCGCGCAGCAGCGTGGTCTTCCCCGCCCCGTTCGGCCCGAGCAGGCCGACCAGTTCACCGTCGGACACCGTCAGGGACGCGTCCTGGACGGCCTTGCGGCCACCGAGTGCGACGGAGAGGGATGCGACCCGGAGCAGGGTCTCTCCGGCGGTCACGCGGTGCGCCTGCGGGTGACGTAGAGGAATCCGGCGCCCACGGCGGCGAGCGTGGCGGCCGTACCGCCCAGCAGGAGTGCGGAGCCGGCGCCCGTGGAGGCCATGGTGCCACGGTTGGCGGAGCCGCCGGACGTACCGTCCGCGGTGCCGCCCGACACGTTCTTGCCGGTGGTACCGGAGCCGCCGGTGGCGCCCGGTTCCGCGCCGCTGGTGGAGGCGCCGCCGGTGGAGGCGCCACTGGTGCTGCCGCCGCCCGCCGAGCTCCCCACCGGGACCGCGTGCGGATCGGTCGCGCCGACCGCGAAGGTGAGCGTCTCGGTGTCGCTCACCTTCGTACCGTTGGCCAGTTTCCCCGCCATCGTGAACGTCAGCCGGTACACGCCCTCCTTGCTGAAGGCCCAGCCGCCGTGCGCGTGGGTGTTCTGCGGTACACCGAACGTATCCGGTACGCCGTCCGCACTGTTGAAGCGGATCGTCGCGCCCGACAGGCCGTCGTAGTTGTAGAGCGCGAAGTTACCCGGTCCGTCCGCCCTGACCAGTGCGAACTCCACGTCCCCGGCCGTCGCGCCGGCCGCCGTGTTCTCCGTGGACCAGCCCGGCCACAACAGTCCCGGCTGCTGCACCTGGTCGAGCAGCCACACGGGATCGCCCGCCTTCCCCAGGAACGAGAAGGCCTTGGCCGCCGGAATGACCTTCCTGGCCTCCGGCTTGACGTGCAGGACGACCGACGACGGCTCGCGCCACGTCGTCCTTCCCGGGACCGTTCCGTCCTTGATGTGGATCTGCAACTTTCCGTCGACCAGGCGTGCGGCGATGTCGATGTGCCCTTGGTCGAGCACCTTCTTCGAGCTCTCCACCGGCTCGTCCGCCGCGGCCGCCCTTCGGACCGCGAGGGCCGGGCCGGCGCCCGCCGGGGAGGCGGTTGCCGGGCGCCGGCCCTCGCCCGCGTCCGCCGGTGCGCCGGCGACGGGGGCGGCAGGGGAGGGGTGCGTGGCGCCGGCGGACGGCGCCACCGGGGGAGCGACCGGAACCGGAGCGATCCCGACCGCGTCACCCACCCGCACGGTGTAGCGGGTCTCGGCGCTGATCGGCCCCGCCTCGGTCTCCGCCTGCGCGGTGAATGTCAGCTGGTACGAACCGGCCGTGTCGAAGGTCCAGCGTGTCTTGCCGCGCCTTCCTGCCGGCAGGTCGTAGCCGTCGGGCAGCCCGTCGGTGCTGTCGAACCGGACGGCCGGCTTCTCATCCGCGCCGCCCGGCTCGTGGACGCTCAGTGCGCCCGGCCCCTCGACACCGGTCAGAGACCAGAGCACGCTGTCGCCGTGGACCGCCCCGGCCGGCAGTTCGGTGGTGTCCCAGCCGGATGTCAGTTCCCAGCCGACCGTGCCGTCGGGCCCGGCCACGCGGTGCGTGTCGTCGATGTCGAGCACCCCGCCTGTCCCGAGACCCAGTACGTCGTCGTCCAGGGTGACCTGCGCGACGACGGGCATCGGGGGCCCGTCCACCGGCGGCACGGCGACGGCCGTTCCGCCGAGGGCCAGGACGCCGGCCGCCGCGAGGGCGATTCTGCTGTTCCGTACGAGCCTCATCGGACTCAACTCCCCTCCCGGCCCAGACAACGGGCCAGTTCCTTCGCGTTGTGGCGCATCATCGAGACGTAGTCGTGGACCGTTTCGTCGAACGAGTCGCCGTAGATCGTGCAGATACCGACGCCCTCGTCCTCGGCGACCCGGCGCAGGACGTCGGCGCGCGCGGCGAGATTCGGTTCGAGGAAGACGGCCGGGACGTTCTTCTCCCGGATGGTGGCGCGGAGCTTCTTGACCTCCGCGGCGCTCGGCTCCCGGCTCGGCACGGGAACCACGAAGCCGGTGACGTCCATGCCGTACGCCTTCGCGAGATAGCCGAAGGCGTCGTGCGTGGTGATGAGTTTGCGGTTCTCCTCGGGCACGGTGGCCAGCGTGGCGGCCACCTCGTCGTCCAGCTGTGCCAGCCGCCTCAGATACCGTCGGGCATTGCGCTCGTACTCCGCCCTGCCCTGCGGGTCCGCCTTGATCAGCTCGGCCTCGATCCGCCGGACGTATGCCTCGGCGTTGCCCACGTCCTCCCAGGCGTGCGGGTCCATCTCGCCGTGCACATGCTTGCCGACGACCGCCTGCGGCAGCACCCAGATGTCCGCGCCCGGCCTGCCGAGGAACCGGAAGGCGCCCTCCTCGGGTGCGGACTCCTTCGTGCGATCGGGTACCGACACCACGACCGAGTCCACCGGATGGTTCGTGCGCCTGCCGGTCGCCGGGTCGTCGGAGCGCAGGTACACGGACCTGGTCCGCGCGTTGAGCGCGATGTCCGCGTGACCGGCGTCGAGCACGGTCGTACCGGTCGGCGCCTTGACGTCACCGACGACGAAGGTGATGGTGCCGCTGCCGATCGGTGCGGTGTCGCCGTCCAGCGTCTCCGTCCGCCCCCGCACGGTGAGCTGGTAGGTGCCCGGCCTGCTGAACACCCAGTTGACATGGGTGTGTGCCTCGGGCGGCAGAGTGAAGGAGTCCTCGGCGTCGAGGCCGTCCGTGGAGTCGATATAGCTCTGCGGATTGCCGAGCGTATCGGTCAGATAGACATGCAGATCGCCTGGCCCTTCCAACTCGGTCGCGGTGGTGCGGACTTGGGAGCCATCTCCCCCTACTTCACCCTCGACGGCCCAGCCCAGCCACAGCACATCGAGGCCCAGGTCCTCCTTCAGCTTGATGACCGTCCCACCGTACTGCTCCAGCTTCTCGCTGAGGGGAACCCTCGGTGCGCTCCCGCGTGCGTTGGTATGGATCATCTTCATGATCCCGGGCTCCTCCAGGAGCAGCCCGTTGCTGAAGACGATGTCCGACTTCGCGACCCTCGCCGCGTCACCGGGGCTCGGCTCGTACGAGTGCGGATCGCCGCGGTGCGGCACCACGGACGCCACGTCGACCCGGTCGCCACCGACGTTGCGCACCAGATCGGCGAGGATCGCGGTGGTCGTCGAGACCGTCACTTCGGCCTTCCCGGACCCGCCGTCCGTCCCCGGGCCGCACCCGGTTCCCCACAGCGTGGCGACGACCACACCGGCGGCGGCCGTACGTATGCGTCGTGCCCGGCTCATCGTGCGGCTCGCTGACGGCGAGTGAACACGACGATCGCTGCGCCCGCCGTCATGGCACCCACGGCGATCGAGGCGGGGAGCCCCACTCCGGCGCCCGTAGCGGCCAGACGGCCGGCCGCGCCGGCCGTCCCGCCAGGGGAGGGGAGGGCGCCGGAGCCGACGCCCGGACCACCGAGAACGGCCGATGGAGGAGTCGGGTCCGGCACCTCGGGACCCGACGGCGGGGCGCTCGTGGTCGCGGACGGGGGAATGCCGGCGGTGTGCGTCGGCGGTGCCGAGGGGGTCGTCGGCGCCGTTGTCGTCGGACCGACCGGTGGAGTGCCGGTCGGAGAGGGGGACGGCGAGGCGGACGTGGGCGTCGGCGTGGGCCCCGTGCTGCCGTCACCCGGCACGACCGTCGACGGGTCCACGTCGCCCACGGCCACGGCCAGGGTCTCCCGGTCGGTGACCTTCGCCCCGGACCGCAGGGTGGCGCTCATCTCCATCGTGATCCGGTAGATGCCCGAGGCATTGAAGATCCACAGCGGATGGGAATGGGAGTACGCGGGCAACTCGACCGAGCCCGGGTCGGCGCGGGCACTGTCGACGGTGACACCGATACGGATGCCCCATTCCGGGTCGTCCTCGAAGCGGCCGAGGACCAGCCGGCCCGGCCCCTCGATCCTCGGGAAGGTGATCTTCACCGGCCCCGAGACGTCCGAGGGCAGGATCTCCATGGTGTTCCAGCCGGGCCACAACAGCCCTTCCTTCACCTCGAAGTCCTTGTCGACCCAGAGACGTTCGCCGGGTTCGCCGAAACCCTCGAACTGCGGCACCTCCTCACGCGGGGGGATGAAGAGTTCGTGCCGGTGATCGAAGTGCAGCAGGACATCGGAGGGTTCACGCCAGACGGGCTCGCCCGCGACCGTACCGTCCTTGATCCGGTATTCGAGCCCACCGTCCGTGAGCCGGGCGGCCATGTCCAGATGGCCGCCGTTCAGAACGGCTCGTTCTCCGGGAGGTGCCTCGCGGGGTGGAGCGTCGGCGGCGAGCGCGACGGGTGCGGCGGCGAGCAAGGACAGTACGGCGGTGAGAGCGGCGGCTCTCGACGTATTTCGCGACAGTGAGGCCCGCATGCGGGGCGTCTCCTTCGAGCGTGGGATCAGTGGACCACGGCCGCGCCGGGGAGCGGGTCGGCTGCCGGCGGACCCACCCCCCGGCACGGAGTCGGAGGGCCGTTGTGGCCGCAGGGTCAGGAACCGGCCTTGAAGGTGTACGTCGCGGAGGCCGGGCCCACCTTGGTGCCGTTCGTGAGCGTGCCGCTGACCTGGAAGGTCGCGGTGTACGTACCGGCCTTGGTGAAGACCCAGTTGGCGTGGTCGTGCTCGCCCGCCGCGATGTCCTTGGCATTGGCGAGAGTCGCGTCACCGCTGTCGTAGTAGCGGTTGCTCTTGGGGCACAGGCCGTCCTTGTAGACGGTGATCTTCCCCGGACCCGACACCGAGACCAGCTTGACCTGCACCTTGTCGTTCTGGAACACGCCGCTGGTGAGGTGCTCACCGGAAAGCCCCGGCCACAGCAGATTCGCGTTCTGGACCTGCGGCAGGCGGTAGACGGTGGAGGCCGCGGTGCCCAGGTGGGTGTAGCAGTTGCCGGTCGGGACGGTGTACGCCGACGCGGGAAGCGCCTGGAGGACCACGTCGGCAGGCGCGTATTCGACGTCCGGCGTCACCGACTCGTCGTGGACGTGCAGGTCCAGCGCGACACCGTCGTACTCGACGTCGAGGACGTCGACATGCCCCTTGGACAGCGTGGTCCCCGCCGCGTGGGCCGAGGCGAGCCCGCCGACGGCGATGGCAGCGGCCACGGATCCGGCGACGGTGAGAGTGCGCGTGAAGGTACGCAAAGGAAGCCCCCCTTGAGCTTGGATGTCTGGATGCGCGTTGACGCCGCAACGATAATCGTTTTCATTAAGACGGGGCAAGGGGGTTGGGGCAACTGAAGCTGGCCATGGCGGAGTTACGTCCGGCCTCCGGTCGGACAGGCTCGTGTCGCACGTCATTCAGGAATCCGTCGATGCGGCTCGCACGGCGCGAGGGGGGGCCGGCAGGCGTTGCGACAGGGGCCGGAGCGTCCTCGACCGCGAGCGCCCGGGGCGGTTCGCTCGGCGGTGCTCCGTGTGTTCCGTCGGTGATCGCTGTGGACGGAACGCCTAGGCTTCCACCTGGTACCGGCCTCGACCCAGGAGCGCACCCATGTTCGGCCCCGTCCAGAAGCATCCGTACCCCGACGCCCTTCGACCGGACGAAGCACCTGCGCCGCACGCACTGCTCACGCCGCTGATCGGGTTCCTCGGCACCTGGGTCGGCCGCGGCCGAGGCGAGTACCCGACGCTCGCCGAGGAATTCGCGTACGCGCAGGAGGTCACCTTCAGTCATGACGGGCGACCCTTCCTTCGCTACGAAGCGCGAGCCTGGCTGCTCGACGCGGACGGCGCCCCGCTGCGGCCGTCGGCGCGGGAGAGCGGCTGGTGGCGGCTGCAGCCCGAGGCGCGCGTGGAAGCACTGATCACCCAGCCCACCGGCGTCGCGGAAATCCTGGTCGGCCATGCGGGCGACGGCTCGGTCGACCTCGCCTCCCATCAGGTGGCTCTCGCTCCCACCGCGAAGGAGGTCGACGCCACGCGTCGCCGCTACACGCTGACGGACGAGGGCACGCTCGACTTCGTCCACGACCTCGCGGCGGTCGGTCAGCCGCTGCAGCACCACCTGTCGGCACGGCTTCGACGCGGGGGCGGCAACTAGGACTTGTCCGGTCGATCACGTCCGGAGCCAGATGACGAGGGCGGTTGCGGTGACAGTGCCCAGGTAGACATAGCCGCGCTTGTCATAGCGA
>NZ_JBVJMV010000027.1:0-110462 GCF_055584025.1 Streptomyces sp. NPDC104309 | reverse complement strand
AGTCGCGTATCCCAATTAGCGGTCGAGTCGTCGCGGGGCTCCGGGCGGCCAAGTTCTTTGAGCCATCAAGCGGCGACAAGCTCACAGCCATACCCAGAACCCCTGGGCTTCCCCGATCCTACGAATGATCAGATCCGACCCGCTTGAAAGGTAGGACAAGCTCAGGCAGCCCGGCAGTAGAGGCGTGTAGGCCGCTGATCGCCGCCCCGGGCGCAAGGCAGGCACGAGCCTGAGGTGATCATGGAGGTCTCTACGCTCAGTGATCACCGGAGGGCTCGTGCCCGTCCTGCCATCTTGCCTGCTCGCGCCCTTGTGGAACCAGTTCGCGGCGCTCCTGCCCCGCACACGGCTCCGGCCCGGGCAAGACCCGCTGGGTCGTCGAGCGCACCTTCGCCTGGCCCCACCAGTTCAAACGACTCCGGACCCGTTACGAGATACGCACCGACCTCCATCTCAGCCTGCTCCAACTCGCCTGCATCATCGTCTACTTGAGACGACTCCGAACCGCATTCTGGCCAGTTCTCTGATCTCTACGCTGCCGCGGCCCGGGATCAGATGATTCACCATGGGTTCTTAGCCGAGCCGCTGCCGGCCGAGTATGGCGAACCGAGCCGTCGCCGTTCCGAGCGCTGCACCGAGGCTGCTGACGAGAAGCTACCGACCAAGACCGTCGCCCGCCACAGACGTGAGAGTCGACTCTCACGAATTGCGAGAGGAGACTCTCACATTATGGCCTCCAATAATCGCCTGGGCGATATCGAGATCACCGACCCCCAAGCCATGCGGGCCTTGGCACATCCGGTTCGGCTGGCGATCCTTGACCACCTCCAGCGGCATGGGCCGGCGACCGCGACGCAACTCGCGCCCGACGTGGGAGCGACGCCGTCGGTGACCAGTTGGCATCTGCGCCACTTGGCGAGCTTTGGACTGGTCCGCGACAGTGAGCCAGGCCCGGACCGGCGCCAGCGACGGTGGGAGGCCGTGGCACGCGGCTTCCGATTCGAGGCACCGCAGGGCCCAGCCGATGAAGAAGGCCGGTCAGCCGCGCGGGTGCTGTCGCAGCAGATGTTCCTGCGTTATGCAGACCTCCCGAGCCAATGGGCTGCCGAGGTCGAGCCCGAACTCGATCCGGCGTGGCGCAGGCTGGCCGGGCTGGCCAACACCCGCGTCGTCGTTTCGGCTGAGGAACTCGCCGCCATCGAGGACGGGATCGAGCGCATGCTCGCGCCGTACGTGACTCGTGACCCGGCCGAGCGTCCTACGGACGGCCGTGGTGTCCGGCTGATGCGCTACGTCCTGCCGGAAGGTGCCGAGGAGCAGACCGGTCAGACGCCGTGAACAGCCCAGACCGGACCGCTGCGATATCCCTGTGGCGGGATCGACGGTTCCGCCGCTTCTGGGCCGGTCAGTCGGTCTCACAGTTCGGTGACCGGATCACCGAACTGGCCCTGCCCCTGATCGCCATCAGCGCCCTGAACGCTTCGGCCAACCAGGTGGCGTGGCTGACCGCACTGATCTGGACCCCGAACCTGCTCGCAATCTTTCTGGGGGCATGGGTCGACCACCGATCCCACAAACGCCGCCTGATGATCCTTGCCGACCTGGTGCGCGCCGCAGTACTGCTCAGTGTCCCGGTGGCCTACCTGTTAGGGGCGGTGACCCTCGGACAGTTGTACGCAGTGGCGCTGCTGATGGGCACAGCCGGGGTGCTGTTCAACACCGCCTATCCGCCGTTCTTCGTGCGCCTCGTGCCGCGCGCGTCCTACGTCGAGGCGAACAGCAAGCTCAGCGCCAGCCGGTCGGCATCGTATGTCGCCGGCCCGGCCATCGGTGGCGTTCTGGTCCAGGCGCTGACCGCACCCGTCACCGTCGTCGTGGATGCCCTGACCTTCCTGGTGTCGGCGGTGCTGGTCGGTCGGGTTTCGGTAGACGAGCCGCCTGCCGCCTCCGGCAATGAAGCGGCGCCCTCGCTGTTGCAACGTGCCCGAGAGGGAATGGCGTTCGTCGTCCGTCACCCAGTGCTGCGGGCGGCTCTCGGGTGCGCAGCGACCGTCAACTTCTTCACCTTTGTCGCGGGCAGCGGGCTGATCGTGCTGTTTGCCAACCGGAGCCTCGGGTTGTCGGCGGGGGCGATCGGCATCGCGTTCGGGATCGGCGCGAGTGGTTCCCTCCTTGGCGCGGTGTTCGCCCCGAAGATCTCGCGACGGTTCGGCGTGGGGCGCAGTATCGTCGTGGGCGCGGTGCTGTTCCCGGCGCCGATCGCCATTGCCGCCGCCGCAAGTGGCCCGCTCTGGCTCGGTGCCACAGCCTTGGCCGCAGCCGAATTCCTGTCTGGCTTCGGTGTCATGCTGTTCGACGTCAACCTCAACTCTCTCCAGGCCGCTGTGATTCCCGACGGCATGCGCAGTCGCGTGGCCGGCGCGTACAGCACGATCAATTACGGCACACGCCCAGTCGGCGCCATCGTCGGAGGGCTGCTCGCCACCCTCATCGGCCTGAGGGCGACCCTCCTCATCGCCGCTGTCGGTGGAACCCTGTCACTGCTCTGGCTACTGCCCTCGCCGATACCCCGCATCCGCTCCCTGGCTCCGAACAGCCCTGCCGATACACCTGCTGACACGGACGACGGCAATCGACCAGTACCTCGTTGATCCGCCGGGCTTTGGCGATGACCTACCGGGACCACCTGGACTACGACCTTTATCTGGGCAGGGACAGAGCCGCCGCCGACTGTCGGACCTTGTGGTCTCGTCGTCACGCCGCAGATGGTTTGGCCCCGGCGGCCTGATCGAAGTCGGCGTTGCTGCCTGCTCGTACTTCTACGAGCGCAATGGGCGCACGACGCCGTCTGGTGATCGGCGAGCTGGGCATGGAGCCAGCATGCGTCGTCCTCCAGCGCCGTATTGCGCAGGATCAGGACCTGGATCTGCTTCGGGGCAGACCGGCCCTGTCGAAGGTCTCCCGAAACAGCTGCCCGCGACGGGTCGTCGAGCTATTCCATGTGTTCCCGGAGTCCGGCTGCTGCGGTCTCGGGCGAGGCGAAGAACTGCCAGTGGGGACCGATGCCGGGCTCCGGTTGTCCCGACCAGCTCAACTCGACCAGCGCCCAGCGGATCGGGTTCTCGGCGATTTCGAAGGCCACGTGGTCTCGTTGGCCGCTGTACGCGACTGCCGTCAGCGGACGCTGAAGTCGCACCGCAACAGGTCCGGCACCGGCACCACTGACGGCTCGGGGACCGTGGTGCGGACCTTCTTGCGCAGGTGGAAGCCGGCGGTGACCCAGGCGCGCATGAGGCGGGCAACGCACTTGTGGTTCACCCACACCCTGGCATCCCGCAGTCAGGCGGTGACGCACGGCGCCGTAAGCGCCGTCGGACTCGGTGTGGATCTCGGCGATCCGCTCCGCGAGTTCGGCTTCCGCCCGGGCCCGCTCACCGTGCGCGTGAGCGCCGTCCAGCCACCGGTAGAAGCCCGAACGCGAGACCTGCAGCATCCAGCACAGCCGCTTGACGCCGAAGGCGCCACGGTGATCGTCGACGAACTGCAAGCGGCTGCTCACCGGCTGGTCTCGCCCGCAGAATACTTCGCGGCCCTCCGCAGGATCTCCCGCTCGAGCTCAAGTGCCTTCACCCGCGCTCGCAGCTGCCGGTTCTCCTTCTCCATCGCAGTGGCCTCCGCCGCCCCGGGCCGGGCGGCCTGCCCGGCATCGCGTACCCAGACCCGCAGCGTCTCGCGGCTGATGCCCACGTCCTCGGCCACCGACGCGTACGTCCCACCCGGGGCGGCGTGATGCAGCGCGACAGCATCGGCCCGGAACTCAGGCGAGTACTTCGACATCCCCAACGGGAACTCCAGTCCTATGGATCCTCACGATCCAATGATCAGGGTGTCCACGATCAACGGGCAACGCCCACCTTCCCCTACGACTGGTGGCTGTCCAACCAGGACTCCGCACAGCGGCTGGCGGAGTTCACCGAACGCGAGCTGGGCCGATGGCGCGAGGAGCCAAGGGGCGCGGGCGCAGTCGAGGAGCCCAAGGCGGTGTTCGTCTGCCACTCCATGGGCAACCTGGTAGCCCGCTACTACCTGAAGGTCCTCGGCAGCCGGGAGAGCGCCCGCTCGATGGTGACCATCGGCACCCCGTACGCCGGTGCGGTCCAGGCACTGACCGGCACCCTTTTCCGCCGCAAGGCGCTGAACCTGGCCGGACGGCTGCGCGAAAGACTGCTGCGCGCCGCCCGCAGCATGCCGTCCGTCCACGAACTCCTGCCCACCTACCAGTGCGTGACCGGTCACCCCGACGGCACCCGCCTGGACACCGTCGGCGCCCCCGGCCTGGACACCGAGATGGTCCGCCGCGCCTTCGCCTTCCGGAGCACGCTCGACGCGCACGTCCGCAAGAACGCCGCCGCCGACCGCGCTGCCGGCGCCGGGCCGGCCTACCGGGTGTTCGCGGCCGGCGGCCGCGGAATGCCCACCGACGTCTCGCTGAGCCTGTCCCGCGGCGAGCCCCGTTGTCGTGACCGGTTCAAGAGCGACGGCTGCTGGCAGGGAGACGGGACCGTGTGGTGCATGCCGGCCACCCCTCCCGAGTGGCCGGACACTGCGCATACGGACTGGTACCCCTGCGGCCACACGGCCCTGGCCAAGGGCGAGCTCCTGCACGGCCGGCTGCGCGACCGGTTCGACGCTCTCGACGTACGCCCGTACCAGCCCTCGGGGTCTCCTTCGGCATCGAGGTGCCCGCGGTCGTGCGGGCCGGTGAACCGTTCCCCATCAAGGCAGTCTCCGAACACGACGGGCTGCTGCTGAAGCGGCTCTGATCACCCCCGACGGACCTCCCACCGGCGACGCCTGGCGTCTGCTGACCACCGCGGAGGGCGTCTTCCGCGCCACCACCGTCGTAGCCGCACCCGTGCAGAAGGAGACGCTGCTGGCGCTGGAACAAGTCCGGTGCAGGCGTCACCACGCCCGCGTATCGGAGTGCTGAAGTGTTCCGGGGCTATTGCACGAGGAAGGGGCCGGGCCCGGCCGTCGAAGACGCGGCAGGCGGCGGGGACAGTTGCTGCCCGCCGCGGTGGCGCGGATCTCTCGGACGGAACCTGGCCGGTTTCGTGCCCGCCCTGTTCCCCGCAAGCGGCGTTGGGCGTTGACTGGTTCACGAACACGGGTTCCGACCGAGAGTAAGGAACATGTGATGCCCCCTGTGCAGCCGAGGGACTCAGCACCGCTTGCGGTCGGCGGCTCCCCAGGTGAAGACGTCTCCGCCGCCGGGGGCAGGACCCCGTTCGACGACACCTACAACCAGCCGGACCCACGCGCGTACTTCCGTGCGCTGGGGCCTTGGGAGTACCAGACCCCTCACCATGCGCAGGGCGTGTTCCGGCGCATGCTCAGCACAAACGGATCCTCGAGAGACGCGGCAGGCCCGGCCACGGTGCTGGACATCTGCTGCTCGTACGGCATCAACGCCGCTCTGCTCAACCATCACCTCACCTGGAACGACCTGTACACCCACTACACGTCCCCGCACGCCGACACGCTGACCACCGCCGAGTTGATCGATTGGGACAGGGCGTTCTACGCGGCTCATCGGCGCTCGGACACGGTTCGCATCGTCGGGCTCGACGCCGCCCCCCGTGCCGTCTCCTACGCTCGTGCGGTGGGCCTGTTGGACGACGGGTTTGCCGAGAACCTGGAGACCGCACCGGCAGGCCAGGCTCTGCGTCAGGCGGTACGGCATACCTGCCTGATCACCATCACCGGCGGAGCCAGCTTTCTGTCGCCACGCACCTTCCGGCCCCTGCTGGAGAACGTTCACGGCCCCGTGCGGGTCGCTGCGTTCGTACTGCGCACCGGCTCCTACCAGCCCATTGCCGACTGTCTGAAAACGTACGGCCTCACCACTGAGAAATTCTCCGAGCGCACCTTCCCACAGCGACGCTTCACCAGCCCGCAGGAGCAGCAGTACGCGGTCACCGCGGTCATCGCGGCCGGTGAGGATCCGCGCGGCAAAGAGAGCGACGGCTACTTCCACACCACGCTGTACGTGTCAGGCCCCGCGACGGACGCGGTGCAATCCCCATCGGTCGCCCCGCTCGCCTAGGGTCTTCGTGGTCGTCGCCCTCGGGGTCATCGCCCCCGTGTTCACATCCGTGCGGAGGCTCCCGCCCTCTTGTAGGTGCGCAGGAGCAGGAATGTCTCGGCGGAGTCGAGGCCAGGTCCGGTGAACGCGCGGGTCATGAACTCCCGTAGCCGAGCCAT
Organism: Streptomyces sp. NPDC104309; assembly: GCF_055584025.1. NCBI lineage: Bacteria > Bacillati > Actinomycetota > Actinomycetes > Kitasatosporales > Streptomycetaceae > Streptomyces > Streptomyces sp. NPDC104309. Next base: position 104,198 of record NZ_JBVJMV010000027.1, on the reverse strand, counting down.
GGAGACGTGGCTCGTGTAGCCGAGGACGATACCGCGTCCGGTGGTCAGTGCCAGGTGCCGTACGGACGGTTCCCCTGCGAGGCGGCGCACCGTCTCATCCAGCTCTCCCGGCCGTACGGTGAGCTGGAAACGGGCCTCCACCGGGTAGCCCAGCACGGCCGGTTCGGCGAGCAGCCGCAGGTGAAGGGTGTGAGAAGTCATCAGGCGTGCGAGGCGTCTGCGGGCCGTGGTCTCGCCGACGCTCAGCTCGCGGGCGAGCCGGGTGAGCGCCATCCGCGCGTCCTGTTCGAGCAGAGCGACGAGGGTGCGGTCCAGTGTGTCGAGTGCGGGTGGGGGTGGCAGGGGGCGTCCCTCGCTGACCGTGCGTCGTACGAGGGTGGGTTCGGGGTCCAGGGGCGACCAGTCATTGGCGGTGAGAAACAGGTCGAGGACCACGGATGAGTGGACTCCGTGTACTCCGTCGAGCGTGCCGATCCCCTCGTCGATGACGGTGAGCAGTTGGCCCTGGTCGCGAGCCTGCAGTTCGGCGAAGACCTGCGGTTCGCCCGTGGCGACTTCGACGGCCCGGATGTCCGGGCGTTTGGCCAGGGCTGCGGCGACCTGACCCAGGTGCCCCGAGGCGGAGGTGACGGCGAGTTCGGCGACGATGCCCTCGCCCAGGTATTCCGGAACCAGGGCGGCGGTGAACCGGACGAGGCCGGTTCTGGTCATCCGGTCGAGTCGACGGTGCGCTCGTGCACGCCGATGCGCTCGCCGACATCGGAGAGAGCCGCGCGGGGTTCGCGGCCGAGCACACGCAGGATCGCGTGGTCGATGTCGTCGAAGGAGTATCGGGAGCCGTGCGGGGTCGCCGTATCCGCCATGTCGCCTCTCTCGGTGGCCTGATTCCGCCGCTCATGAGCGTGTCACGCCTGCATCAGCCGACTGTGCAGCACGCTGTTGCCCCCGAATCGGCTGGTGGCCGACATTGCAGTACGCATTCCGCCCCTTCCGCTGCTCGTCAGAACGGGTCACCATCGATGACTGAAACTCGCGCTGCTGTGCCGTCGGCGCCACATGCCGCTCTCCACCTCACACCACCGGTGCCCGTGATCGCCTCGGTGGCTCTGGTCGAGCTGTCGAGCGGGATCACGCAGGGGTTCCTCTCCCCCTTGCTCCAGCGGCTGACCGGCACGCTGCACGTGGCGGCGGCCGACCTGAACTGGCTCAGCATCTGCAACCTGCTGGCCAGCGTCGCCTTCACGCCGGTGCTCTCCCGGATGGGGGATCTCCACGGTCACCGCCGGATCCTGCGCTGGACCCTGGCGATCGTCCTGAGCGGATCGCTGATCGTCGGGCTGAGCACGTCGTTCAGCATGCTGCTCGTCGGGCAGGTGCTCCAGGGGGCATTCGCCGGCTTCTTCCCCCTGCTGGTCGGCATCCTCCGCAACCGCACGGGCGACGGAGAGAGCAGGCGCGGCATCAGCTTCATGGTCGCCGCACTCGTGGGCGGACTCGCGCTCGGTCTGGTGGCCAGTGGTCTGGTCGCCCAGTACGTGGCGCAGCCGACCGAGGCCCTGTGGGTACCGGCGGTGGGTGTGGGTGCGGCGCTGATCGTCACCTGGCCGCTGTTGCCCGAGAGCGACCACCGGCCGGGCGGCTCCGTGGACTGGCTCGGCGGCATCGTGCTGTGCGCGGGCCTGGTCGCGATCATGCTGGGACTGGGCAAGGGCGGCACCCCGGGGTGGGCCTGGGGCTCACCGGCCACCCTGGGGTGCCTGATCGGCGGAGCCGTGCTGACCACCCTGTTCGCGCGGATCGAGCTGCCCTGCGCAGAACCGGTGATCGACGTACGGCTCTTCGCACACAGAAGCGTCGTTGTGATCTCTTTGGTCGCGCTGACGTTCTCCTTCTGCATGATCGGTCTGCAGGTGGCCAACCCGGTGTTCCTGAGCACCTCCAGGGAGGTGTCCGGCTACGGTCTGGGGCTCACATCGCTTGGCACCGCCTTCGCCATGCTTCCCTACATGGCAGCGCTCGCGATCGGTTCACTCGCCGCCCCCGCGGCGGCGGGCCGGATCGGCGACCGGCTCGTGCTCGTGCTCGTGCTCGTGCTCGTGCTCGTGCTCGTGCTCGTGCTCGTGCTCGTGACAGGATCGCTCCTGATGGCTTCCGGGTACGCGGGGGCCCTGCTCGCCCACCGATCGCTCTGGCCCTTCCTGGTGACGACCGTGGTGTCCGGGATCGGCTGCGGTTTCCTGCAGCACTCCACACGCAGCCTCGCGGTCGCGCTCGTCCCGCACGACCGGACATCGGTCGGCTCGGGCATCAACGAACTACTGATCAACGTGGGCGGATCGCTGGGCGCGGCGGCCGTTCTGGCCATCTCCGCGAAGGCCACTCCGGTCGGCAGGCCTCTTCCGCGCCTGGGCGCGTACACCACCAGCTGGACACTGTGCGTCGCCGTCTCACTGGCGGGCGCGGTGATCGCACTCTTCCTGCGCCGGTCGCCCGTCAAGGGCTGACCCAGCACTCCTGCCGCCGGTTCCGGCCCGCTTCCCTGCCCTCTGTCCTCTGTTGTCCGTCCTGCGCCCTCAGCCTTTCGCCCTCAGCCTTCCGCTGGAGACACGTCCATGAACATCTCTGCACTTCGTGAGCTCAGCCGCACCGCCCTGACCTCCCGCCAGGACCGGATGACCGCACTCAGCCACAGCCTCCACGCCGAACCCGAACTCGCCTACGAGGAGTACCGATCCGCCCGCAAAATCGCCGACGAACTCGAACGCGGCGGCTTCGATGTGACCCGAGGTGTTGCGGATCTGCCGACCGCGCACACGGCGACCGTCGGATCCGGCGACCTCGTGATCGGGATCTGCGCCGAGTACGACGCCCTGCCGGGTATCGGCCACGCCTGCGGCCACAACGTCAACGGCGCCTCCGCCACAGCCGCCGCACTCGCACTCGCATCTCTCGCGGACGAGATCGGGGTGACCGTGAAGCTGCTCGGCACCCCTGCCGAAGAGTACGGCGGCGGCAAGGCCGACATGCTACGAGCCGGTCTCTTCGACGATCTCGCCGCGGCCATGATGGTCCACGCCGCACCCCAGGACGGTGTCGGCATGACGTCGCTGGCCATCAGCAGCTGGAAGGTCGCCTACACCGGGCGCACCGCACACGCCGCGGCCATGCCGCACCGCGGTGTCAACGCCGCCGACGCGATGATGATCGCCCAGGTCGCGATCAGCGCCTACCGGCAGCAGATGCCGCCCGGCGGGATGGTGCACGGCATCGTGACATCGGGCGGTGAAGCCCCCAACGTCATCCCCGGCCGCACCACGGCGGCGTACGACTGCCGGGCCGAAACCGCCGAAGACCTGAGCTAGCTCCAGACCCGCATACGTGCCTGCTTCGAAGCGGGCGCCCTCGCCACGGGAGCGGACCTGCGTCTGGAAACCGTCGGCAACGACTACGCCGACCTGCGCCAGGACATGGCCATGGCGGGCCTGTACGGGGACATCGTCCGTGACCTCGGCCGCCCGGTCCGGGACCACGATCTGTCGCTACGTGCCGGCTCGACGGACATGGGCAACGTGTCCCACCTGGTGCCCACCATCCATCCGATGATCGGCTACGACTGCGGCGACACGATCATGCACAACCCCGATTTCACCCGCTACGGCACCAGCACGGGCGCGGACCGCGCGGTTCTGGAGGGCGGTCTGGCCATGGCGTGGACGGCGATCGGTCTCGCCACCGACACCGCACACCGCGCGTCGCTGCTCGAACGCCTCGCAGCGCGGCGCAGCGGGGCCGGCCGGAACGCAGTGGCCGCAGCGGAATGACGACCGTCACACCAAGCGGTGCATGCCGTACGGGGACAGCGCGAGCTCCCGTCGCGAGAAGGGCTGCGCCCGCATCATCCGGCGGTGAGCGTGCGCCAGTCGCGCGAACCCATGTCGGCGGGCGTGCCGTCGAGGATCCTGGCGGTGCGCGTCGCGGGTTCGAGGCTGACGGTCGCGAGGCTTGCCCAGCGTTGGCCGAGCGGCTTGTCCAGGTCTGGCAGGCAGGTCACCGGTGGTTCACCGTCGCGTGTCACGAGGCAGCCCGCAAGGTCGTCGGGCGTGGCCGGCGGTTCGGTGCGCGCGAGACGTGCGCGGACGAAGTCGTATCGTTCTCCCGAATCGGGCTGGTAGAGCCATGTCTTCTCGTCCGCGGCGGGGCCCGGCGTCAGGAAGTGGTTGGTGCGCACCAGCATGCCCTGTTCGGGCTGCGTGGGGAACACACCGACCGGGCTCAGGTCGAGGAGGACGGCGTCCGTCTCGTCGAAGAGCGCGAACGAGCCGGACGATGCCAGCGGTGCGCTGCGGACGATCTCCACGGCCTCGGCGACACTGCCTGCTTCTTCGAGGACGATCGCCGCGAGCACGTGCACGGGGATGCCGCCGATGCTGTCGCGGAGATGCCCGAGGATGTTGAAGTGCAGGGCCAGGCCGGCGCTGTTGACGCCGATCTTGCCGAGGATGCCGTCTTCGGTGAGACCGACGAAGTCGTGGCGGCCGCCCCGTACCTCCAGTGTGTGCCACAGGGCGCTGAGTTCGATGTGCCAGTCCCACGTCTGGACGCCGAACGTGCGCGGCGCCGAGCGGCCGTCGCCGACGATGCGGCGCACGATCGTCGTGCATTCGCCGGGCGGCACGATGGCGCTGCGCGCCAGGATCTCGGTGCGCGCGTTGAGGGCCCCGATGCGCCATGGCTCGGCGCCGGCCCCGTGGGCGATGCCTTCGATCTCGGCACGCGCTCCCGGGCGGAACCGTCCGATCGCGTCGAGACCGCGCTCCGCGTCCTCGCGTACCTGGGCGGGGGCGATGGAGCCGAGGGTGAAGAGCCGGTCGTACGCGTCGATCGCGGCGGGGATGCCGTCGCGCAGTCGCTCGCCACGGGCGACGCCGCGGTCGTACGGGTCGGCGGCGGCGGCCCTGACGTGGCGGCGGTGGTGGGGACGAGGGATTGACGTCGTGGTCACGAGCGTCCTTTCGAGGTGTTCGTGTGGATCTGTACCGCACCGCCGACGACCGTCGCGAGGACGGCATTGCCGGGCTGTGCTTCGGGGGCGAGGTCGAGCGGGTTGGCCGCGAACACGGTGAGGTCGGCGAGGCAACCGGGCGCGATCCGTCCGAGTTCGGCGGACGCTCCGGCGGCGTACGCCGCCGCGGCGGTCATGCCGGTGTAGGCCTCGCGTGCCGAGATCGCCTGCCCGGGCTGAACGGGTGCCGCGTGCGGCTCCTCGACCGGGCGGCGCAACTGGCAGTCGGCCAGGGCGATGCGCGGATCGCCGGGGCCGATGGGCCAGTCGGAGCCGAGGGCCACGACGGCGCCGTGGTCCAGGAGGTCGCGGGTGCGCCAGCCGTGGGCGACGCGGTCGGGCCCGATGCGCCGCGACCAGTTGTCGGTGCCGTCGGCGCGCGTGTGCCGGGTCGCGTGCACGGGTTGGAGACTTGCGACGACGTCGAGTTCCGCGAACCTGCGCACCAGGTCGTCGGGGATGGACTCGATGTGCTCGATGCGGTGCGGGGCGCGGGCACCCGGGCCGACTTCCTCGATGACGTCGAGGGCGAACCGGACGGCCCGGTCGCCGATCGCGTGGGTCGCGGTCGGGACGCCGCGCTCGGTGAAGAACCGCATCGCGGCACGGTACGCGTCGGTGTCGCGCCACAGGGGTTCGCGGTTCTCGCCGTGGATGTCCGGGTGTTCGAACCATGCTGTGCCGTTGTCCGCGGTCCCGTCGAGCATGAATTTCGCGCCCTCGACGTGCCAGCGCCGCCCTCCTTGGCCCTGGAGGTCGGCGATGTGCTGCCAGACGTCCGGCGGTGAGTCGGCCGGTACCAACGGAGAGCAGCGGATGCGCAGCGGCAGGTCCCCGTGTTCCTCGATGTACCGGTACACCGCTTCGGAGGGGTCGGAGAAGTCCAGCGCGTGCAAGCCGGTGAGGCCGCTGCGCGCGAGGCGTTCGAGCTGGTGGCACACGTACTCGGCGGCGGTGTCCACCGGCACTTCGGGATAGTGGTCGAATACCAGCTCCATGGCCTGGAGTTCGACCACAAGTCCGGTCGGGCGACCGTCAGGGCCGACCTCGATCGACGAGGCGTCGGTGAACGTCTCGCGGCCGCTCAGACCGGCGATCTCCACGGCGCGAGGGCTCACGACGAGAGCGTGCGCGTCGCTCGTCATCAAGGAGATCGGCCGTCCGGGGAAGTGCTCCGCGAACACGGTGCCGGTCGGGTCGCCGTCGAACACGTTCACATCGAGGTCGTATCCGGTGATCCACTCGTCCGTCGCCCGCGCGTCCGCGGCTGCGGCCAGCCGGACGAACACCTGGCCGAGGGTGGTGGCTCCGGACAGGTCCACGCCGCTGCCGGTCGAGATCGACCCCCATACAGGGTGGGCGTGGACGTCGGTGAGGCCGGGCAGGATCACGGCGCCCGGGAAGTCGTGGACGGCCGTGCCGGGACCACGCAACGGTTCGAGGTCCGACGCGGCGCCGACGGCGATGATCCGGCCGTCGGCGATCGCGACCGCGTTCGCGGACGGACCGGCCGTGTCCGCGGCCAGATGTTCGACATGGTGAGCGAGTGCGATGACGTCGGCGTGCACAGGGCGGTTCCTTCTGGTCCTGCTGCGTTCGGTGTGCGGGTACGGCGAGCGCGGGGCGGCTCGTCGGCGGGGCGCCTCACAGCGCGACACCCTGCCCCGTGGAACAGGTCGAAGGGCGCGCGTCAGGTCCGCGGGATGCTTCGCAGGGCGCGGGTCATCGGCCAGTAGACGGCTGCGGCGGCGATCATGCCGGACGGGATCGCCAGGTCGATGTCGCCCAGCGCTTTCGCGATCGGGCCGGTCCAGAAGCTGGTGTTCACCCACATCGCGGATGTGAGGCCACCGACGACGAGCGCGAGGACTCCGGCCCAGTGGACGCCGCGGTGGTAGCAGAACGGACCGCCGCGCTGCTGGCCGAGCAGATCGGTCCCGTTGTAGCGGTTGCGCCGCAGGACCAGGTCGGTCACGGCCACCGCCATGGCTGGGCCGGTCACGACGACCACGAGCTGGAGCATGGTGTTGACGCTGGTCAGGAAGTCGAAGACGAGGATCGCGTACAGCGTCATGGCGGTGCCGAGAACGCCGATGATCAGGACCGCCGGGATGCGCGCGAGGCGGACGCCGACCGACTGGATGGACAGACTGGCGCTGTAGGCCGTCATGCCGTTGTTCGTCATGGTGTTGACCACGACCGCGATGACGAAGACGGGGATGAACCAGCCCGGCAGGACGCTCTCCAGTGCGGCTTCCGGGTCGCTCATGTCGAGGCTGGTTGCCGCGAGCGCCCCGACGGTGGTGAAGATGGTGCTCGGCAGGTACGCGCCGAACGCGGTCCATCCGGCGACGGCGACCGGGCTGCTGTCGCGCGGCAGATAACGGGCGAGATCCGGGCTGTTGCTGTACGAGAGCGGCGTGGAGGCGATGATCGCGAGACCCGTACCGAGTGCTGCGGCGAGTGCGGCCCCCTTGAGTGGCTCGGCCGGTATGTAGGACCAGTCGGCCGCAGCGAGCACGTACCCCGTGACGACCACGAACACCATCGTCAGGAGGACGCTGAGTGCGGTGTAGAGACGGACGATCGTCGCGTATCCGAAGATCGCGATGAGCAGCGTTCCCCCGGCGATCAGACAGATGACGACCGCGTCGGTGACCGAGCCGTCCGGCAGGCCGAACCGGCCGGCCAGACCGATGCCGGCGACCGAGGCGGCCGACCAGTTCAGGGCGAGGTAGGCGGCGGCTATGAGCCAGCCGGTCAGGACGAGCACCACTTTGTTCCCCACGACCCCGTACATCGCGCGGGAGATGACCGACCCGCTCGTGCCCGCGGCCGGACCGCTGGCCGCGACGATGCCCGTACAGATCCAGAGCAGGTTCCCGACGAGGATCACGCCGAGCGCCTGCGGGAGCGTGAGTCCCATGAGAATCAGCGTGGCGCCGACGACGAAGCTCAGGTAACTCACGTTCGGCGCCGCCCAGACCGCGAACAGCTGGCGCGGCCGCCCACCACGCTCGTCCGCCGGGACCAGACCGATGCCACGGGTTTCCAGCTGTCCCGCACGCTCGGAGCCGCGCCCGTCGGAGGGGCTCACGGAGGAGGTGTCGTTCGTCGTCGCCATCGAGGCCTCTCGGGTCCACCGGCCGCACGACACTATTGGGCGCGTGACCAACAAGCTATTGGTCACACATCCAATAGCTACTCCTCCGTGACGTCAAGACCTCATTCCGCAGAAACCGCAAGCTGCCCTACGAGCGCCGCGTGGGAGATCGCGCGGACCGCCGCTCTCGCATCACGCCGGAACGCATCGCACAGCCGAGGTCCGCCACCGAGCCGTCCACGCCGCGCCGCAGCCGGCGGGCGTGCCAGAAGCGGTGCGCCCCCTGGTGGCGGCCTGCCTGGACAAGGACCCGGCCCACAGACTGTCCGCCGACGTGGTCCTTGCCGCGCTGGGTCCCACCGAGCACCGCGCGCTGCTCACACCCGGCCTGCGGGAGGATCTCGCCGCGCGGGAGGCACACGCCGCCGTCCTGGTTACCGCACCCACCGTGCACGTCACCCCGCCGGACGCGGCGGCCCCTGGCCGACCGAGCCGCCGCCGGTTCCTGTGGATCGCCTCGGCCGGCGGAACCGCCGCCGTCGGCGCGGGCTCGGCAGTCCTGGCCGGGTGGAGGCCGAAGCCCTGCCGCACCCCGGGGCTCGGCAGCGGCAGTGCGAGAACCACAATCCGCCCCGGCGCCAACGGCTCGACGAGCGGGCTGCTCGCGGCCTTCGACCCGGCAACGGGCCGGAGCCTGTGGAACGTGCGGACCGCCGCCCAGGGGAACCGGGGCTACGACCGGTCCGGCAGGACCCTCTGCTACCTCGACCCAGTCATGCACGCCATGGACTCCCGAACCGGCGCGGCCCTGAGGGCGACGGGTTCCGGTCTCAGCCGGTTGCAGTTCCTGGGCGCCGTGCACGGTCTGTTCCTCGCCGCAGAACCGAAAGGGCTCTACGGATTCCATGCCGACAGCGGCAAGCAGGTCCGGCACCACCCGGTCAGCGGAGGCGCGGGCTCCTGGTCGGCGTTCCTCGTCGACGGCCGGCTCTTCGCCGGCTGCTCCGGCAAGCTCTTCTGCCGGTACCAAAGGCATAGCGCCCCTGGATCCGATGTCACGTCAATTCAGGGATTTCAGCCAGGGCTTGGTTCCACGCGACGACCGCCGCGCGGGCTGACGGCCTCACCGGCGCCGGGGACCGGTGAGGCCGTCAGCCGGAGCGGTCGGCAGGTACGTGGATGCCGCGCTACGTCCTCCTCGACGCGGGGGTCTCACCGACGCGGTCGACCGCGGCGTTGGTAAGGACCGCGGAGGCGCCGACAACGGTCCTGGCCGGGCCGGCGTCGCTGTCTTCGGCAGGAGGTGCGTTCACCGAGGAACGCGCACGTGGCCCGGTCGAAGAGCCACTGCGTCCGCTGTCCATGTGCCGTACGGGCGAAGGCGACTCCTTCGCGTCCCGTGGCATCGGCGGCCTCATGGATCACTGCGACTCCGGGGATCCTCGCGGCGGCCTGGTAGAGCGCGGCGCCCACCCGCGGCGGCGCCCAGGTCTCGGCCAGCAGATCCCCGATCGCGGCGAATGCCCGCCGGTCCGGGTCCTGGCCTTCTCCGCGGGTCTCGACACGGATCGGTCGCAGCAGGACGTCGGGGTCGGTGGACACGGCAGTCCGTGTCCCTGTCACTGTGCTGGGAGCCGCCGCCGGCAGACGCACACGCTCGCCAGCGGTCTCGGTGTCCGTGGACGGCGGCGCCTCATGGAACCGAGTCCCGGTCGAGCAGCGCACCGTCACGATCCGCAACCCTCACGTGGGCACCGGGGTCTCCCTGTGCGCGGAGCTCACCGACACCGGCGGGAAGAAGGCCCTCACCCAGACCGTCGTCAATGCCTACCGCACCCAGTGATCCCGAAGTACGGCCGGATGCAGGGCACGTGAGGCCATGACCTTCCGGAATGAGCCATCGACGTGGGACACACCGATTGCCCCATCATGTCGGCGGAAATCGGATCCGGCTGTGCAGAGGCCACGCACGGCCGGATCCGACGACCGACGGCGTAAACGGGTGGCCCGGCGTGTTGCCGACTGCGAGACTCGCTCCATGCAACTGATCGTCGAGAACATGGCCAATCGCCTGGCCGAAGTACCCGGTGTGATCGGAGTACTGCTCGGCGGCAGCCGCGCGCGCGGGGAGCACCGGCCGGAATCGGACTGGGATCTCGGCGTCTACTACCGAGGCGCGCTCGACCTCACCGCATTGCGCGGGCTGGCCGGCCGCGATGTGGAGGTGGCCGGCCCGGGCGGCTGGGGACCTTGGGTGAACGGGGGTGCGTGGCTGCGGGTCGACGGTATGGCGGTGGACTGGATTCTGCGGGACCTGGACCGGGTCGAACAGGTATGGGCGGACTGCCGCGAGGGCCGGTTCGAGGTAGGCATACAGCCGGGCCACCCCCTCGGATTCTGGTCGCCCTGCTATGCGGGCGAGGTGGCGCTCGGTCAGGTACTGGCCGACCCGACGGGCGAGCTGAAAAGCCTTCAGCGACAGACCAGTGCCTACCCTGAGCCACTGCGAGAGGCGTTGAGGGCGGGAGCCTGGGAGGCGGAGTTCCTCGTCGACGTCGCGACGAAGGGGGCAGCGCGGGCGGACACGCTCCATGTTTCGCTCTGCCTCTCCCGGGCATTCGGCGTCCTGGCCCAGGCGCTGTTCGCCGACGATCGGCGTTGGTGCCTCAACGAGAAGGGCGCGCTGGCTGTCGCCGAGACGCTGCCGGGCGCACCAATCGATTTCGGACGGCGAGTAGATCGCCTTCTGGGGGCTGCCGGGGAGACCGCCGAGTCGCTCGCCGCAACGGTGGCGGAGGCACGGGTGCTCGTCGAGGAGACCCGTGCCTCACTGGGCCCCGTCCTGCCGGTCGAGTCCGGTTCCTGAGCCGAGGTGTCAGCGGCCTCGACGGCCACGGCGTTCGATGCCGACCGCGTTGCGAGGCCGGGGTCATGAAGGACAGCGATGCGCTGCCCCGGCCCTCGCCGATGTCCGTGCCGCAAAGACAGGCCGACTCGCTGAGACGCTGAGTCTCCGTCGAACCGAGCCGCGAAGGCGCTCATGCCTGGGCGGAGCCTCGGAAGGAAGACTCTCCTGATGCCGACTACGCGGGTCTCTCCGATCCTGACAGCCCCGCAGTTCACCGACGCCGATCCGTAGTCCGGGATGCCCACGCTGTGCGTCAGGGGTTGCTGAGCGGCGATGACTGTTTCCCTGAGCTGGTCGCCGGGGCGCGGACGCCGGATGGCAACACGGCATGCCGGGGTGCGAGTTCACGCTGCGGCTCGGGAGGGCCCGTGGGGTGGCCGGTCGTGAGGTGACCGGTTTCCGGGGCGGCCGGGACGTGGACGGCGTCTGCCGCGCCGGTGCCACGTCGTGCCGCCCGGGTCGCCGGGCCCTGCCGAGGGGGACCTGTCCAGTTCCGAAGGCCGGCGACCGGTGGCCGGTCCGGCTGCTGCGGCCTGGCGGGCGACGCCTCGCCGTTCGGCTGCCGATTCGGCGGCGTGGCAGGTGTTGTGCGTCATCGGGTGCTGGTCAGGTGTGAATGTCCGGGCGGGAACCCCGGCCCGATTCCGGCGGGCCGGGGTTCCGTGTCAGGTGAGTGACTCGGTTACCACTTGCCCTCGTGGCGGTGGTCGATCACCCGGAAGCTGCCCACGACACCGTCGTGGACCCACACGCCGCCCCGGACGTGGCCGGGGAAGACGCCGTCGCTGGAGCTGTGAGGTCCGACGGTGGCGATGGGGGCACCGTTGTCGCAGGTGGCCCCGCGGAAGACCTCGACGGTCCGGCGGCTGTCGTTGCGGATGTTGAGGCTCTTGGAGCCGAGGCCGCTGACTACGGTGATGCAGCCGCCACGCTCGTCGGAGTACGTGCGCTCGTTGATGTGGATCCGGCCTTCGTAGCGCTCCTCGTGGCCACGACGCTCGTAGCCACGGCCCTCTTCGCCCCTGCCCTCATTGCCCCTGCCCTCATTGCCCTTGCCCTCGTTGCCCTTGCCGGCGTCGCCGCCGTTGAGGGCCGAAACGGGGGCGGCGGCCTGCTGGACGACGGGGGCGGCCTGGGCCGGCTCGGAGGTGGCGGCCGACGCGTAGGTGATGCCGGTGGCGGCCAGGGCCGCGGCGGCCGCTACCGCGGCGGTAACAACGGTGGAACGGGTAGCCATATCACTTCTCCTGTCTCAGAGAGGCCGACTGAGCAGCCGACCCGAGATTGAACGTACTAACGGCCCACATACCTGTCATATCGGACATGTTGACAGGAGGGGGCGGATCACCGATCGAGCGACAAAAGGTACGCCAAATGCTATTTCCCAACAATCCGATTGTTTTTCAACTGGGCTCGAAATTTCGCGAGTTGATGTGTCGTTAGCCTGTCCGGGCGACATACTGATTCCCGCTCACCCCGGCGCCGGCGTGTCTGTCTTTGACACCGCCCAAAATTCACGTCACGCCATCGCTCCGCACACCCGCCATCCACACCCCGACCTGCAACAACGGGCCGGACAACCAATGCGAAGGCCTCGGGCGTGCAGCGCAGAAACACCACGGACGACCCACAAAGGGGCGAGACGCGGTCGCCGATCCGCACCGGGTCCGCCAAGGCAGTGCTGGACACCGTCCAGGACGGCGATTCCATCGAGAACTGGCTGCGCGAAGGCAGTGAACGCCTCGCATCCGACGCACTCCGCTCGCCGTCCGACGCCGTCGAAGCGATCACGCACAGCGCAGGACCCATCCACAAGCGCATGCACAACAGCGGCAAGAGCTCAGGGCTCGACCCCATCGTCGACACTGGCTGACGGAATGCCTCGCCTGCCATCGGATTCCGCATCTCGGCCGGTCAAATCACTCTCGGCCGCAAGCCGTTCGGCATCGACATCACACACGAAAACCGACAGCGGAGCGTTACCCGCGACCCCGCGCAGGCCACCGCCCCCCGCGGACGACGGCTCTCGCCCTTGGGTGCGAGTGGAGGAGCTGCACCAGAACCTCGCCGATCCCCACCCGACTCCCTCGGACAAGGGGGCACGAACAGCCCGAATATTCGAACGCGCGCTGCGGCAGCACAGCAACCCACCCGGCCCCGACACCATGGGCCGCAGCACCGACCGCCCGACGGTGTCGTGCGACGCCCTCGACGACGGCGCCCGTCGCCCTGTCAGACCCCACCCCAGAAGCTCGTTGAATCATCGGGGGTGCGGTCACCAAGAATGACGGAATACGCAATCAACACGATGAAGGGGAAGGCGATGACGTCGATCCACATCCACGTGCGTTCTCCGGCAACCCACGGTCAGGTGATCGAGGTGGCGTAGGCCGACACCGCGACCACGCAGAACGTGAGCACGGCCGGCCTGATTCGGTGCTTCTTCTTCACGGGCAACGAGTACCCACGCGGCACGCCCGGCGTATGCCGCTTCCGGTCCACCCAGAGCGCTCCCACCAGCCGCCGTCGCCACCCAGGCCGTTTCACGAGTGATCCGGCCCGGTGTTCCGTCCAGCCCAGCCGTCTTCGGTCTCGTACCAGGGCCGGTGACCCGATACGCCCGAGTCCCGGCAGGCCGTCCACGCCCCCATGCTTTTGCGGCACCCAGCCCGGCATGAACACCCCCCTCGTTCCGACTGCGGCACTGTGTGACGCCCCGCGCCGTCCTCGCGACATCCCTGGGCGCACCCTCGGTCGCGGGCAGGCCTGTCGCTGCGGAGCGATGAATCCCCGGTCGCGACAGGCCCTCCGCGAAGGACCGGCCGGAGCACCGTCCGGCCGGCCCTCGACTTGGTCAGGCGGTGTGCAGCGTGAGCCCGTACCGGTTCAGGATCTCGTTGATCGGCTGGTGCCAGGTCTCTCCACCGCCGCTGCAATTGCCCCAGCCGCCCGAAGTGACCCCTTGTGCCTGGTCTCCGCTGATGAAGGATCCGCCCGAGTCACCCGGCTCGGCGCAGACGCTCGTCTTCGTCATCTGGTAGACCGCGCCTTGGCTGTAGTTCACGGTCTCGTTCGTGGCCAGTACGTTGCCGCAGTGCCAATGGGACGTGGAGCCGGAGCGGCAGACGGAGGCGCCTATGGGTGCCTCCGCGGAGCCCCGGACCAGCTGGTCGGAGACGGTGCCCCAGCCAAGGACCACAGGTACGGTCCACCAGCCGTTGCCGACACTGACCCAGGCGTAGTCGTCACCGGGGAAGGACGAGCCCTGGAAGTTGCCGATGGCCGAGCCGTCCCAACCGCTGACCGCGGCGCCCGTCTGGCCACAGTGCCCTGCGGTGACGAAACCGCCATGGACGGAGAAACCGATGGAGCACCGGACGTTGCCCGTGTAATACGGATCCCCGCCCACGGTCCCGGCGGAGAAGGTCCTGGGCGCCTCGGGGGTCTGCTTCACCAGGACGGGGCCGGCGGCGCGGGCCCGTTCCACAAACTTCCGGACATCGTTGTCATCCTGTGCGGACGAGACGACGTTCACAACGACCGCGTTGGCTTTCGGGTCGACATGCCAGCTACTGACGCCGTCCGGCGCGGACAGTGCGTCAAGCTGCGCCTTGGTCACGTCGAGCTGCCGCGCGCTGTGACTCACCAGCCGGACGTCTGCGCCCGCCGCGCCCACGGCGTCGGCCCTCCCGGTGTCGGTGACGGCCACCGTGAGCCTTCCCTTGTCCGGGTCGAACCAGGAACCCGCGTACGCCGTTCCGGCGGCCCGTCGCGCTGCGCCCTGTACTGCTGCTGCCGTCTTCTCGGCGGCCAGACGCGCCCTGGCCCGGCTTTCCGTCAGACCGAGGTCCCTGCGCATGGCGGAGATCAGCCCGTCGGACGCCGGCGCTTCGGTGACAGCACGGGAAAGGGTGGACGGAGAGTTCACGGACGGAGAGTTCACGGACGGAGGATTCACAGCGGAGGCGGAGGCGAGACCTACGGTCGCCCAGGCTCCGACGACCAAGGTGGCGGCAAGACTCGCGCGTAAGGCTGTCATGCGTCTCAACGGAATGACCCTTCTGTTGTTCCGAATCGTGGGGAGGAACAGCAGGCGCCCGAGAGGTCTCAGCTGAGAGCGCTCTCAGACTGTGCCGCAACGGACTGTAGCCCAGCACCATCATCAGGTCCATGCCAATCGACGCCTCGGGCCGCAGCCGGGGTCATACGCGGGAAATGTGGTGGCCCTGAACTCGCCCCGGTGTCGGGGAAATCGGTCTCTCGCCAGGGATGTACGCGCACCCGGCACCGGACGCGCAATACCCGGCTCGCCCACTCCAGGGGCCTCTTTTCGGACAACGCCCGGTACGAGAACCGGCTCAGAGCCTGTCGGGTGACCTCTGATCGGGCGGCCACGCCCTGGCACGCACGCTTCCCTCGTTGCCGAAATGCCCTGGTAGCTCCTTCCCCAAGCTCCCAGGGAGCAGGGGAGACCCCATCCGAGGACATCCCGGCGCCTCGGAATCGCACGCACCAGACCGCGTCCGCTATCCGATCGAAGGCCACCCGACAGGCTCTCAGCCGGCTTGGCCGATCGCGCTGCGCAGCATGGCGACCGTCGTCGCCGCCGACGCGCGCTCCACGGCGTCCTCCGTCGCACGTACCCGCTCCTCCAGGAGCACCGCGGCCGCCTGGAGGACTCCCACCCGGACCGGAACGCTCCGCATGGCCGTCAGTAAGGCTGCCGCCTGTTCGGCAGGCGTCGCGGTCGCGGCCTGCGAAATGAGGGAGTCGATCCCGCGCCCGCGCGCACGGTCACGAGGCGGCTGAGCCGCGGCTGTGGTCACCCGAGGAGTCTGCCGTACCCGGACCCGGGAATCGCTCAACGACCAGACCGCGCCTCTTCGGGCAGTTCGTGGACATGGGCGTGGACTCGCCTCAGCAGCGCCGCCAGTTGGACCTGTTCCTTGCCGGTCAGGGGAGCGAGCAGGTCCCGCTGGACAGCCATGGCCTCACCCTCCAGCTCCGCGAGCACCTTCCGGCCGGCCGGGGTGGGCGTGACGGTGACCCGACGACGGTCGGTGGTGTCACGAGCCCGGTCCACGAGTCCGAGGAATGCGAGATCGTCCACGATCTTCACCATGTCGCTCCGGTCGATCCCCAGCCTTGCCGCCAGCTCCCGCTGGACGTGGGGGCCGAAATCGACGAGCGCCGAGAGCACCGCCATGTGCCAGAGCCTCAGATCACGCTCGGCCAGCCGCGACGCCAGCCGGCTCCGCGCGGTCTTGCCGGTCTTGGACAGCAAATAGGTCGTGAGTCCCAGAAGAGTGGGCGGGGTCGCACTCATTGACGACATCTTAGGACTCCACCAATGATAGGTACGCACCCACCGATCCGAGTACGTTCATGGACGCCTCGCGACCGCGCCTGCTGGTCGACGAGTCCGCCGAGCGCTTCCGCTTCTACGACGCGGAAGCCACCCGCTCTCGCGGGGCCACCCGGGTCGGCGGCAGCTGTCCGCGCCCTGCCAGAACACCGAAGGACGGGACGGAGGTGCTCCGCCCGCGTGCGACCGGCTCAGCGCATGTCGAAGACGAGACGTCCCGGCACCTTGCCTGTCAGCACCTCGTCGATCGACGTATTGATGTCCTTGAGCGCTCGGCTCTCACGGACCACACGTGTACGACCGAGCCGGTGCAGCTGGAACACCTCGGCAAGATCCTCGCGGGTTCCGACAATCGAACCGATGACCTTTTTACCGTTCAGCACCGTGTCGAAGACGGGCAGCTCCAGCTTGCCTTCGGCGGGCAGCGCCACCAGTACGAGCGTGCCTCCACGGCGCAGAGCACCGTACGCGGCACCGAACGACTCGTTGCTCACTGCCAGCGAGATGGCCGCGTCCGCCCCACCCAGCCACTGCGCCTCCTCCGCAACATCCTGGACCCGGGCATCGATGACGTGGTCGGCGCCGAGTTCACGGGCGAGTGCCAGCTTCTCATCGGTGACGTCGACAGCGATCGTCTCGGCGCCGAAGACGCGCGCGTACTGCAGGGCGAGATGCCCCAGGCCACCGATGCCCGAAATGAGCGCGCGCGTCCCCGGGCGCGCGCCGGACAGTTTCACGGCCTTGTACGTGGTGACGCCCGCACAGGTCAGCGCCGCCGCGTCCAACGGGTCGACTCCGTCGGGGACCGGCACCACGTACGTTCCGTGCGCCAACGCATACTCGGCATGGCTGCCATCCACGGAGTAGCCGCTGTTCCGCTGCTTCAGACAGAGCGTCTCCCAGCCGGAGACGCAGTGGTCGCAGTGTCCGCACGCCTCTCCGAGCCACGGGATGGCCACCCGGTCCCCCACCGCGAGATGGGAGACCTGCGCACCGACCGTTTCGACGACGCCGATACCCTCGTGCCCCGGTACGAACGGTGGATCGGGCTTGACCGGCCAGTCGCCCCGCGCCGCGTGAATGTCGGTGTGGCACAGCCCGGAGGCCTCCATCCGCACCAGCACCTGGTGGCCGGCGGGCGACGGCACGGGCCTCTCCTCGATCACCAGCGGCTCTGTGAAGCTGCGGACAACGGCGGCTTTCATGGACACTCCTCCGCTTCGATCGGGCAGATCGGGCACGTCCGGCTGATCAGCCACCGCCCGAGGGCGCGGAGGCGGCAGAAGCCTCGGAACAGGCTATTCCGGATGGCCGCTTTCCGCTTCTCCGATCCGCTCTCGCCCCACTCCCCCGCTCACCGCCCTTCTTCGCGGCCCGGCGCTCAGTGCCGCGCGTCCGATCGCCGACGCCCGAGCGCGGGCCTCGCAGCCCGCGCGTGCCGCTACCCGCGAGCCCAGTCAAGCATGGCGGTCCGTGAGGAGAAGGCGGCGACATCCTTGTCGAGCGGCTGGTCGGTGTACTGATGAATGCGCCAGGACGCCTTGATCCTGGGTTTTCCCGCAGCCACGTAATCGGCTATCCACAAGCCGTCCCCGGCATACGAAGTCGTGTCGTGATTCAGCCAGAAGTAGCGGTTGCAGTACAGCAGAACCTTGTGGTGAGGACGCAGGCGCTTGACCTCTCGGATGAAGCGGTCCTTCTCAGCATTGCTCGCCCGTGCGCCTTCACCGTTCTCCTCCCAGTCGACGGCGAGCAGGTCCCCCGCCTTCTCCGGGGCCTTGCTCAGGAAGTACTCCGCCTGAGCCGTGATGTTGCCCGGCCAGAGAAAGTGGTAGAAACCGACCACGCACTCCGCGTCCCTGGCGCGTTTGACCTGTGAGTTCAGATGCGGATTGACGTACGAACGGCCCTCGGTGGCTTTGATGAGGACGAAGTCCAGTCCGTCCGTGTCGAAGGACGACTGATACGAGCTGACATCGATGCCATACAGCATGGGCACCCCTTCCAAGCGGGCACGGTGGTTCCGGTTCTCTTCCTGTAGGTGCCCGCAGTCACCCGGTCCCATCCTTCCGGTGAACGAGCGAATCGTTTTGCCAATAGCTGGAATAGGAACCCGCGGACGGTAGTTGGTGAAGCGGCGAGAGCTCACCAACTACCGCAGGCACCATCGGAAGGTCGGATCCATGAAGATCGGCATCATTGGAGCGGGCAACATTGGCGGAAACCTCACCCGGCGCCTCACCGCGCTGGGCCATGACGTTTCCGTCGCCAACTCGCGCGGTCCGCAGACGCTCGCCGCGCTCGCCGAGGAGACCGGAGCCACCCCGGTCACCGCCGCGGAGGCTGCTCGGGGAGCGCAGGTCGTTGTCGTCACCGTGCCGCTCAAGGCCGTCCCCCTTCTGCCCTCAGGGTTCCTCGACGGGGCCGCGGAGGGCACCGTGGTCATCGACACCGGCAACTACTACCCGCAGCAGCGTGACGGCCGGATCGGCGCGATCGAGGACGGTCTGCCCGAAAGCCGCTGGACCGAGCAGCAGATCGGTCACCCGGTGGTCAAGGCATTCAACGGGACGTACGCGCAGGACATCCTTGACAACGGCCGCCCGAAGGGCAGCCCGGGTCGCCAGGCATTGCCGGTGGCCGGCGACGACGCGGCCGCCAAGCAGGTCGTGCGCGACCTCATCGACGAACTGGGCTTCGACACCGTGGACGCGGGCGGCCTCGACGAGTCCTGGCACCAGCAGCCCGGCACGCCCGTCTACGGACACCAGGGCGATGCCGAGGCCGTGACCAAGGCGCTCGCCGCGGCGTCCTCGGAACGCACGGCGGAGTGGCGCGCCTGATGTGACGGGGCGTCGCCGGTCGACGGGTTCGCTCTGTGCCCGCCCGGCGCCCCCGGCCGACTCGACGCGACAGCCCGGCCCGTCCCCGAAGCCGAGGCGGTTCCGGAGACGGGCCCGTTGCTACTGATCGTCGTCCGGACGCGGCGGAAGACTGTCCATGAAGGAACTCACGGAGAAGACCGCGCTCCCGGGTCCGGGCGGTCCGTAGCCGGGGGGCGAACTGAGCCCGTACTCCTCCATGGTCGCGCGGTAGGCGTCGAGCAGGCGGATGTGGTACTCCAGCGGTGCCCCGTCCGGGTTGGTCCTGCCGAGCGGAGTGGTGGGCTCCGGGCACCAGGTGGTGAAGCGCGGGGTGATGCCGTGCGACATGAAGAACCGCAGGCCTTCGGTGGTCGATTCGACGGCTTCCTTCACCGTCGTGAAGCCGAAGGGTTCAGCCATCTCCACGCCCGCGACGAAGTTGGGGATGACATTGCGGGGACCGAAGACCTCGGCGGAGTCCAGAATGCGGCGGTGCCACTCGTCGCGGCCCACGTAGCGCTCCTTGCCGGGGCAGTAGAGCTCGAAGAGCCGACGGTCCCACACCTCGTAGTTGGGGTGGTAGATCTGGATGCCGTAGTCGTGGAAACGCTGCACGTCGGCCTTGGGCAGAGCCTGGGCGACGACCTTGCCGATCCAGCGGCCTGGGAAGCGCTCCTCGATGGCCTTGGCGTACTGCCCGTAGAAATCGGCCTCGTCACGGCCGCCGATGTGGGAGGTGATGGCGCCGCCGGTGAGGGTGTAGGCGGTGGATGTCTTCGCGGTGTCGTACCTGTCGATGATGGCCAGTGCCTCCAGGACCTCCTCCACCGGCTTCACACCGGTGTAGGGGCGTCCCGCCGCCTTGTGCTGGCGCCAGTTGTGGTTGATGTCGCAGTACTGGCACTCCTCCTTCGCCCCGAAGTACTGGCAGACCCGGAAGACCGTCAGGTAGACGAGGTAGCCCCACTGGATGGTGGGCGCGACCTCCATCACGGACTTGCCGTTCTCCAGGGTGTGCCGGTAGTAGTCCGGCATCGGTGGCAGGCCGACGTCGGAGATCCGCCGGGCGTCGAGGTAGAGCCCGAGCACGCCGTCGTCGTCGGCCGCGACGCGGTACGGGGACGCCGGGTTCACCCGTACCGACACCACGGTCCTGCGCAGTTCGTACGGGCCTCCGGTGAGCACGATCTCCTCCGGCGGGCGGCGGAGCGCGGCAGCACCGAGCTCGGGGAGGGTTCCGTGGTCGAACGAGAAGATGAAGTACGACTTCGGCTTGACCTCGCCGCTCTCGTTGTCACTGAGCGCGGACTCGTCGAACGCGATGCCGCCGCGCAGCAGGTCCTCCTTGATGACGGCTTCCCGGGGCACGTGCGGGAACTGCTCCATCAGCCGCTCGATCAGGCGGGTGCGGCTCCCGTCGGCGCGATTCCGCTCGGTGCGGCTGAGGTCGATACTGCTGGACATGTGCGGGACTCCTCGGTCCGGTCGTCGAAGGCGTTCCGGGTACGCCGCACTGTGCAACGAACCACGGGCTCCGGTGGTGCCCCGCAGCTGTGGCCGGTTCCCCCGGGTGCGGCGCGGATGGTGTCCGGGCGCCCGGGGGCATCGTCCGGCTGCGCAATCACCGCTTCCAGTGCGTGGGGCGGCTGAGCGAGGGCGGGAGCTTCGTCGCCTCGTCGCCCCTGGCCGCGTTGAGCTGAGCCTGGGTGAGAAAGAGGCTTCCGGTGAGGTCGGCGCCGGACAGGTCGGCGTCCCGGAAGTCGACCCCGATCAGATCGGCCAGGCGCAGATCGGCACCCGTGAGGTCCGCCGCGATGAGATAAGCGCCGCGCAGATCGGCGCCCCGGAGGTCAGCACCCTTGAGCCGGGCGCCGATGAGGTCGGCGCCGCGGTGGTCGCGCTTCATCCTGCGGGGCGCCGTGGCTCGTACGAGTGTGCTGGTACGGAGCAGGAGGGCGGCTACGTCGTCACGGTGGGCTGCCACGTCGAGCTCCGTGAACGCGTCCGCCGGAAGGTGAGTGAGGCGCTCCGTCTCGTCCAGGCTGCGCCGGATCTCCCCGTGGAGGGGGCGTGCTGATTCCAGGGACAGCGCTTCCGTCAGGTACCAGAGGAGTTCGTGGAGCTGTCGCATGACCGGGAACACCTGGAACATCTGCTGAGCGGTGCGAGGGGCCCGGCGCCAGTCCTGCCCTCCGAAGGTCTCGCCGGAGACCTTCTGACCGGCTCCGAAGCAGTCGTAGACGGTGCAGCCCGGGAAGCCCTGGGTCCTCAGTTCGGTGTGAATGCCGCAGCGGAAGTCCTCCCGCAGGTTGTGGCAGGGCTTTCCGGCATCCTTGTTGACCGCGAAGTCCGCGGACCGGGTCAGGGTCAGCGCGACGCAGCACAGGCCGAAGCAGTTCGCACAGTCGGCGCGAAGTGCGTCACGGTCGGTGCCGGCGCCGGGGCCTTGGACATGGTCGGGCACAGTGCGTGGGTCCTCTGGGCTATGGGTGGAGTACGGAACCGCCGGACGGTCAACCCTAGCGGGATCCGTCACCCGTACGCGCCGATTTCATGATCGCTCCCGGGTGCTGCGACACCCGTAGCGTCCTTCTCGCCCCGTCACTTCGGCGAAAAGAACACCTCTTCATGCCTGTACGTCCGTTGTCCGGCTTCTCGTCCCCCTCGGCCTCCAGCCGGGGTTCACTGCTCCGCAGGCTGGTCGTCGCTCTTCTCCTTCCGCTGCTCACGCTCGCGGGCAGTGCGCTGCTCACGCCTGGGACGGCTCTGGCCGCCCCTGCCTCCGCACCGTCGGCCGGTGCCGTGCACTCGGCCGTGTCAGCTCCGGCGGCGCCGTGCACCAGCAGCGATCCGGTCGTCTGCTCGATCCGGGAGATGACTCCCGAGCAATGGGCACAGGCGCGCGAGATCCGCATCCGCTACCACGAGTTGCTCGATTCCATGGAGCGGGTCGAGGAACGGATGCGCGCCGAAGGCCGTTCCGACGAGGAGATCGCCCGCGTACTGGTCGCCATGCGCAACGACGCCAAGGACATCACCCGTGCGGGCATGTCCCCAGAGGCCGTGAAGGCTCTTGAGGCACGCAACATGGCGAAGTACGGCAACCTGCTGGGCCCGACGGCCGAGCAGCAGTTCGCCAAGTACGGCAGCTGGGCGGCGGTCATCGACGCTGCGACCCGCAGCAACGCGGCTATCGACCAGGAGCTCGGCCTGGAGCCGCGTCACTGATGTCCACGACAGTGCTGCAGGACTACGACCGTCATGGCCGCGTGTGGGCGCTGGACCCGGCCTCCGGGCTGCTCGTCCCGGCCTCCGGTCGCTGTCACGGCTTCGTCCATGTCCTGCCGCACGGCACCGGCACCGTCGCCGCCCTGTACGCCGACGACGCGGCTTTGTGGCTCCAGTTCGGTGAACGCCGGTGGGATGGTGAAGAGGTGACCGTCCGGCACGTGCAGCGACCGGACGGCGCCCGCATCGTCACCGTCGACCATCCGTCCGGCCCGAAGTGGCAGGCACAGCTTCCGCCGTCGGACACCGGCCCGTACGATCCGGCCTACGACTGGACCGACACCCTCGCGGACAATTTCTTCCTCTGGGCGGACGAGCAGCTGTCCGACCCACATCGCCGGGCCGTTCTGCGCGACCACTATCGGCGGGGCTTCGCCCCCGTGTAGTGCTGTGGCCGGAAGGGTCTGCCGACAGGCTCGCGGCGTCCGGTGCGGTGCGTCGCAGGGCGGAGGACCGCCCTGGTCCGTGTCTGACGAATGCCGCCGTTCGCCCGCAGGGCGGGGCGCGCGGCGTCCGGCGCGCGCAAATCGCAAGGCGGAGGATCATCCTCGTGCTGGACGCGCTCGGATGGCTCCGACAGCGCGGCGAGTGCACGTGCCGGACAGCGCGCCAGGCGAAATTTACCGGACACGGCCTGGTGTCGGACGTACGCGGGTGATGCGACGACGCGGCGAGGCGCCGTGCCGGGCGTCGCGAGCCGGTGAACCCTTCCGGCCACAGCACTGGCGGCGGAGCGCGGACACCGGGATCAGAGGGCCCGAGCCGGTCCAGAGTCCGTGCGCGCGATAATGGTGGGTGTTACATCCTTCTAAGGGCAGTCCCGTAACCCCTGGTGGATGAGCGCGCGTGTCCTCGTTCGAGTCTGGAGAGGATGGTGGGCCAGACGTTGAAGTGCTGGGCGACGGCGGTGAGGATGATGTTCTTGGCCTGTCGCCGGGGTCGTAGGTCGGCGGTGGCAGGGGGTGACTGTGGTGGTGAGACGGCGGAACATCTCGCGGGCGACGGCTCGTTCGAGGAGCCGGTTGATCTCTTTCTTCGTCCGGCCGGCGGCGGTCTGTCGTGCCACGTATGCGCGGGTCCTGTCGTCGCTGGACATGCGGACGAGGGCGATGCGGTATGGGGCGGTGTCAGTCAGTGGCTGAGCCACGACCGCCGGAACCCGCTCACCACTATCAATGTCAGTGGGGCGACGCACACTGGCAGCAGCAAGGCACGGGCGGAGGGGCTCTGATGGACAGCGAGAACGAGGCCGGTTTCGAACCGGCCACCGGGGACGGGCCGACGGCCCCGCTGCCGGACGAGAGGCGGGCCGCTTCGGTCCGTACGGCGTTCGAGGGAATGCTGCAGATCCGACGGCTGACGAACTCCGGCCTCGGCAGCCCGGAGAGCGTGCCCGCGCGATGGGAGACCCTCCGGCCGATACGGGCCATCGCCCTGACCCTGGAGGCATCGGGCCTGGCCGCATCGGCCGTTGACGACTCAGGCCTGCGGATCGCGACGGGCTATCGCCTTGAGCGGGGCGAGTCGCCGAGCAGCGTAAGGGTCGAGTGGCTCGGCCCGCCCGGCAGTGGAGCCGCCCACACGGAGGAGGACGAGTTGGCCCGGTGCGCGGCTGTGCTGCGGGAGTTGGGCTGGACAGTGCTGCTGTACCGCGGGCCACGCCGCAGAAGGTTCCTGGAGGTCGAGCCACCGACCGGTGCCAGGCCGCCGAACGACGGTTAGGAGCTGTCCGGACATTCGTGGTGACGGCCGCGCCCAGGCGCTCTACTGCGGGGTCGCATTGAAGTCATGTGCGGAGACAGATGGTGAGGTCTGCTGCGGTTGCGGTGCCGTGGCCTGGACCTGCTGGAGCAGACGCTCCCAGGTTCCGTCGGACGACCACAGCCGATGGCGTTGGCAGACCGTTTTCCACGGCCCGAGCCGTTCGGGCAGGTCACGCCACTGCACGCCGGCCCGCACCTCGTGCAGGATCCCGTCGATCACCTGCCGGTGGTTCCGCCACCTGCCACAACGCCTGTTGCTCACCGGCAGAAGCAGCCGCAGCCGTTCCCACTCGGCATCCCTCGGATCACCACGCCCCATGTTCACATCAACAACATGAGCCCGCGGCAGTCACATGATCGGCCGGACAGGTCCGAGCCACCAGCCGGCGTCAAACCGCCGGACGGCGACTGGCGGACAGCCCCGCGCCTCGTGGGCCGCCATTGTCAGACCCATGGAGGATGCTGGTGGTTCCGACACCTCTGACCGGGAGATGCTGACATGCGCAATGACGAACTCGCCGCAGCCCAGGCGTATGTCCGACTGCTGCAGGCCACTCGGGCGGCGCTCGCGGAGCCTGACGAAGGTCCCGTGTACATGCCGTTGCTCGCCTCGCCGATCGCGGAGGCCGACGGGGCGCTGGAGCGTGCGGGGCTCTGCGGCAACGAATCCCGGTTCTTCGATCTGGTGCGCTCGCTTCAACCGAGCATGTCCGGCAGCGGTCACTGAACGCACCCGTCGAACAAAGCCGCTGAACATCGTCGCCGTCGCGACGCACTCCGGCGCCGTGCGGCCCGGGTAGGCCGGCCCCACCCGGCGGTCTGCGGACAAGAAGACGGCGGCCCGAAAACGGCAGGCGGTCGGCAGCCGACGCTCCATGGGCTGCCGGTCCTGACGTCGTCGCGCCCTCGCTCTTCACCTCGTCTCACCGATGCGCCACCATGCCTTGAAACGAGTCGGCGAGCCCAACACCCTCTGAACCGTCCGAGCGCGATCGATGCCGATCGGCCCGGACGGAACCCGCCACGCGGCCGGTTCCCTGCCGGATCTGCCAACCGCGTGGTGAATTGATTCAATTCGGCGAAGAAGCAGGCGGGGACTCAACCGACTGTTCACCTGAGGCTTGACTGGAAGCCGGCCGCAAACCTAGCTTACATTCATAATGAAACGATTCACACGTCGTCCGAACCACCACGGTCGCTGGATGACTCCGCTTGCGAGGTGTTCATGTCTGATGTGTCGGCCGTCAAGGCAGCCCTGAAGTCCCAGGTGATCGAGACGCCATCGTGGGGATACGGAAACTCCGGAACGCGGTTCAAGGTGTTCGCACAGCCAGGAGTCCCTCGTGACCCGTTCGAGAAGCTGGAGGACGCGGCACAGGTGAACGCGTTCACGGGCGTGGCGCCGAAGGTGTCGTTGCACATCCCGTGGGACAAGGTCGAGAACTACTCCGCACTCACCCGACACGCCGCCGATCTCGGGCTGCGGATCGGCGCGATCAATTCCAACGTCTTCCAGGACGACGACTACAAGCTGGGTTCGGTCACCCATCCCGACCGGAAGGTGCGCCGCAAGGCCACGGACCATCTGCTCGAATGCGTCGACATCATGGACGAGACAGGTTCCCCCGATCTCAAGCTCTGGTTCTCCGACGGCACGAACTATCCCGGGCAGGATGACATCGTGGCCCGTCAGGACCGGCTCGCCGAGGCATTGGCCGAGGTGTACGGGCGACTGGCCGACGACCAGCGGATGCTGCTGGAGTACAAGCTGTTCGAGCCCGCGTTCTACACGACGGACGTGCCGGACTGGGGCACCGCGTACGCGCACTGTCTGAACCTCGGCCCCAAGGCTCACGTGGTCGTGGACACCGGACATCACGCACCGGGCACCAACATCGAGTTCATCGTGGCGTTCCTGCTGCGTGCGGGGAGACTCGGCGCCTTCGACTTCAACTCACGGTTCTACGCCGACGACGATCTGATGGTCGGCGCCGCCGATCCGTTCCAGTTGTTCCGGATCATGCACGAGGTGGTCAAGAACGGCGGCATGAGGTCCGAGACGAACGTCAACTTCATGCTCGACCAGTGCCACAACATCGAGGCGAAGATCCCTGCCGTGATCCGGTCGGTCGCCAATGTGCAGGAAGCGACCGCCAAGGCCTTGCTCATCGACATGGACATACTGAGCACCGCTCAGCGGTCCGGCGATGTCCTGGCCGCGAACGGCGTCCTGATGGACGCGTACAACACCGACGTCCGCCCGTTGCTCGCCGAGGTGCGTGAGGAGCTCGGCCTGGCCGGGGATCCGTTCTCCGCCTATCTCGCCTCCGGCAATCAGGAGCGCATCGCCACCGCACGGGTCGGTGGCGTGCAGGCCGGCTGGGGCGCCTGAGCCCGGCCGCTCTCCCCCGTACACCTGTACACCCGTCCGCACGGTTCCGCTCGACCGCGACCACGAAGGAATCCCATGACGCCCGCGACGCACCCCGAAGTCGCCGCCCTCCTGAAGCGCGCCCATCGGCTGGGCTCCGACGCCCGCAACACCAACTACGCGGGGGGCAACACCTCCGTCAAGGCCACCGGCACCGACCCTGTCACCGGCGGCGAGACCGAGCTGCTGTGGGTGAAGGGGTCCGGAGGCGATCTCGGCACGCTCACCGGGGCAGGTCTCGCCGTGCTGCGCCTGGACCGGGTCCGCGCGCTCAAGGCCGTGTATGCGGGGGTGGAGCGCGAGGACGAGATGGTGTCCGCGTTCGACTACTGCCTGCACGGCAACGGCGGTGCCGCACCCTCCATCGACACGGCGATGCACGCGCTGGTCGAGGCCGCGCACGTCGATCATCTGCACCCGGACTCCGGGATCGCGCTGGCGTGTTCGGCCGACGGCGAGAAGCTCACGGTGGAGTGTTTCGGTGACAAGGTGGCCTGGGTGGGCTGGCGCAGACCCGGTTTCCAGCTCGGCCTGGACATCGCGGCGGTCAGGGCGGCCAACTCGCGGGCCGTCGGTGTGATCCTCGGTGGTCATGGCATCACAGCCTGGGGCGAGACCTCGGACGAGTGTGAGCGCAACGCTCTCTGGATGATCCGCACAGCCGAGACATTCCTTCAGGAGCATGGCCGGGCGGAGCCGTTCGGACCCGTGTGGGCGGGCCGGGAGCCCCTCGCCGCGGATCAGCGCCGAGAGCGCGCCGCGGCGCTCGCACCGCTGATCCGCTGTCTGGCCTCCACCGACCGTCCGCAGGTGGGCCACTTCACCGACGCCGAGCCCGTCCTGGACTTCCTGTCCCGTACCGAACACCCACGGCTCGCCGCGCTCGGCACTTCGTGCCCGGATCATTTCCTTCGGACGAAGGTCAGCCCACTCGTCCTCGACCTGCCCACGGACGCCCCGCCGGCCGAGGTGGCGGCGCGTCTGAAGGAACTGCACGGCAAGTACCGGGAGGCCTATCGCGCGTACTACGAGCGTCATGCCGCTCCCGCCTCCCCCGCTATGCGCGGCGCGGACCCGGCGATCGTTCTGGTGCCCGGGGTCGGCATGTTCTCCTTCGGCAAGGACAAGCAGACCGCCCGGGTCGCCGGGGAGTTCTATCTCAATGCCATCAACGTGATGCGTGGCGCCGAGGCCGTGTCGACGTACGCGCCGATCGAGGAGTCCGAGAAGTTCCGGATCGAGTACTGGGAACTGGAGGAGGCCAAGCTGCGCCGGATGCCCGTGGCCAAGCCGCTGGCCACCCGGGTGGCGCTGGTCACGGGGGCGGGGTCCGGCATCGGCAAGGCCGTCGCGCACCGGCTGGCTGCGGAGGGGGCGTGTGTCGTCGTCGCCGACGTCGACACACGGAGCGCCGCCTCGGTGGCGCAGGAGCTCGGCGGGCCGGACAGAGCCGTGGCGGTGACCGTCGACGTGACGAGCGAGGAGCAGATCACCGCTGCGTTCAAGAGCGCGGTGCTGGCCTTCGGCGGTGTGGATCTGGTCGTCAACAACGCCGGTATCTCGATCGCGAAGCCGCTGCTCGAAACCACGGCCCGGGACTGGGATCTTCAGCACGCCGTCATGGCGCGCGGATCGTTCCTCGTCTCGCGTGAGGCCGCGCGGGTGATGCGGGATCAGAGCCTCGGCGGCGACATCGTCTACATCACGTCGAAGAACGCGGTGTTCGCTGGCCCGAACAACATCGCCTACTCGGCGACCAAAGCCGATCAGGCCCACCAGGTAAGGCTGTTGGCTGCCGAGTTGGGCGAGTACGGGATCCGGGTGAACGGCGTCAATCCCGACGGGGTGGTGCGCGGATCCGGAATCTTCGCGGGCAGCTGGGGCGCCCAGCGTGCGGCCACGTACGGCATCGAGGAGGAGAAGCTCGGCGAGTTCTACGCCCAGCGAACCATCCTCAAGCGCGAGGTGCTCCCGGAGCACGTCGCGAACGCCGTCTTCGCGCTGACCGGTGGGCACCTCACGCACACGACCGGCCTCCACATCCCCGTGGACGCCGGTGTGGCGGCGGCCTTCCTTCGATGACCTCTCCCGCTACGACGAACCGGATGAGAGTTCCATGCCTGTGACGTCACGAAGCCACGCGGTCTTCGCGGCCGTGGACCTCGGTGCCACCAGCGGCCGGGTGATCGCCGGCCGGGCCGGGCCCGACGAGCTCGTGCTGACCGAGGCGCACCGCTTCCCCAATGCCCCGGTCCGGCTGCCGGACGGGCTGCGGTGGGACGTGCTCGCCCTGTACCAGGGGATGCTGGACGGCCTGCGGACGGCGGCGCGTGGCGGACCGCTCGCCTCGATCGGCATCGATACCTGGGCGGTCGACTACGGCCTTCTCGACGCCGACGGAGCGCTTCTCGGGTTGCCGTTCCACTACCGCGACAGCCGTAACGGCAAGGCCGCCGGGCAGGTACTGGCCGCATGCGGGGCGCAGGAGCTGTATGCCGTCAGCGGGTTGCAGCATCTGCCGTTCAACACGGTGTTCCAGCTCGCGGCGCATCGTGCGAGTGCCCAGTGGGGTACGGCACGCACGATGCTGTTGATCCCCGACCTCATGGTGCACTGGCTGACCGGCACGCTGGGCGCGGAGATCACCAACGCCTCGACGACCGGTCTGTTGGACGCGTCCGCCGGGACCTGGTCCGATGCGCTGATCGGCCGGCTGGGCCTGGAGCGCTCCTGGTTTCCGGCGTTGCGTGAGCCGGGTGACCCGGCCGGGACACTGCTGCCGCACGTCGCCGAGTACACCGGTCTTCCCGCCGGAACGCCGGTGACGACCGTCGCCTCGCACGACACCGCGTCGGCGGTCGCCTCGGTGCCCGCGACCGAGCCAGGATTCGCCTATGTGTCCTGCGGTACGTGGTCGTTGGCCGGCCTGGAGCTGTCAGCTCCAGTTCTGACGGAGGAGTCCCGGGCGGCGAACTTCACCAATGAGCGCGGGGTGAACGGCACCATCCGTCACCTCCGCAACATCATGGGCCTGTGGCTGCTTGAGGAGTGCCGCCGCGCCTGGGGCAGGCAGGGAACGGTTCCAGGCCTGCCGGAACTGCTCGCAGAAGCGGCCCGTGCCAGGCCGTTCGCCGCGGTGGTCGACCCCGACGACGAGATGTTCCTTGCCCCGGGTGACATGCCGTCGCGGATCGACACCCACCTCGTGCGGAGCGGGCAGGTGCCGCCCGACAGTCCTGGTGGGTATGTGCGATGTGTGCTGGAGAGCCTGGCGCTGGCTCATCGCAGGACGCTGCGGCAGGCTGCCGAGCTGGCGGGGCGGGACCTGACCCGGATCCATCTCGTCGGCGGGGGTTCGCGCAACGCGCTGTTGTGTCAGTGGACCGCGGATGCCACCGGGCTCCCCGTCACGGCCGGCCCCGCCGAGGCGACGGCGCTCGGCAACATCCTGCTGCAGGCGCGCGCCCATGGCCTGGTGGGCGACCTCATGGAGATGCGACGACTCGTCGCGCGGACCCAGCAATTGCGCCATTACACCCCCCAGGGAGATCAGCGGGTCTGGGACCGGGCTGCGGCAAGGCTGGCACCCGTCCGAGTCCTGGACACCCGGACAGCGAGCCCGGCCCTCTTTGGGGACACCGGGGGCCTCGATGGACGACGAAGGAAGGAAGCTCATGACTGATGTCTCTTCCGCCGAACTCGGCGGCGCGCTCGCCCGCACAGCGCGACGTCGTACCCGAGTCGGTCTGGTATCCGGTGGACTCGGTGCGTACTGGCCGCAGTTCCCCGGTCTCCTGGACCGGTTGCGGGAATCCGCGCGCTTCGTGACCGGGCGCTTCGAGGAGCTGGGCTGCGAGGTCATCGATGCCGGCTTCATCTCCGACCCGCCGGAGGCCGCCACGGCGGCTGAACGGCTCCGCGGAGCCGACTGCGACATCGTCGTAACGTTCCTGACGACGTACCTCACGGCCTCGATGCTCCTGCCCATCGCCCAGCGCACCCACACTCCGGTACTGGTCATCGACCTCCAGCCGACCGAAGCGATGGACCATGCCGACACCGACACGGGCAGGTGGCTGGCCTACTGCGGACAGTGCCCGCTGCCGGAGATCGCCAATGTGTTCCGGCGCAGCGGCATTCCCTTCCGTTCCGTATCCGGATATCTGCGCGACGAGAACGCCTGGAGCCGCATCCGCCGCTGGATCTCCGCCGCGCACGTGCGGGGCGCGATGCGGCACGGCCGGCACGGGCTGATGGGCCATCTCTATCCCGGGATGCTCGATGTCTCCACTGATATGACTCTGGTCTCGGCCCAGTTCGGCGGACATGTCGAAGTGCTCGAATTCGACGACCTGCGGGTCCGGGTCGCCGACGTGACGGACGAGGAGGCAGTCGAGCGCGTCGCGCTGGCGCGTACGGTCTTCACCCTCGACGACTCCGTCGACGAGGACGATCTCGCGTGGGCCGCCCGGGTATCGGTCGGACTGGACCGGCTCGTCGAGGACTTCGGACTCGACAGCCTCGCTTACTACCATCGCGGGCTGGAGGGTGAGATCCACGAATGGCTCGGCGCGGGCATGATCCTCGGCGCGTCGCTGCTGACGGCCCGGGGCGTCCCGATGGCCGGGGAGTACGAGCTGCGCACCAGCCTCGCCATGCTCATCGCCGACACCCTCGGCGCCGGCGGCTCCTTCACCGAACTCCAGGCCCTCAACTTCCGCGACCGCGTCGTCGAGATGGGCCACGACGGCCCCGCCCACCTCGCGATCAGCGCCAAGGGTCCGCTGCTGCGCGGGCTGGGTGTCTTCCACGGCAAGCGCGGGTGGGGCGTCAGCGTCGAGTTCGACGTCAAGCACGGCCCCGTCACCACGTTCGGCATCGGTCAGGACGCCGACGGCACCTTCACGTTCATCGCCTCCGAGGGCGAAGTCGTCCCGGGACCTCTGCTGGAGATCGGCAACACCACTTCCCGTGTCGACTTCGGCTTCGACCCCGGCGAGTGGACCGACGCCTGGTCCGCGACCGGCATCGGTCATCACTGGACTCTCTGCACCGGTCACCGCGCCAAGGATCTCAGGGCCGCGGCCGACCTGCTCGGTCTGCCGTTCCGTACCGTCACCGGCCCGAACGGTCTCTGAGCCGGTCCGCGGTCCCCTGCGGACCGCAATCCGTCACGGTCCTCGCGATGCGTCGCGGTACGTCACGCATCGTCCCGGCTCAGTCGGTCGCCCGGGAGCCGATGTTCAGGCCGAGTTCACGGTCGCCCAGCGGAGCGAAGAACCGCGCGACGTCGGCCTCGGTGACCTCGGCCAGGTCCGCCGGGCTCCACCGCGGACTGCGGTCCTTGTCGATGATCTGGGCACGTACACCTTCCACCAGGTCGGGCCGGGTGAAGGCGGTGCACGACGTCCGGTATTCCTGGTCGAGCACTGCCTCCAGGCTGTCGAGCCCTCGGGCCCTGCGCAGGGCCGCCAGGGTCACCTTGAGCGCGGTGGGTGACTTGGCCAGGATCGTTTCGGCGGACTGCTTGGCGGCGGGGACACCGCTGTGGTCGAGCCGGTCGAGGATCTCCTCGACGGAATCGGCCGCATAACAGGAATCGATCCACTCCCGGTGCGTCGCCAGTTCGCCGTCCGGCGCGGGTGCGGCATGGCGCCGGACGGTCTCCTCGACCTCGGCTGCCGTTTCGCAGGCGGCGAGCTCCGTGGTGAGCCCGGCAAGGGCCGGCGACGGTACGAAGTGGTCGGCGAGCCCGCAGAGCAGTGCGTCACTCGCGCCGACCGCGTCCGCGGTGAGCGCCAGATGGGTGCCGAGCTCGCCGGGCGCGGCACTGAGCAGGTGCGTCCCACCCACGTCGGGGACGAAGCCGATGCCGGTCTCGGGCATGGCGATGCGCGAGCGTTCGGTGACGACACGGACATCGCCGTGGGCCGATACACCGACGCCACCACCCATCACGATGCCGTCCATGATCGCGACGTACAGCTTGGGGAACCGCGCGATACGGGCGTTGAGCCGGTACTCGTCTCGCCAGAAGTCCATCGACGCGCTGCCGCCCGCGCGGGCGTCCTCGTGGATCGACCGGATGTCGCCACCGGCGCAGAGGCCCCGCTCGCCGGCCCCGGTGATCAGGACGGCGGTGACGGCGTCGTCGGCCTCGGCTTCGGCGAGTGCTTCGTCGATGCGCAGCACCATGGCGTGGTCCAGCGCGTTGAGGGCGCGCGGGCGGTTGAGGGTGATGTGGCGGATGCGTCCCTCGGTGCGCAGCAGAACAGGATGGTCGTGGTTCATGAATGCGCTCCGGTCGGCCCCTGTGCGGTATCGCCCGCCGCTCGCGGACGATCTTCCGCTGTCATTCTGCGGGGCGCGTCGTGGGACCGGGCAGCGGGGGTACGAAGGCCGTCCGTGCCGGGCTCCGCCCCGGTTCCCACCACGTCCGCATGGCAGCTCGCCGGAACCGGCTCGACAATTGAGGCAGCCGTACGGGCCACGTCGGCCCGGCAGCCCCGGCGGACGATCTCCGGAGCAGGAATGACCGATCACGACCGGCAACCGAGCGCCCCCGTCCCGTCCCGTCCGCCGAGCGAGAGGGGACACAACGGCGAGACCGCGACAGCAGAACGGCTCGCCATGAATCGGACGGGCAGTTTCGAGTGGGACCTGGACGCCCACACGCTCGACATCGACGACGCGGGCCTGCTGGTCTTCGGTCTGGACCCCAGGACCTTCAATTCCCGGCCCGAGGCACTGGTGAAACGGCTCGAACGTTCCGAACGCGCCCGGCTCAACAGGGCGATCGACGAGGCGATCAAGGGCGGGCGCAATTCGTACAGCGCTCACATCCGGGTACCGCTGGACGACGGCACGGACCAGTGGACGCACATCCAGGCGCGGATCCTGCGCAACGACGGCGGCAGGGCACGGCGGGTGATCGGAGTGGTGAGGGACGCGACGGCCGAGGTCACCCATTCGGCCTTCGTGCGGGACCTGGAAAGACGGCGACAGCGCCAGACCAGCATTGTGGAACGAACGACGAGCGCTCTGGCGCGTGCGGTCACCGTGGACGATGTGACCGCTGCGCTCACCGGGCCGGGAGGGCTGGCGCGGCTCGGGGCGGACGGCCTCGCGCTGGGCCTGGTCGAGAACACCACGCTGAACGTCATCGCGCTGAGCGGCGATCCTCTGGAGGCGCTCGACGAGCTCGGATCCGGGGGGGCTGGACCGGAGGTTTCCGCTGGCCGACGCCCTTCTCAGTGGCCGGCCCCGGTTCCTGACCTCGATGTCGGGACTCGCGCATCGCTATCCCGTGCTGGCGCGGTACGCGGACGGCGTGAAATTCCGCGCGGCCGCGTATCTGCCGTTGGTCGCCCAGGCCCGATCCCTCGGTGCGCTGGCGCTGTTCTACCGCGACAGCACGGCCTTCAACGCCGATGAGCGCAATCTGTGTCTGGGCCTCGCCGCCATCGTCGCGCAGTCGCTGCAGCGGGCCAGGCTCTTCGACGAGGAGCGCGAATTCGCCACTGGTCTCCAGGCGACGATGCTGCCGCGGCGGATCCAGGAGATCGAGGGCGGCGAGATAGCGGTGCGCTATCACGCGGCCTGGAGCGGACGCCAGGTCGGTGGTGACTGGTACGACGTGATCGCACTTCCCAAGAACCGCTGCGGGATCGTGGTCGGAGACGTGCAGGGCCATGACACGCACGCCGCCGCCATCATGGGTCAGCTGCGCATCGCCCTGCGCGCGTACGCCGCCGAGGGGCACCCTCCGTCGACGGTTCTCGCCCGGGCCTCGCGCTTCCTCGCCGAACTGGACACGGAGCGCTTCGCGACCTGCACATACGCCCAGGTCGATCTCGCTTCGGGGACCGTACGGGTGGTCCGTGCCGGGCATTTCGGCCCGCTGATCCGGCACATGGACGGCCGGGTCGGCAGCCCACAGGTGCGAGGCGGTCTGCCCCTGGGAATTTCGACCGATTTCGAGGACGAGGAGTATCCGGAGACCCGTCTCGACCTGGTGCCTGGCGAAACCCTTGTCCTGTACACCGATGGGCTGGTGGAAGAGCCAGGGGCCGGTATCGATACGGGTGTTCAGACGCTGATCCATGAGGTAGGCGCGGGGCCCGCCGGCGCTCAGGCACTGGCCGATCATCTCTCGGACCGGCTCTGGGAGCGTTGGGGGTCAGGGGACGATGTCGCCCTGCTCGTGCTGCGTCGCAGTCCGGACCCGGGGTCGCCGCGGGCCCCGCGGTTGCACCAGTACATCCACCAGGCCGACCCCGAGGGCCTCTCCGACGCCCGTACGATCGTGCGCCAGGCCCTGACCGACTGGGACATGGCTGAAATCGCCGATGACGCCGAGCTGGTGACCGGGGAGCTGCTGGTGAATGTGCTTCTGCACACGGAGGGCGGCGCGGTCCTCACCCTGGAGGTGCTGCCCGAGCCCATCCGCCGGGTCCGGCTGTCGGTTCAGGATCGCTCAAGCGTCTGGCCGAGGCGCCGCAGTCCGGGCGAGACTGCGACATCGGGGCGAGGCCTGCTGCTCCTGGACGCCATCACCACTCGTTGGGGCGTCGAGCCGCGCGGCGAGGGGAAGGCCATCTGGTGCGAGATCGGGCCCTTGACGCCGCCGGGCTCCACTCCGCCACCGCCCGCGGACCGGGTGTGACGCGAACACAGAAGGGTGTGCCGCCCCGCGAACGAAGCGACACACCCACGGCCGATGGCGCTGACGCGGTCCTGCGGCAGGACCGTTGGCCTACGTCAGTGCTGTGCGGTACGACGCTTGCGCACGGACCACATGATGCCGCCGCCGGCCAGCAGGACGGCCACAGCAGCTCCACCGATGATCGGGGTGGCGGACGAGGAACCCGTCTCGGCCAGGTCCGGCGAGCCGGGGCTCGAAGAGGCCGCCGCGGGGGCGGACTCCGAGGCTGCCTCGCTGGGCGTGGCACTGCCGACGGGTGCCTCCGAGGAGGGCGCCTGCGACGGGGTCCCCTCGGACGGTGCCGGCGTCGGGGTGGCCTCGGAGGGCTCGGGCGACGGGGTCGTGCCCTCGCACACCGGCGCCTGCTTGGTCTCGTCGCGCGAGAAGTTGTCTCCGTCGCCTGCCTTGACGACAAGGTGAACCGTCAGTTCCTTGTCGTGCTCGGGCAGCTCAAGCTTCTTGTGGAACTCCCTGCCAAAGGTCTCGGTGGGCAGGAGGTCCTTGCCGTCGACAGTGACGGTCACCTGGTTGGTGACGTTGCTGTTGTAGGCGGTCAGGTCGAGGCTCACCTCGGAACAGGTCACAGCCCAGGTGGGTGTGTGAGCTGCGGCCGGGCCGGCGGAGAGGACCGCGCCGGTCAAGCCGACCACCGCAGCGGCCGCGAGTGTCCCCGCAGCACGCAACGATCTCCTGGGTATGGTCATGAAATTCTTCCTCCGCATATGTTTCATCGCCCGAATGGCGGTGGGGCGCACAGTACTGCCCCTGCCGACGGTGCGCGCACCCGCCCCATGAAGCATCCGAAGTCACAACTGAGCCCACATCACCACTGGTTGGGACATGACGGACACGGCGTGACGGACGGGCGCACGCAGGTGTGCGCGAAGTGCGGAGCGGCCCCCTTGCGAGAGACGGCCTGAAAGGTGGTCAGGACGATTGGCCGTCAGGTGGTCAACGGGATGCCGAGCGGCCCGCCAGTCGGTTGTCACAGAGTGCGGTGCAGGATGTGCAGTCCGACGAACCCCTGTGTCGGATGGTTGAACCCCTCGGGCAGGGTTCCCAGGATTTCGAAGCCGAGCGACCGGTAGAGTCGTACGGCGTGGGTGTTCGTCTCGACCACGGCGTTGAACTGCATCGCTCGAAACCCCAACGAGCGGGCCCAGTCGAGCGTGTAGGCGCATAGCGCCCGGCCCACACCCTGCCCGGAACGCCGGGGATCGACCATGTAGCTCGCGCTGGCGATGTGCGCACCATTGCCCATGTGGTTGTTGTTCATCTTTGCCGTACCGAGGATCGCCCCGTCGTCGTCGACCGCGACCACCGCACGGTTCGGTGATGCGAGGAGCCACCAGGAGCGGGCCTCGTCCTCAGCGAGATCGAGCGGATAGGTGAACGTCTCGCCCGCGGCGACGATTTCATGGAAGAACGGCCAGATGGCGGGCCAGTCCTCGGCGGTGGCTTCTCTGATCAGCATAGGGCCAGGATGTCGGCGCCGGACCCCCGGCGCGAGTCGTTATCGGCGAGGCCGCCGAGGCGTGTGCCTGCGCAGCCCCAGCCGGGCGAGCAGCCCAAGCGCGTGTTCCGGCAACGCTGTGGACGCCGGAACAGGTCCGGAATCCGGCCCGTCCACCGGATCGGAATCGCGCACGGGATCGGGGACGGATTCGGGCTCGGCCACCCGTGCGGACTCGAACGCCGGGGCAGGTTCGGTGAGCGAGGTGGGTTCAGACGCGGGAGCGTGGTCACGGGCCGAGGCAGGTTCGGCGTCGCAGCCGGCCACGGGACCGCAGTCGGCTCCGGCGCCGGCGCCTGGTCCGAGGCCGTACTCACTCTCGAATCCGTGCACACCATCAGGCCCTCGCTCATGCAGACGGCCGGGGCGGCGGCGTCCGTCGCCCG
Organism: Streptomyces sp. NPDC104309; assembly: GCF_055584025.1. Classification (NCBI taxonomy): domain Bacteria; kingdom Bacillati; phylum Actinomycetota; class Actinomycetes; order Kitasatosporales; family Streptomycetaceae; genus Streptomyces; species Streptomyces sp. NPDC104309. The sequence goes on along the minus strand of NZ_JBVJMV010000027.1, from coordinate 66,811 downwards.
GCCGCGGTGCCGGTCGGGCTTCCCGGGCGTGGTCCAGCTCCATGATCAGACCGACCCGCCGCCAGAGCATCTCGTCCGGTTCGTCGGCCTGCATCAGGCGTGCCTGGGCCTCCCGTGCCGCAGGCGATCCCGTTGGCCCGAAGACCGGCTCGGGCCGGATCCTCGCGAGGTAGGCGCGCTCGTAGGGATCGTCGACCACCTCCGCCAACTGCACCGGATCCAGGGGTGCCGGCGAGCACCGCCGCGCGGCCCCAGGGATCCTCCACGAGGCTCAGCAGCCGTTCGACCCGGCGCGAGCGCCAGTCGCGCGCACGACAATCGGCACCTCCCTCCAGCCGACTGCGTACCCAGCCCGGGCTCTTCCCCACCAGGAGCCGGGGTTCCCGGACGGCGAACCCCGCGAGCTCCTGGGCGAGATAGAGCCAGACCACCGTCCGGTACCGATTGACATAGAAGGTGATCGGCGTGAAGCATCCCGCGCGGGCCAGTTTGGTGAAGCGGTCCGGGCTGATCCCCAGCAGTTGAGCCCCCTCCGCCGTCCCGACGGTACGCAACCGCTCCCGCAGGACCTCCGGGAACCCGTCCTGCGACCGCAGCCGGTCGACTTCCTCCTGGCGGACCCTGGGCCTTCCGCCGCCCTGCTGCACCAGCACTCGGACCAGACCCACGTGGACCGCGACGGCGAACTCACCGCGCTTCAGCTGAAGCTCCTGAGCCGCGGTGCCCACAGCCATCGTGCGCGCGGTCTCCGGACTCACCATTTCGGTATCGATCACGATGCTCTCCCCCGTGAGATTCAGTTACTCTCTGTGAGCACCGTAACTCGGGAGAGATACCGCCCGCACGACCTGTGGACAACTCCCGTCAGCCGGTCAGGCAGGGTCGGTTCCTTCGCTTCCTGCCTGCCTCGCGGCGACACCGAGATGTTCGCCGACCCGGTTGACGAGCAACGTCATCTCGTACGCGACCTGGCCGACATCGGCCTCGGCCGCGCTCAACACGCACAGGCAGCTGCCCTCGCCCGCGGCTGTCACGAAGAGCAGCGCCTCGTCGAATTCCACCATGGTCTGTCTGGCCTTCCCGGCCCGGAAGTGGCGTCCCGAACCGCGCGCGAGGCTGTGCAGGCCGGACGACACCGCGGCGAGATGCTCGGCGTCCTCACGCGCCAGGCCCGTGCTCGCTCCGGTCACCAGTCCGTCGTTCGACAGCACCAGCGCGTGCCGTATGTGCTCGACCCTGCTCGTGAGATCGTCAAGAAGCCAGTCAAGTCCCCTGTCCAGCGCCATTTCCCCGCTCCTCCCCGCTCATGCGTTCCCCGTGCCCCATGTTTCACATAAGCCTTGCGCACTGGTCACGTACGGGCAAGCACTCCTTCGTCATGTGGCCGGGTCCGGGCCCTGCTGGGCGACGGTCGGCCGACGGCTGGGGCCGGAGGGCTCGATCCACCACGTTGAGGAGCCGGACCGTCCGCTTCCGGCCCGCGTACCCGGTCGGCCCTGTCCCTCGCTCCCTGGAGTGACCGCACGCGGCCGTTCGTGTCTGCCCGCTCCCACCCGCGCCGCCCCGTCGGTTCCCGTCCGCTCCCGTACTCTCTCCGGCCAACGGCCCGCGGACGGCAGACGTCCGGCGCCTACACTGGAGACTTCGGGCGCGAGCAGTCGGCCCACGCTGACAAGGAGAGCAAGAGTGTCGACAGCTGCCGACGGCGGTTTCACGGATCCGCCCGCGGAGGTACTGGTGGAGGCGGCAGCCGCCTTCGGCCTGCTGGCGACACCTGCGCGGCTGCACATCGTGTGGGCCCTCTCCCAGGGCGAGAGTGATGTGACCGGCCTCGCGGAGCGGGTGGGCGGCACCCTTCCGTCGGTGAGCCAGCATCTGACGAAGCTGAAACTGGCCGGTCTCGTACGGTCACGGCGCGAAGGCCGTCGGCAGGTCTATCTGGTCGACGATCCCGATGTGGTGACCGTCGTCCGTTTGATGGTCGGCCAGCTCGCCGCACGCGCCGGACACACGCCCGACCAGCCCGTACGCCTCCGTGAGCTCGGTGCCTGAGAGCAGTGCCGCCGCAGGTCCCGGCAGCACCGATCCCGATGACTCGCCCGCCGTCGTCGTGCCGATAGCGAGCGCGGCGGCCGGCCGGAACGCCGCCGCCGATGTCGCGCCGCCGGCACCGTCCGTCGCCGCGCCGACCTCCTTGCAGGTACTCCGTTCGCTGGACAGCGGTCCTCGAGGGCTGCAGGAGGCGCAGGCGGAGGAACGGCTGGCCCGGTTCGGCGAGAACACCCTGCCGGCCTGGCGTCCGGTCTCCTGGCCCCGCCGCTTCCTTGGCAGCCTGCGGGACCCGTTCACCTCGGTGCTCCTCTGCCTGGGTCTGGTCTCCGCGGCGGTGGCCTCGTGGGGCACGGCCTCGGTGACGCTGGTGCTCGTGGTCGTCAGCTGTGTGTTGCGCTCCGCGGAGGAACATCGGGCCGACCGTTCCACGGCCGCACTGCGGGAACTTGTGGCGACCACCGCGACCGTGCTGCGCCGCACCGGACCGGACGCCGTGCCGCAGGCGCGTGAGCTGCCGGTCGGGGAGCTGGTGCCGGGCGACGTGATCCGCCTCGGTCCCGGAGATCTCGTGCCCGCCGACGTGCGGCTGCTGCGCGCGAGCGGCCTGACCGTGCATCAGTCGGCCCTCACCGGCGAGTCGGCACCGGTCGCCAAGGAGCCCGTCGACGCTCCGGACCGGGACCGGCCGCCCGGCGCCGGGCCCGGTGGCGAGGCCGGCCTGTTCGCGCGGCCCGAGCTGTGTTTCCAGGGCAGCAGCGTGGCATCCGGCAGCGGCACGGCGGTGGTGACAGCCACGGGCGCGGACACCCGGTTCTCCGCCGCGTACGACAGTTCGGCACGCCGCCGCGGGACGAGCGCGTTCGACCGTTCGGTCCAGGGAATCTCCTGGACGCTGATCCGGTTCATGCTGCTCACCCCGCCCCTGGTGCTGATGGCCAACGCGGCCCTGCGCGGCCGCGGTCTGGAGACGTTGCCGTTCGCCGTCGCGGTGGCGGTGGGTCTGACTCCGGAGATGCTGCCGGTGATCGTCACGACGGCGCTGGCCAGGGGCGCTTCGTTGCTTGCCCGCAACCGCGGGGTGATCGTCAAACGACTTCCGGCCCTGCATGATCTCGGCGCGATCGATGTGCTGTGTCTGGACAAGACCGGAACGCTCACCCAGGACCGGCCCGTCGTCGAAAGGTCGCTGAACGGAGCGGACCGGTCCGATCCCGAGGTGCTGCACTGGGCCGCGGTCAACGCGCTGTGGACGCTGCAGCTCGCTGATCTGCCCGCCCCCGACGCACTCGACGAGGCGGTGCTGGACGCGACCGAGGAGCAGGAGGAGACGCTGTCCTCGTACGACGGCGTGGCCGCGCTGCCGTTCGATCCGGTGCGGCGGCTGGGCACCGCCGTCGTACGCAGTCCTGGGCGGCTCGGCATCCACACCCTCGTCACGAAGGGGGCGGTGGAGGCGGTACTCGACCGCTGTTCCCTCGACGACGCCGAACGGGACCGGCTGAGTGCCCTGGCCGCCCGCGAGTCCGCGAACGGTCTGCGGCTGCTCGCGGTGGCCCGGACCGAGCGGCCCGCCCGGCTCGGTGCGTACACGACGGCCGACGAGCGGGGGCTGACCTTCCTCGGCTTCGTCGCTCTGCGGGACGCGCTCACGCCGAGCGCGACGGAGGCCCTGGGCGTGCTGGAACACCGGGGCGTCTGCGTGAAGGTCCTCACCGGCGACGATCCGGGGACGGTCGCCCGCGCCTGCCGGGATCTGGGCCTCGATCCCGGCGAAGTCGTCTCCGCGGCGCGGATCGACGCGCTGTCGGACGAGGAGCTGGCGGATGCCGCCGACCGGGCCACGGTCTTCGCCCGCTGCACGCCGGAGCACAAGGCCCGAATCGTCTCCGCGCTCCGTGCCTGCGGGCACACCACCGGCTTTCTCGGCGACGGCGTCAACGATCTGCCCGCGATGCACGCGGCCGATGTCGGCATCTGCCCGCGCAACGCGGTCGACGTGGCGCGGGAGACCGCCGATGTGGTGCTTGCCGAGAAGGATCTCGCGGCCATCGATCACGCGATCACGGCGGGACGGCACTGCAGCGGGAACATCGCCACGTATCTGCGCATCACGCTCTCGTCGAACCTCGGCAATGTCATCGCGATGCTCGCCGCGGGACTCATGCTGCCGTTCCTGCCGATGCTTCCCACACAGGTCCTGGTGCAGAACCTGTGCTTCGACGTGGCGCAGCTCGCCTTCGCGTTCGACCGGCCGGCACCCGCGGTACTGCGGCGGCCGACGGTGCTGCGTCCGCGCGACTTCCTCCGCTTCATCACCGGTTTCGGTCTGCTGAACGCCACCGCCGACCTGGCGACGTTCGCCGTGCTGGCCTACGCCTTGCACGATTCGGCGACGGCGGCCGGGCAGGAGGCCTTCCACTCGGGGTGGTTCACCGAGAACCTGCTCACCCAGGCTCTGGTCATGCTGCTGCTCCGTACGGGCCGTCGCTCCGCCGAGGGGCGCAGCGGGAGGCCGCTCCGCGCCGCCGTGTCCGGACTTGCCGTGGTCGGCCTGGTGCTGCCGCTCAGCCCGCTCGGGCCGCTGCTGGGCATGAGTGCGCTGCCACCGCTCTATTACCTGTTGCTGGCAACGGTCCTGGCTCTGTACGCATTCGGGTTGTGGGCGGCGCGTGCTCGCTACGAACGGAAGTGGAAGTACTCATGACCCCGCCAGGCATCGACCAACCCGAATCCGGACCCGGCGCCGGTGGCGGGCAGGTGGTGCGTGCCCGCCGGGCCACGATCGACGATGTGCCCGCGCTGGTGCGGCTGCGTGGGCAGATGCTGGCCGACATGGGAATGGAGACCGGGGGCGCCGACGCCCCATGGCGGGCGGCCTCCGCGTGGTGGTTCACCGAGCAGATGCGACGTCCTGACAGGTTCGCGGCTTTCCTCGTCGACGACCCCGAGCTCGGCACCGTCTCCAGCGCGGTCGGAACCTGCGACGCGCATGCCCCCAGCCCGGCCAATCCGAGCAGGTTGCGCGGGCATGTGTCCAATGTCAGCACCGACCCCCGTCGGCGCCGCCGCGGGCACGCCCGTGTCTGCCTCGAAGCCCTGCTCACCTGATTCCGTGAGGAGATCCGGGTCATGGTCGTCGATCTGAACGCCACGGGGGACGGTGCCGCGCTGTACGAGTCGTACGGCTTCGCAGCTCCCCGGCACCCGGCCCTGCAGCTTCGGACGGGACGAGCACCACACTGAGCGCCGTGATCCCGCTCATGGGCAGCGGTCAGCCGTAGGAGAGGTCCGCGCAGGGGTCGTCGTCGGCCGACCTGACCCCGCCGGAGACGGAGGACGGCACTGCGGAGGCGGCCGGCGTCCCGGGCCCGACCACTGGATTCCGGGCGAAGGAACTGCCGAGGATCACCCGGATTCCGGCGGTTCCGGACGCCGTCGTCCGCGCGCCCGTGAAGAATCCTGCGGTGGTCTCCGCCGCGTCCCGCAGGCCCGGCCCGAATTCGATGACGGTCGAGGGGTGGTCCTGGATGCTCGCCGTGGCCGTGGTGGTGACCGTGAAGCCTCGGGAGCGCAGCGACTCGGTGGCTCGGGCCGCGAGTCCTGTGACCCTGGTGCCGTTGTAGACGGCGACGGTGATGCCCGTGCCGGAGACCGGAGCGATGGCCCTGGGCGATGCCGGGCGGCTCTCGGCCCCGCCCTCGGCCGGTCCCTTTGCGCCGGCGTCCTGGCCGTCGACCGTGCGGTCGGTCTTCAGCGCTGCCCAGAGCGCGTCGGCATCCGGTTCGACGATCGCGACGCGTGCGCCCTCGTAGCGCCAGGGGACGGTGACGAACTTGGTGTTGTGCAGGTCGATGTTCTTCATCGACCTGGCGAACGACAGAAGCCGGTCGGCCGACCCGAGTCCGGGGTCGACGGTCATCGCCTCGGTGGCCGCGTCGGCGAGCGGCAGCAGCGTGCCGGGGTTCAGCCCCTGGGACTTGATCTTCTTGATGAGGGAGGCCACGAAGGCCTGCTGCCGCTTGATCCGCCCTATGTCCGAGCCGTCACCGATGCCGTGCCGGAGCCGGACGTAGTCGAGTGCCCGCTGCCCGGAGACGGTCTGCAGTCCCTTCGCGAAGATCCGGGCGCCCCGGGTGGGCCGCTTCGGGCTGAGGTCGCGCTGGTAGATGTCGTGGGGAAGGCATACGGGTACGCCTCCGACGGCCGAGGTCAGTGCGGAGAATCCGGCGAAATCGACAACGACGGTGTGATCGACGCGCAGGCCGCTGAGATGTTCGACGGTGTTCTGGCTACAGGCCGGGTTTCCCTCGGCCGTCTCCCCCACCGAGAACGCGCCGTTGAACATCACCGCGTGCTTCGGCGCGGTCCACTCGCCCCCCGGTAATTTGCAGGGCGGGATGTCGACCAGGGAATCACGCGGGATGGACACGGCGACCGCGTGCCTGCGGTCACCGTACACATGCAGGAGGAACGCGGTGTCGGATCGTCCCACCGCACCCGTGCCCCCGCCCAGCCCGCTGTTCTCGCCCGCGCGCGAGTCCGACCCGATGACCAGGACGTTCTGCCCCTTCGACGAGTCCGGAGGCCGGTCGCCGGAGATTCCGTCCGCGCTGAAGGTGCCGATGCTGCCATTCACCTGGAGCCAGCCCCACCCGATGCCGGCGACGAGCAGCACGAGCAATGACACCCCCGACACGGCCGTGCGCCGCAGGCTGCTGCCTCGCTCCCCGCCGGCTCCCGCCTTGCGATTTCCCGTCATCGGCCACCCCGTCCGTCCGGCTTCCATGGAGGAAGACGCGTTCCACCCACCCATGGTTGTACAGTTGCGCAATGTGACAAGTATCGCTGCTCGACTGGACCACCGGACCTGCCCACAGCCAGCCTGAGGCACTGTCCGCGAACACCGAGCGGAAACAGCGGTCAAAACACCGAAAGGAAGGGCGGGACGTAGATGTTGCGCAACGGTCTCGAACCCTGGCACCTGCTGATCGTGGCGATTGTGGTGATCGTGCTGTTCGGCTCGAAGAAGCTGCCGGACACGGCCCGCGCCCTGGGCAAATCCATGCGGATCCTGAAGAGTGAGGCGAAGGCCATGAAGGAGACCGACGCGAGCCCCGGTACCGAGCCTCGCGCATGAGACACCGGTTCGCCGGAGTACGGCGGCCCTCGTCGCCTTCACTTCAGGGATTGCGCAAGCAAGGGAACCAGAAGTGCGGCGCCGTCGTTGGCCCGGGTGACGGCCGAAGAAGCGCCGATCATCGCAGCACTGAAGCGCTGGACCACTGGATCGATGGAGGAAGTTCATGGGTGTGAGCCTGGCCAAGGGCGGCAACGTCTCCTTGTCGAAGGAGGCGCCCGGCCTGACCGCAGTGACGGTGGGCCTGGGCTGGGACGTACGGACGACGACGGGCGCGGATCACGACCTGGATGCGAGTGCTCTGCTGTGCTCGGACACCGGCAAGGTGCTCTCCGACCTGCACTTCGTCTTCTACAACAACCTGACGAGCCCGGACGGTTCGGTCCAGCACACCGGGGACAATCTGACCGGTGAGGGCGAGGGCGACGACGAGTCCATCAACGTGGATCTGGCGGCTGTCCCGGCGAACGTCGCGAAGATAGTCTTCCCGGTCTCCATTCACGACGCGCAGAGTCGCGGGCAGAGCTTCGGCCAGGTCCGCAACGCGTTCATCCGCGTGGTGAACCGGGCGAACGGCATCGAGCTGGCCCGTTACGACCTCAGCGAGGACGCCTCGACCGAGACCGCCATGGTCTTCGGCGAGCTGTACCGGCACGGCGCGGAGTGGAAGTTCCGCGCGGTCGGCCAGGGCTACGCCTCGGGCCTGGCCGGCATCGCGTCCGACTACGGGGTCAATGTCTGACTCCGTGGACCTGTACGGGCAATGAGCACCGGGCTCTCCCCTTTCTCCGCTCACCGGGGCAGGGGGAGAGCCTGTGGGCTCCGCGAATGTGCCCTCGTGGCCGCGCCCACCGCGTCGCGCCGAAGGGGACTCGGGCCGTTGACCACCTCGCGGAGGGTGAGCCCGTCGGGCGATTGCACGGGCAGTCGACGGGTGGGGGTGGCGGAGCTGGTCGAGCTGGTCGACGGTCACTATCCGACGTCACGGCCCTTTTCGTCCCGTCGGCGACTGCGCGATCATGTCCATATGGCCAATGACCACACACACGTCCAGGACTTCTTCACGGCCCGCGCGGCGGATTGGGACACCCGGTTTCCCGACGACGGGCCTGCCTACACCGCCGGGGTCGACGCCCTCGGGCTCGGGGCCGGGGACGCCGTGCTCGATGCCGGCTGCGGTACGGGGCGGGCGCTGCCCGCGCTGCGCGCCGCCGTGGGACCGCAGGGCACGGTGCTGGGCGTGGACCTCACCAAGGCGATGCTGGACTCGGCGGTACGGGCGGGACGTGACCGGAGCGGAGCACTGATCCTCGCCGATGTCGCCCGATTGCCCCTGCGCCCGCGGTCGCTCGACGCGGTGTTCGCGGCCGGGCTCATCTCCCATCTGTCGCGCCCAGGACCGGATCTGGCGGAATTGGCACGAGTGGTTCGGCCGGGCGGGCAGCTGGCTCTCTTCCACCCCATCGGGCGGGCCGCCCTGGCAGCGCGCCACGGCCGCTCGATCACCGACGACGACCTACGTGCCGAGCACAACCTCCGCCCGCTGCTGGCACGTTCGGGCTGGCGGCTCGACGCGTACACCGATGAGGACGACCGCTTCCTCGCCCTGGCCGTACGGACGCTCTGACCTGCGAGCGCGGCTCCCTTCCGCTCACTCGGCCGTGGCGGCGGGGCCGCGCTTGTGCGGGACCGGACAGCCTCGCAGGCCCGGGGTGGGAAACGTACCGAGCCCGGAGATCTCGTAGCCGCCGGGATAGCCCTTGATCTCCGGGTTCTGCCGGGCGTAGTGCGGGGTTGCACGCGGCGGCAACAGTCGCACGGCCCGTGCCCTCAGTCGCAGAGCGCCTCGGGTGAGCCCACGTGCCGTGGAGCTCGGCCGTTCGTAGCGAAATGCCCGCAGCAGCGAGTCGTCGAGAAGCGCGAGGGCCGCCTTCCGCGCGACGGGAGCGAGGGGGCGCGGATACCAGGAACTCATCAGGTCCAGCGTGGCATCGGAGACGCCGCGTCCCCCTTCGTCCCAGCCGAAGTGCTCGGCCTCGTAGGAGTCGAGGGCGCACTCGAAGTCCTCGTACGTCCGAGGCAGGTCCTTGATGCCCATATGAGCGCCCAGAGTGCGGTAATAGGCGGCGCACGCCCGCAGTTCATGGTCGGACAGCCGACGCCAGCCGTAGTCGTCGAGCCATCTCTTCGGGGTGACGACGAAGGTACACAGCACGTAGCGCATGTCGTCGTCGCTGATGTCGTAACTGCGGTGCATCTGATTGATCCGGCGAATGGCCGTGCGTCCCGGGTCGCTGTCGAAACCGTGCTCCACGACCGCGTCGAGGAGAAGTGCGGTGTCGTCGTAGCGCTTCTGCGAACGTTCCGTCAGTTCGGCTGTCTCCGCGAGGAGTCGACCGATGCTGGGGACGGCATAGGTGCGGTACAGGGCCAGTTCGAGAGCGCGGGTGATGTCCCAGGGAAACTCGTAGGTCGCCGTGATCCGGTAGATCCGGAGGAAGTCCCGTTCCGGATCGAGACGCTGGATCTCCTTCAGCCGGTCGTACCGCTTCACCGAACCGCCCCCTCTTCTCGGTCGAAGGTCCAACTCTACGTCGGCGGGGAACACCGTAGGTGGCAGGCGCAAGTCATGCGCTCGGGGGTGCTCGGAAAGGCGGTCTCCGTGATCGACATAATCGGCAGCTTGCGGAAGATGGTCTCCCCGGACCGGAAGGACACACGGCAGGCGCGATCTCTCGATGAAGGGCGACGCAGGCAGCGCAATCTGTTCGAGGCTGCCGCCGCCTATGTCTCGGCGTCCGTGGACGAAGATCAGGCGCTGGCTGACGAGGCGAGTAGCTGGGTGTCGCCCGAGGCGCTCTCCTTCGGTGTCAGCGAGCTGGCCTGCCGCGCCGTGATCGCCCTGGCCCGTGAGCGCGACGAGTCGCCGCGGGCCGTGGCTCGTGCGCTGCTCGGACTGCCCGCCGACTGAAGAACTTCCTCCGTCGGACCGCGCGGCGCGTGTCATCACTTGTCAGGGCCTCGACGAGTGGGTTACCGACTCGTTAAGGTGCGCCGACGGACAACCATGACGGACGAGGAGGGTGCCGTGACCGGGACGAGCGACACAGTCGCCGACGACGACGCGCTGTATGTGCTGACCGCGGTACTGCTGACACCGGCGCAGTTCCCGAGCGTGCTCGGTGACGACTACCCGGCCGCGTGCGCGGCGCTCGCCCTCGAACCGTACGCCGAGGGATACGGGCTGGTCCTGGGGCAGGACGGCAGTGGTGCGCGGTGGACCGTCGTCGTCGAGGACGTGTCGCTGGTCGCCGTGGCGATCGCGTCGTGGGACTGCGGAATGGACTACGACCTCTCTCCCGACGACCGTTCGGTGGTCTGTGCGCTGCCCGGCTGGCCGCTCGCGGTGGGGGTCGCGGCGCCGGGAGTGGCCGCCCCGCACGATCCGTTGCCGGATCCGGCGGCCGAGGGTTCCGATCCCGCGCCACTGGCACCGCCCGACACGGATTCGTGGGGCCCGGCCCAGAGGCGCATGGGTGCGGACGAGATAGCGCATCAGTGGGCGGCCTGGCGCGAGCAGATCGACGACGAGACGGCCTTCACGACGCCGAAAGTCACGGACGGCTCCAAGGGCGCAGGCGGCGCGGCCGACGACGCCACGGGGGTGCGCGCCATCACTGGGAAGGCCGAGGCAGCCGACACCGGCACCGGGACCGGGAGTCGAACCGGAGCCGGCGGCGGGGTCGAGGACGACGGTGAGGGCAAGCAGGGGGGCGCGATCGAGGGCGGACTCGAAGCCGCGGTCGGGGTCGGGGCCGATGGTGGAGCCGAGCCCGAGGCCGGACTCCCGGGCGGATCAGATGCAAAGGCCCAGGACGCGGCCGAAACCGGAGCCGGGGCCACGGCCGAGGGCGAGGCCCGGACCAGCGACCCCGGCGCCACGGCCGAGAGCCCCGCTCCGGACGGCCCTTCCGGGGCACATCCCGGTGTGCGGCGGGCGCTCGCGGAGGCACATGCCTATGTGGACACCCAGCCGCCCCCGGGCCGTGTCCGGTCCTCCTTCGCCACGGGCGAGGCCCGCATGCTGCGCGCCGACGGCCCCGGCTGGTCCCTGGTCGCCAGAACCGATGACATCGCGTTCGTCCTGCTGGACGAGGAACCGGGCGAGGTGCTGCCGGTCGGGCGGGGCGCGGCGCTGCCGGGCCTGTTGAAGGCCCTGGACGAGATCGCGGTACGGCCGGCCTGAGCACGAGACCACCACGCTCGGCAGGAGGGCGACCGCTGTCGGCAAACAGCGGAGCGCCGAGTCGGCCGAGGCGACCGGCCTCGCCTCACCCGCGCTCCGACTACACGCGTTCGAGCGCCCGATGCGGGCCCACGGGCAGCTCGACCTCGATCGGGTCGCCCGGACGGACCAGTCCGCCGACCGTGACGATGCCCATGATCCCGGCCTTGCGCACGACCCGGCCCGTCGCATCACGGCCGACGACCTGCTGGAAGTAGACCGTCCTTGAAGTTGTCGATCTGCAGACAGGGGTTACGGAGTCCGGTGACCTCGACGACGGCCATGTCACCGGGGTGCAGCAGAGTGCCGACGGGGAGCGCGAGGAGATCGACACCGTTGGTGGTGACGTTCTCCCCGAGGTCACCGGGAGCCACCTCGAAACCGGCTGCCCGCAATTCGCCGAACAGCTCCTCGTGGATGAGATGGACCTGGCGCAGATTCGGCTGGGTGGGATCCTGCGCGACCCGGGACCGGTGCTTGACCGTGCCCCCCGCGTGCACGTCCCCCTCCACGCCGAGCCCGGCCAGCAGCGTGACGCTCCGCCTGTTCGGCTTGGTGAACGAATACGCCTCGTTCCTGCTCACCGCCGTCACTCTGCCACTCACCGCGGCGCCCCCGTCGTTGTCAGCGGCCTATTTCCTTGCGGGTGATCCTGCGGAGCCTGCGCCGCTGGCCGGGATCCAGCATCAGATAGGCGACTGCCGGAACCCCGACCAGGACCAGCAGCGACAGCCAGAATCCGATGAACGGGATCAGGATGACTGCTGCGACGACTCCCCCGATGGCAATCTTCGCGCTGTTCGACATCGTCCACGCCTCCTTCGCGACCCGAGGCCGCTCCTGCTGTGAGAACGCCTGTACGCGCCTATCGGTTCCAGCCGGACGGGAGTCCTCACCTCAGGGGTTCGCCGACCTCGTGCATGTGCTGAAGTGCCTGCCGGTAGGACTCGATCAGTCCGGTCTCCGCGTACGGCATGCCGAGTGCCTCGCAGTGGGCGCGCACCATGGGCTGCGCCAGGCGCAGATGAGGGCGGGGCATGCTCGGGAAGAGATGGTGCTCGATCTGGTAGTTGAGCCCGCCGAGGAACCAGTCGGTGAGAACGCCGCCGCGCACGTTGCGCGAGGTGAGGACCTGGCGCTGGAGGTGGCCCCAACGGTCGCCGTCGGGGTCGGGCATCTCCATGCCCTTGTGGTTCGGGGCGAACGCCATGCCCAGGTGGAGCCCGAACAGTGCGTGGTGCACCAGCGCGAAGACGACGGCCTTGCCCGGGGACATGACGGTGAGCAGCAGGGTCGCGTAGAGACCGAGGTGGGCGACCAGGAGCAGTGCCGAGAGGGCGCGCTCCCCGGCGGGCTGCCGCCGCAGGTACTGGAATCCGGAGATCTTGAGCGCGATGCCTTCGAGGAGCAGCATCGGGAAGAAGAGCCGGGCCTGGTTGCGGGTCAGCCAGCGGGCGAATCCTTCGCGCTGGGCCGCCTGCTTCTGGGTCCAGACAAGGGCGCCGACTCCGACGTCCGGGTCCTTGTCGATGTGGTTGGGATTGGCGTGGTGGCGTACGTGCTTGTCGTTCCACCAGGCCTCGTTCATGCCGAGCAGCAGGTTCGCGTGGAACAGCCCGATGACCCGGCTCGCCCTGCGGTCACCGGATATCTGGGCGTGTCCGGCGTCGTGTCCGACGAACGCGGTGCGGGACCAGAAGACCGCCAGTGGCAGCGCGAGCAGCAGGGTCCACCAGCTGTTGCCGAGGAGGAACATCCCGGTGAGTACGGCACCCAGGGCGACCAGATTGGTGGCTATGCCCGCCGTGTACCAGCCGGTCCGCCGTTCCAGGAGTCCTTGCCCCTTGACCGCCCGCAGGAGCGGCGCGAAGTCGCTCCCCTGGCTCGGGGCGGCTCCGGCACCGCCGGCACTGACAGCAGCTCCCGCACCGTCACGGGTGCCTTCCACAACGGTGGCTACGGCCTGGGGCATGGGGTCTCCGGTCTCTGGAAAGCTGCGCTGACCTGTAGAAACGTATGGTGACCAGAGGCAGGGCGGCCATGGCGCCACCACCCGGGGCGTACGGGGGCAAGCCCCCTCCCTCCAAGGGGGTGCTGGCTCCACCCCGGGGATTGACACGCCGCAGTGTCCGACAGCCCCGAGGTACGGCACGCCGCCGTGCCCGGCAGCCTCGCAGGGCGGCCGGGGCGCGTGAAAGTGAGCTGGATCACGACGATTGCGCTCACGGTCGTACGTATCGGTGAAGTACCCTCGGCGACTCGACCCCGACTAGTCAAATTTGAGGAATTCGACATCGCTGTGCACAGGCTCCCCGCGGCAACGCTCTCCGAGATCTCCGCACTCTCCGGCTGCTCCGTGGTCTTCCTGCCCTCGGACCCCTCCCGTGCCGGCCGCATCGCCTTCTGGCATCCGGACGGCAGCAGTCCGCCAGACGCTCCCGGCTCCGTGGAGGAGTTGACCGTCGTCGACGCCGACGCGCGGGTCCACGCCGTGCCGGCGCTGTTGCTCCCGGTCCGCGACGCGCTGCCCGTACTGACGCGTGCCCGGACTTCGGCCCATGCCTCCGGCGCCGCCGCGTTCTGGGGCGCCGCCACGCTCCTCGCTCTCCAACTCGCCGCCCGTGGCCTGCTGCTTCCCGGGTTGACCGTCACCGATCACGATGCCTGGCGGGCCGGGCCGCTGACCGCCGACGATCAGTCCCGGATCCGTACGCTCGCGGCCTCGATGCCTCCCCGGGCACACGCCGTACCGCTCGACCGGACCGCGCGGCCCGTTCTGCTGCCCGAACCCGAGCGGCTGCTGCGCGCGTTCCTCGACGCGGTTGCGGACGGGCTGCCCCGCACCCCCGCCGCGGCCTTCGCCACCGGCGCCCCGGCGTTCGCCGTCGACGCGCCACAGCACCTGCCCGACCAGCGGGCCTGGGCCGCCGACATCGCAGCCGGGCACGACGCCGGCGTCCGGCTCTCGCTGCGAGTGGAGGTGTCCGGGCTGACAGCGCCGGACGAGGACGCCCGGCCGTCCTTCCGTACTGTTCTGCAGATCCACAGCGTCAACGATCCGACGCTGGTCGCCGATGCCGCCGAGGTATGGACGGGGTCCGCGCCGGCCGCCGCGGGCTTCGGCCCCCGTGCCCGGATGGATGCCCTGCTGGCGCTGCGCCGGGCCGCCCGTGCCTGGCCACCGCTGTCTCCGCTGCTGTCGGCCGCGGTGCCCGACTCCGTCGAACCGGCCGACGAGGAGCTCGCCGACCTGCTCGGTCACGCCGGTCGGGCCCTCGCCGCGACCGGGGTCCAGGTGCACTGGCCCCGGGAACTGTCCCGCAAGCTCACCGCACGGGCGGTGATCGGTCCGGCCGAGGACGGGGAGGACCCGGAACACGAGGCGTTCACCCGCACCGGATCCGACACGCCGCCGCTCCTGTCGGCCGATGCGCTGCTGACGTTCAACTGGTGGTTCGCCGTCGGTGACCAGAAGCTCAGCCGCGCCGAGCTGGACCTCCTGGCCGAGGCCAACAGGCCGGTGGTGCGGCTGCGCGACCAGTGGGTGCTGATCGACCCGGAGGAGGCACGGCGCGCCCGCGAGACCGAGGACCGCAAGGTCGCTCCGATCGACGCGCTCGGTGCCGTACTGACCGGATCCACCGAGGTCGACGGCCACAGGGTCGATGTGCGGGCCACCGGCTGGCTGGAGCGGTTGCGCCGTCGGCTGGCCGATCCCGAGTCCGACGGACCGGGGAGCGAGGCACAGACGGTCGGTCAGCCCCCGGCGCTCACGGCGACACTGCGCGACTACCAGCTGCGCGGTCTGAACTGGCTGCACACCATGACCTCGCTCGGCCTCGGTGGCTGTCTCGCCGACGACATGGGGCTGGGCAAGACCATCACGCTGATCGCTCTGCATCTGCACCGCCAGACCATCGAATCCGCCGCCGGGCCGACGCTCGTGGTCTGCCCGACGTCACTCATGGGGAACTGGCAGCGGGAGATCGAGAAGTTCGCTCCCGGTACGCCGGTGCGCCGCTTCCACGGCGGTTCGCGCAGCCTCACAGGCCTGGCGGACGGCGAGTTCGTCCTCACCACGTACGGCACGATGCGGCTCGACTCGGCGAAACTCGCCGGCATCCGGTGGGGCATGGTGGTCGCCGACGAGGCGCAGCACGTCAAGAACCCGTACTCGGCAACGGCCAAGCAGTTGCACACGATCGGCGCGGGGGCACGGGTGGCGCTCACCGGCACCCCCGTGGAGAACAATCTGTCCGAGCTGTGGGCGATCCTGGACTGGACGACGCCCGGTCTGCTGGGCCGGCTCGGCATGTTCCGTACCCGATACGCGCGCACCGCCGAGGGCGGCGATCCGGCGGCGGCCGAGCGACTCGCCGCGCTGGTGCGGCCCTTCCTGCTGCGACGTCGCAAATCGGATCCGGGTATCGCCCCCGAGCTGCCGCCGAAGACCGAGACGGACCGCACGGTGTCGCTGACGGCGGAACAGACGGGCCTGTACGAAGCGGTGGTACGGGAGACGCTGACCGCCATCTCCGGCGCCGACGGCTTCGCGCGGCGGGGCCTCGTCGTGAAACTGCTGACGGCCCTGAAGCAGATCTGCAACCACCCGGCGCAGTACCTGAAGGAACAGGAGCCGCGGATCGAGAACCGTTCGGGAAAGCTGGAACTCCTGGACGAACTGCTCGACACCATCCTGGCGGAGGACGCGAGTGTGCTCGTGTTCACCCAGTACGTGCAGATGGCCCGGCTGCTCGAAAGGCACCTCGCGGCGCGCGGGATTCGCACACAGTTCCTGCACGGCGCTACACGGGTCGCCGAGCGGGAGGCGATGGTGAACCGTTTCCAGTCGGGCGAGGCCCCGGTCTTCCTGCTGTCGTTGAAGGCCGCCGGCACCGGACTCAATCTCACCCGGGCCGCCCATGTCGTGCACTTCGACCGCTGGTGGAACCCGGCGGTGGAGGCACAGGCCACCGACCGCGCGTACCGGATCGGGCAGACCCAGCCGGTGCAGGTGCACCGCCTCATCGCCGAGGGCACCATCGAGGACCGGATCGCCGACATGCTGGCCCGCAAACAGGGGCTGGCGGACGCGGTGCTCGGCTCCGGCGAGGCGGCGCTGACCGAACTGACGGATGCGGAACTGGCCGGTCTGGTGGAGCTGCGAGGGGGCACACGATGAGCGACGGATACGACGGCGGAGGCTACGAGCGCGTCACGTACGGCGATGACGGTCACCGGTACGACGACGTCGGACACGACGGTCGAGGGGCCGATTCCGCCGTCGGCGACGGGCGCGACGCCCCGGTGCAGGAGCGCACCTTCGCCGCGCTGCCGCCCGCGCGCGGCCGAGGCTTCGCGGAGTCCTGGTGGGGCCGGGCGTGGCTGAAGTCCCTGGAGGACACCGCGCTGGACGGCGAACAGCTCAAGAAGGGGCGAAGGTTCGCCCGCGAGGGCCGGGTCGGCGCGGTGACCGTACGGCCCGGCCGGATCACCGCTGTCGTCCGGGACCGGGACGCGTCCACGTACCGCGGTGACGTGCTCCTGCAGGAGCTGAGCGGGGCGGACTGGGAACGGTTCCTGGACATGGCCGCCTCCCGGGCCGGGCACATCGCTGCGCTCCTCGACCGGGAGATGCCGCCCCACCTGGTGGAGGACGCGGCGGCGGCCGGGGTGGATCTGCTGCCGGGGATCGGCGATCTGGACCCGGAGTGCACCTGCGAGGCGTGGGATCACTGCCCGCACACCGCCGCCCTGTGCTACCAGGTCGCGCGGCTGCTGGACCAGGATCCGTTCGTCCTGCTGCTCATGCGCGGGCGCGGTGAGCGGCGGATCCTGGACGAACTCCAGGTGCGCATCGCGGGCCGCGCCGAGGAGCGGGCGCCGTCGGGTCCGGCCACCTCCGACGGTTCCGGCGCGCCGGAACCCGGGGCGCGGGACCGGGGCGTACGGGCGGACGAGGCCTTCGACGCGCGGGACATTCTGCCCCCGCTGCCCGCGCCCCCGTCGCTGCCGGTGGAGCCGGGCCCCGCTCCGTCGCTGGACACGGAGACCGCACCGGAGCCCGGCGTCGAACCGGCGGTCCTGGAGCTGCTGGTCGCGGACAGCGCGGCGCGCGCCTGCCGGATGCTGACGGATGCGCTCTCCCCCGGCCATGAACATCAGCCGCTGCCGATGGAATTGACGCCGGGGCAGGACGCCGTACGGCTGATCGCGGACGCCGGGCCGGAGCCGTGGATCGCCACCCGGCTGGCCGCCGGATCGGGGCGTTCGCGTCCCGGGCTCGATGCGGCGGTGCGTGCGTGGCGGTACGGCGGGGCGGCCGCGCTCACCGTGCTCGACGAGGAGTGGACCCCGGATCCAAAGACCCTGGCCAGGGCCCGTACCCGGCTCGCCGAGGCGTGGCAGGAGGGCGAACAGCCGCGGTTCTGTTCGGCCGGCAACCGGTGGACGGCCGTGGAGGAGGGTGTGCAGCTCCGGTTCGGGCGGGACGGACGCTGGTGGCCTTACCGTGCGGAGAGCGGGCGCTGGGTCCCGGCAGGCCCGGCGGACGTCGATCCGGCGGCGGCGCTGGGAGGTTGGGGCGTGACGGACGACTGAGGTCGTTGTCCGCGAGGCCCGCTCGGCGCTCGATGGCGGGACGGGCGGCGGCCGGGCAATGCGCCCGTCCCCTGTCCGTCGCCGCGTTCTGCCCCGGCGTTCAGCTCGAAGTCACCGCCCGTTGAGGGTAAGGGCGGAACCTGACGGCCGTCCGAGCTGTTCATGCCTCAGGAGGCCCCATGTCCCAGCGTGTTGTCCGTCGTTCGCTCGCCGTCGGGCTGCCGCTCGCCCTGCTCGCAACAGTGTGTGCCGCCGGGACGGCGACGGGCGCGCCGGACCGGCACGAGCACCAGGAACCCACCGCTCGGGTCATCGGGAGCGCCGTGCTCCCTGACATCCCGCTCGCCGGTTTCAGCAACGGGCTGCTCCCCGGGACGGTCGCCGACGACCGCGGCGTGATGCTCGGCGGTATCGGCAGCGACCTCTACCCGGCGTGCCGCAAGGGCGAGTTCTGGACGGTGACGGACCGCGGCCCCAACGGGCAAATCAAGATCGACGGAAAGAAGCGGCGCACCTTCCCGGTCCCTGGCTTCGACCCGGCGATCGTCAGGATCCGGGTCAGCGGCAAGCACATCAAGGTGCTGCGGGCCATTGCGCTGACCACCCGCTCCGGTGCCGCCGTCACCGGTCTGCCGAACCAGCGGGGCCGCGACGAGGCTCCGTACACGTACGACGCGAAGACCCCGCTCGCGTACGACCCGAACGGCCTGGACACCGAAGGCATCGTCCGGGCCGCCGACGGCACGTTCTGGCTCGTGGACGAGTACGGTCCCTCCCTGGTGCATGTCTCGGCCCGCGGCCGGGTGCTGACACGCTACGTCCCTCAGGGGCTCGGGCTGACGGGCGCCGACTATCCGGTGATCGAGGCGCTGCCCGGCGTGCTTCTGAACCGCAAGACCAACCGCGGGTTCGAGGGTCTGGCCCTGCTGCCGGGTGGTGACCTGGTGATGGCGGTGCAGAGCCCGCTCTCGCTGCCCGACCAGGACGCGGGCGAGTCGTCGCGCAATGTGCGGCTGCTGCGCTTCTCGACGAAGAAGCGCGCGGTCACGGCGGAGTACGCCTACCGGTTCGACCCGGTCGATGTCGTGGACCCCGGCGAGGACGACACCTCCGAGCTGAAGATCTCCTCGGTCGTCGCGGTCGGCCGCGACGGACTCCTGATCGAGGAGCGCACGGACAGGGTGGCGCGGCTGCACCGGGTGACACTCCCCCACGGATCCGGAATTCTTGGTTCCGCCTGGGACGACCCAGCGACGTCACCCTCCTACGAGGAGCTCCCCGACCCCTCGGCGTCGGGCGTACCGACGATCCGCAAGAGCCTGGTCGTCGACCTGGGCGAGATCACGGGTGTGCCGGGGAAGATCGAGGGTGTGGCGGTGACGGGCCGGGACACGCTCGCCCTCATCAACGACAACGACTTCGGGATGACCGACGGTGCCGAGGCGTTCGACGCGAACGGCCGACTGGTCGACAGCGGCATCGACACGTCGGTGACGCTGCTGAAGCTGCCGCGCCCGCTGCACGGCTGACCGCGCTCCGCCCGGCGGTACGGGGGCACACGCTCCCGTGCCGCCGTCGCCGTGCGATTCTGTCCGCTTCCCCGTCCGCGTACCCGATTCCGGGCTCCTGCCGTCTTCCGCCGCCCGCGTGACGCCCGTACGGTAGGGCGCGCGAGAAGCTGAGCCGTACATCGGACAACACCTTCCGGTCATCGGACAAAGGGAGCCACAAGGGTGTCGGGGGATTCGAGCAGCGGACTGTTACGTGATGCCGTCGGGCTGCGCGAGGTCCTCTTCCAGAGCATCACGGCGATGGCGCCCGCCGCAGCCATCGCCGCTTCCATTCCCTCCGGGGCCACGTTCGCGGGCGGGAGTCTGCCGCTCTCCGTGGTCGTGGCACTGATCGCCTGTCTGTTCACCGCGTCGTGCGTCGCGGAACTGGCCCGTCATCTGCCCGCCGCCGGTTCGGTCGCCACCTACTCCGCGCAAGGCCTGCACCCGGCCATCGGCTTTCTCGTCGGCTGGGGCTATGTCTTCGTGGAGGCTCTGGTCCCCGCACTGCTGCTGCTCCAGCTCGGCTTCACGACAGCGGGCACCCTGCACCAGGAATGGTCGTCCTACCCGGCACACCTGTGGTGGCCCTGGTCGCTGTTCGGCGCGGCGGTCATCGCGCTCGCCGGGTTTTTCGGCGTACGGGCCTCCGCCCGGTTCGGAACCGTGCTCGGAATCTTCGAGGTGCTCGTGTTCGTCGCCTTCGCCGCGCTGCTCATCGGACAGGCCGGCTCGGACAACACGCTCTCGGTGTTCGGCACTTCGCACACCGCGGACGGCTTCGACGGCATCAGCGGGATCTTCGCGGGGTCGGTCTACACCGTGCTGGCCTTCGCCGGATTCGAGGCCGCGGCACCGCTCGCCGAGGAGACGAAGAACCCGCGGCGCACCATGCGGCGTGCGGTGCTCGGTGCGGCACTCTCCATCGGCCTGGTGTACGTCCTCACCACCTATGCAATGTCCGTGTACTTCGGGCCCGACAGGTTGGCCGGATTCGGGGCTTCGGGAGCGGCGTCCTGGGAAGGCGTGGCACGCGCCTCGTTCGGGCTGTTCTGGGTGCTGCTCTTCCTCGCCGTGGTCAACTCGACGGTGGCCAACGCCAATGCCTGTGCCACCGTCTCGACCCGGACGGCGTTCGCCCTCGGCCGGATCGAGGTCTTCCCACGGGCGTTCGCACACCTGCACCCCCGCCGTCGCTCCCCCGTCACCGGCGTGGCCGTGCAGTTCGTGATCGCGGTGGGCGCGACACTCGGACTGGGGTTCGGCTACGACCCGGTGACGGCCTTCGTGCTGCTGGCCACCGTGATCGTCACGGTGATCATCGGTGTGTACATCATCGTGAACCTCTCCTGCGCCGGGTACTTCCTGCGACGGCGGCGGGACACGTTCAACCCCGTACTCCATCTGCTCTTCCCGGCATTGGGCACAGCTGCGTTCGTGCCCGCGCTGCTGACAGCCGCCGGAATCCCGGCCTTCGACTTCGTCTCCGAGCTGAGCGCGCCCGTTTCATACGCCGGTCCGGTCGTCGGTGTCTGGATGCTGATCGGAATCGTTGTACTGGCGGTGCTGCTGCGCAGACATCCGGAGCGGGTGGCACAGACCGGACGGATCCATCTTGACGACGCCCCGGAGCCGGCCGGGGAACCCGAGACAGGAGCGGCACAGCGATGAACGACCCCCGAATCCTGACCGTCCGTCCCAAGGAGGGCGAGTACGCCTGGACCTTCGGCGGAGCGGCCCCGGTCGCCAGCATCGAGCCGGGGACATTCCTCGACGTGTACACCGAGGACTGCTTCGCGGGACGGGTGCGTTCCGAGAAGGACCTGGTCTCCGAAGTCTGCGAGTTCCCGTTTCTCAACCCGCAGACCGGGCCCTTCCATGTGGTGGGTGCGGAGCCCGGTGACACCGTCGCGGTGCACTTCGTGTCCGTCGAACCGGCCAGGGACTGGGCCGCCTCGACGACCGTTCCGCTCTTCGGGGCGCTCACCTCCACGCACACCACCGCGTCGCTGCAGGATCCGCTGCCCGAGGTGGTGTGGATGTGGCAGCTCGACCGGGCACGCCGCACCTGTCTGTTCAGCGCCCGGGACAGTGACGTCCAGGTGGAGCTGCCGATGGATCCGATGCACGGCACGATCGGGGTGGCTCCGGCGAATCTGGAGGTACGGTCCGCCTTGGTGCCCGACGCACACGGCGGCAACATGGACACCCCGGAGATGAGGGCGGGCGTCACCTGCTACTTGGGCGTCAACGTCGAGGGGGCGCTGCTGAGCCTCGGCGACGGTCATGCCCGTCAGGGCGAGGGCGAGACCTGCGGGGTCGCCGTGGAGTGTGCGATGAACACGGTGGTGCTCGTCGAGCTGCTGAAGGGCGTCACGACTCCGTGGCCGCGCATCGAGTCCGACACCCATCTGATGTCGACCGGTTCCGCCCGCCCTCTCGAAGACGCCTTCCGGATCTCGCAGTTGGACCTCGTGCGGTGGGTGGCGCGCGACTACGACCTCTCCGAACTCGACGCCTATCAGCTCGTCAGCCAGGCTGGCGAGGCACCGTTGGCCAATGTGTGCGACACCAACTACACCTGCGTGGCGAAGATCCGCAAGGAGTGGCTGCCCGCGGGTGATCCCCATCGCGGACTCCACCGCCATCTGCGGGAGACGTCGACGCTGCTGTCCAGCCCGTGACCACACCACCCGCCCCTCGTCCCTCCCCCCACGCACAGGAGTGTTCATGCATCGCAGGAGGATTCTTCAGGGCGCCGCGGCGACGGCGGCCGCCGCGCTGATCCCGGCATCCGCCCGCGCCGCGGCTGCCACGACGGCAGGCGACACGGACTATCCGCTCGCCCACTGGAACCCAGCCTCGACGTCCAACTACACCGCGTCGAGCCGTCCTTCGGCCTATCCGGTCCAGTATGTGATCATCCACGTCACCCAGGAAACCTTTTCGAACACGATCGGGATCTTCCAGAATCCGGCGAAACAGGTATCCGCGCACTATGTGGTGCGCTCGGCGGACGGCTATGTCGCCCAGTGTGTCCGGGAGCAGAACATCGCCTGGCATACGGGCAACTGGGACTACAACACGCGCAGCATCGGGATCGAGCACGAGGGCTGGGTGGACCAGCCCTCGTACTTCACCAACGCCATGTACGAGAAGTCGGCGCTGCTGACCGCCTCGGTCTGCGACCGCTACAACATCCCCAAGGACCGCGCGCACATTCTCGGCCACGTCCAGGTCCCGGGCACCGACCACACGGATCCCGGCCCGAACTGGGACTGGGTGCGTTACATCCGGCTCGTCAATCTGTACTCCGCCGGCTGACGCGTCTTCGCCGCCACGTCCGCTCACTCTCCGCACCCCGGTTGTCGCAGGCGTCGACTGCGGCCACGATGGGACGGGCACGACGCCCCTGGACGGGAGAGTGAGTTGACGGACCCCTGGGTGGCCCTGACAGCCGATACGGATCCCGGTGTACGGCTCGGCCAACTGCGGCACGCGCACGAGGTGTTCACCACGGCCGGGCGGCTGGAGCGGCCGGTGCGACCGGTGGTCGGCGAGTCGTGGCGGCGCTCGGCACGGGCACGCGTCAGCCCGGACGGCGCTGCCCTGGTCGAGCTGGGCGCGGACGATCTGGGGCCGTACCGGGACGGGCACCCCCTGGCCCCCGCTATGCCGTTGATCCGTGAGCTGATGAGCGCGTACGCGATGGACGGGGAACACCTCCTCGCGGTGTGCGACGCGCACGGCAGACTGCTGTGGGTCGAAGGGCACGCGTCGACCCGTCAGGCCGCGGACCGGATGAACTTCGTGGAGGGCGCCTGCTGGGCCGAGTCCGTGGCCGGGACGAACGCGCCGGGTACGGCCATCGCCGTGGACCGGCCGGTACAGGTCTTCGCGGCCGAGCACTTCCTGCGACCGGTCCAGCAGTGGACCTGCGCGGCGGCACCGCTCCACGACCCGCACACGGGGCGGGTCCTGGGCGCCGTGGACATCACCGGTGGAAACCGACTGGCGCATCCGCACAGTCTGGCGTTCGTACAGGCGGTGGCACGCGCCGCCGAATCACAACTCGCCCTGCGTACACGCCCACCCGACGGCGGGACCATCCGGCTCAGTGCGCTCGGGCGGGACGAGGCACTGCTGGTCGCGGAGGGGCGCAAGTTCCGGCTCAGCAGACGGCACAGTGAGATCCTGGTGACGCTGGCCCGCCATCCCGAGGGCCTCGGCGGCGACGAACTCCTCGTCGAGCTGTACGAGGACGAGTCGGTGACTCCGGTGACCCTGCGGGCCGAGCTCTCCCGGCTGCGGCGGCTGCTCGGCCCCGAGCTGCTCCCCTCCCGCCCCTACCGTCTCGCCGCGCCGGTCGACGCCGATTTCGACACGGTGGCGCGCAGGCTGGCGTCCGGCGCGGTCGCGGCGGCGCTCAACGCCTACCCGGGCCCGCTGCTGCCCGGCTCGCAAGCGCCCTCGGTCGTCCGGCTGCGGGGCCGGCTCGACGGGCAACTGCGGGCGGCGCTGATCGCGCGCGCCGACCCGGGGCTGCTGGCCGACTGGGCGTACAGCCCTTGGGGCGAGGACGACCTCCAGGCCTGGCGGGCGCTCGCGGCGGCCGTACCCGCAGGACAGCGCCCCGCGCTCCTCGCCAGGATGCGAGCCCTGGACGCGGAGCGGCGGTAGCCGCGTTTCTCCGCAACGGGGTTGCAACGTGGCAGCGCCTATCCTCACGCCGAGGGCCGTCCAAGGGCGGACGGCACGGATCCGGGAGGCCACAGAGATGACCCGTTACGCTGCGCCGGGCACCGAGGGTGCCATCGTCTCGTACGAGTCCCGCTACGACCACTGGATCGGCGGCGCCTACGTCCCGCCCGCCCGTGGCCAGTACTTCGAGAACCCCAGCCCTGTCAACGGCCGGCCCTTCACCGAGATCGCCCGTGGCGGTGCCGAGGACGTCGAACGGGCCCTGGACGCGGCCCACGCGGCGGCCCCCGCCTGGGGAGCCACCGCGGCAGGAGACCGCGCCTCGGTCCTGAACAGGATCGCCGACCGGATGGAGGCGCACCTGGAGGAGCTGGCGGTCGCGGAGAGCTGGGACAACGGCAAGCCGGTCCGGGAGACCCTGGCCGCCGACATCCCGCTGGCCATCGACCACTTCCGCTACTTCGCCGGCGCGCTCCGCGCCCAGGAGGGGTCGCTCAGCGAGCTCGACGACGACACGGTCGCCTATCACTTCCACGAGCCACTGGGCGTCGTCGCACAGATCATCCCGTGGAACTTCCCCATCCTGATGGCGACCTGGAAGCTGGCCCCGGCACTCGCCGCGGGCAACGCGGTGGTCCTCAAACCGGCCGAACAGACCCCTGCCTCCATCCACGTATGGCTGAAGCTGGTGGCCGACCTCCTGCCGCCCGGTGTCCTCAACATCGTCAACGGCTTCGGCGCGGAGGCCGGCAAACCACTCGCCTCCAGCCCGCGCGTCGCGAAGATCGCCTTCACCGGTGAGACCACGACCGGGCGGCTGATCATGCAGTACGCCTCCGAGAACATCAAGCCGGTGACGCTCGAACTGGGCGGCAAGTCTCCGAACATCTTCTTCGACGACGTGTGGAACGCGGACGACGACTTCCGCGACAAGGCCCTCGAAGGCTTCACCATGTTCGCTCTCAACCAGGGTGAGGTCTGCACCTGCCCGTCACGCGCACTGATCCAGCGCGGCCACTACAGCGAATTCCTGGAAGCGGGCATCGCACGCACCGAGAAGATCGTGCCGGGACACCCGCTGGACACGGACACGATGATCGGCGCACAGGCCTCCAACGACCAGTTGCAGAAGATCCTCTCGTACCTGGACATCGGCCAGCAGGAGGGGGCGAAGGTCCTCACGGGCGGCCAGCGGATCGAGTACGACGGGGAACTGGCCGGCGGCTACTATGTCCAGCCGACCATCTTCGAGGGCGACAACCGGATGCGGGTCTTCCAGGAGGAGATCTTCGGCCCGGTCGTGGCGGTCACATCCTTCTCGGATTTCGACGACGCGATCAGAACGGCGAACGACACGCTCTACGGCCTCGGCGCGGGCGTATGGACCCGCGACATCAACACCGCGTACCGGGCCGGCCGTGCCATCCAGGCAGGCAGGGTCTGGACGAACTGCTACCACGCGTACCCGGCCCACGCCGCCTTCGGCGGCTACAAGCAGTCTGGGATCGGCCGCGAGAACCACAAGATGATGCTGGAGCACTATCAGCAGACGAAGAATCTTCTGGTGTCGTACTCGCCGAAGAAGTTGGGCTTCTTCTAGGCGCAGAAAAAGGGCGCCTGACCAGGCAAGATGCCCGTCAGGCGCCCTTCGCAGCGCACGGCTAAGTGGTCGGCTCCGGAAGTCCTTCGGGGGTTGATCAAGCTGCTGGCGCGGCGGAGGATTCTTCGTGTCGGTCGGCGGTGTGCTGGTCGAGCCTGGCCAGCAGATCGTCCAGGTCGGAGGTGGTGAACTTCCACTGGAACGGCTGTGCCGTGGCGTTGAAGCGGTCTTCGAATGCTCGGAGCCGGTCCCCGACCTGAGTGAGGTCGGTGAAGTCGTTAGGCGTCACGCCCTTGCGCTGCACGACGGAGAAGTAGATCTCCACCTGGTTCAACCAGGAGGCGTGCACCGGGGTGTGGACCATCACCGCGTTCGGGAACGCGGCCGACAGCCGGTCGGCGGCCTTCTTGCCGCGGTGGGAGGAGCCGTTGTCGACGATCCAGAACACGCGCTTGGCGCTGGCGTAGGGCTCCTGGGCCATGACCTGGGGACCAGGTGCATGAACGGGTCGATGCCGGTGGTGGGTTCGGTGCGGCCGAACACCTTCGCGGCGTGGGTGTCGTAGGCGGCCAGGTAGGCCAGGGCGCCGCCGCGTCCGTAGGTGTGGTTGACGCGCATCGCCCGGGCCTGGCCGGGGGCGAGGGTGGGGTGGCAGCGGCAGCGGGCCTGGATGGAGGTCTTCTCGTCCGCGCTGATGACGTACTCGTCCTCGCCGAGCGGGACGCCCCGCCAGGTGCGGGCGTACAGGTCCAGCACCCGCTGGGTCTTGGCACGGAAGCCGGGATCGGTGATGAAGATCCAGGAGCGGTGCTGCCAGGGCTTGAGCGCGTCGTCCCTGAGCCAGCGTCGCACGGTCGAGGCGGAGACGGGGCCGGTGATACCGCGCGCCGACAGTTCGGCGGCCAACTCCGGGCACGACCAGCGCGCCAGCGGCACCCCGGTCTCGGCGGGCAGGCGGCAGGCCAGCGCTTTGGCCTCGGTAACCTGCAGCGCGGTGAACGACGGCGGCCGCCCCGACCGCTCGCGGTCGGCCAGAGCACCCAGACCGTGCTCGGCGAACCGGCCGCGCCAGCACCGGACCGTGTCCAGGTGCAGGCCGGTGGCGCGGGCGATGCGCGCGTTGGAGCGTCCGCGTGCGGCGTGCAGCACCACCTGCGCGCGTATCCGCAGCCGGTGCTCGGTCTTGTGGCCGTAGGCCATCTTCTTCAGCCGCTCGCGCTCGGCGGCGCGCAGGGCTATCGGGCGGGCGGCGACAACGGGCAAGGCAGGCAGGCCGATCGGAAGAAGTGGATCACGACCCGCCAAAGCGTGCCGTATCCGGGGACCCGCCCGTCGGGCGGGATGGGCGCCATCCCCACGCCTTCGGAACGCCCCCAGCCGGTAATGCGTGGCGGGTGGTGGACGGCCGGTGTCAGGATGGCCGGATGCCGACATTTCCTGCCCCGGACGGAACCCGCCTCGCCTACCGCATCGTGGGGGAGGGCGATCCGCTGATCTGTCTCCCCGGAGGCCCGATGCGGGCCTCCGCCTACCTCGGTGACCTGGGCGGCCTGCCTGCCATCGCAGGGCGTTCGCTCGTGCCGCTCGACCTGCGTGGCACGGGGGAGTCCGAGACTCCGGCCGACCCGTCGAGCTACCGCGTCGACCGGCAGGTGGACGACGTCGAAACGCTCCGGGCTCACCTCGGGCTGGAGCGGATCGATGTGCTGGCCCACTCCGCCTCCGGCGACCTCGCGTTGCTCTACGCCGGCCGGTATCCGCAGCGGATCCGGTCGCTGGTGCTGGTGACCGCCCGGGCCCGGGCGGCCGGGATCGAGTTCCCGCTCGAGGGACGGCGCGAGGCGCTCGCGCTGCGCAGCGGTGAGCCCTGGTACGACGAGGCGGTGCCCGCCTTCGAGCGGGCGATGGCCGGGGAGGCGAGCGAGGACGATTGGCGGTTCCTGGACCGTCTCATTTACGGCCGCTGGGATGCGGCGACGGAGGCCCACGCCGCCTCCGGCGAAGACGGTTGCAACGAGGAGGCTGCTCACGCCTACCCTGGTCCCGGCGCGTTCGATGACGCGGCTGCAGTGCGCGAGGTGCTGACCAAGCTCGACGTGCCGGTGCTGGTGCTCGCGGGTGAGCTGGACCCGTCCCCTCGCCCGGACAAGGCTGCGGAGGTCGCGGCGCTCTTCCCGCGCGGGGAGTTCGTCGTCCAGCCGGGCGCCGTGCACTTCCCGTGGCTGGACGACCCGGAGTTCTTCGTCCGGACCGTCGGTGAATTCCTAAGCCGAAGCGACGCGTAGTGGTCGGCTCCAGAGTCAACCCCCGAAGGACTTCCGGAGCCGACCACTTAGCGACATGCTGGCGACCGCGTCGCCTCTGTGTCGGTGGCGGGCCAGGTGTACTCGAACTCGGGAAGCTCAAATCCCTGGTCGAAGCGGCAGATGCGGGACGCGGTACGGCGTCCTCCATGGCGTTCGTAGAACTTGACCGCGCGGGTGTTGCCCTGCAGGACCTCCAGGTAGACGTCCTGGCCGGGGTGTGCGGTGGTGGACCAGGCCAAGGCATGCTTGAGAAGCCGACTGCCCAGCCCCCGCCCGGTGTCGCCGGGACGGGCATGCAGGTTGTCGAGCAAGACCCGGCCATCCGGCTGCGGTTCCAGGTAGATGAAGCCGAGCAGCCCGCTGGTTTCCACGGCCAAGAACAGTGCCGCGCCGGGGACGGGATCGGCCAGCCGCGCCCGCCACACCTGTTGGCGTTCAGCGAGGAGCGGGCCGTCCAGGTACTGCGCAGGGAACAGGGTCGCGTAGGCCCATCGCCAGCTGACCGTGTGCAGCTCGGCGACGGCATCGACATCGGTCGCCACGGCGGTTGTGATCTCCACGGCCGCATTCTCGCGGCCGACGCGGCCGACGTCTATGAACTGAGGCACACACTCTCCACTCGCTCACTCACGCAGCCGCAGTCACCGAGCTGAGCGATTACGACGTGATGCGCGATCGCTGATACGCCAGCCTGAACATGCGAACGGCCGTGCGAGACAATCATGATTGTGACGTCCAGATGGACCCGCACGGCCTTGAGTCATCGTATCTGCACCGGTATCCCGCGCCGCCGCCTGGGCAAGCTGATCGCCGAGCTGGCCGAGCCGTGGACAGCCCGCAAGGAGTCCCGGCTGCGCGAACGCCGAGGCCATGAGCGGGAGCGCGCCGCTGGAGCCGGCCCGGGCCACGAGCTGGTCTTCACCGATCGGGTGGTCGCCACCTTGGTCATCCTGCGCTTCCAACTCCCCCACACCGCCCTCGCCCTATTCTACGGAGTCCGCTCCACGATCAACGCGCCGTTCACGAGGTCCGCCCCCTGCTCGCCGGCCGCGGCTTCGCCGTCCCCGGCCAGCCCGACATGCGCCTGCGTACCCTGTCCGATGTCTTCGCCTACGCAGCTTCCCAGGGCGTGGAACTGCGCATCGACGGCACCGAGGTGAGGGTGCGTCGGCCCCGGGGGAACAAGCTCCCGTGTCCACCCTCGCCTCAACCCTTCTCAAAGCGCGCGGAGCCCCACAGAGCACCGCGGTTGATCCGGGTGGGATGCAGGTCGACCATGCCTTCGTACAACTCCAGCGCGGTCGAGGTGTTCCGCGCGAGCCTCTCGAAGTCATCGATGTACTGCCTGGTCAGGCTGATGGCCTGCGGGGAATCTCCGAGCGAGGGGTCCTTGTGGCCGGCGACGACGGACGCGGGCTGCAGGGCCTCCAGCCGGTCCAGCGCGGCCAGCCATTCACGGCGCTTCGGCGCCGGCGACTCGGCCAGGAAGGGGTGCACGTTGCTGTAGACGGCGTCACCCGCCACCACGAGTCCGATGGAGGGCGCGTGCAGGCAGGTGGTGTCGTCGGTGTCGGTGTGCCCGAGCGGGATCGCCCGCAGGATGTGCCCCTCCAGTTCGATGGCGCAGCCCTCCATCGGCTGGGCCAGCACGAGGTTGGAGGCGATCTGGTCGGGGAAGCGTGCCTGCCAGAAGTTCTTGAAGGTTTCCGGGGCGGCTTGGGCTCGCATCTGCTCCACCACCGCGGGTAGGGCGAAGGCCTTCGCGGAGGGGTGGCGGCGCAGCACTTCGGCGAGCCCGAACCAGTGGTCGCCATGCCCGTGGGTGATGTAGACGGCGACGAGGCGCTTACCGCGCTGCTCCACCCAGTCGAGCAGATCGCCTACCTGACCAGTCGTCATGAGCGGGTCGACGAGGACAGCGTCCCGCTCTCCTTGGATCAAGGTGGTCGATGTCGGTGACCACAACCTGCGGTCGAGGTCCGGGGGTGTGTCCTTGACCGTGGTCTCCAACTGGGCGGAGACATACACCTCGTAGCTGAGCGATGTCTTGGGCATGACTGCTCCGTTCCCTGTACTGCGTGAGGGGCAGGCACGCCCCGTGGGAGTGCGCTCGGGAATCGTCCGCCGTCACCGGGCCCGGTGGGGCGGGTGACGGCGGCGAGGGCGCTGCGGGTTCAATCTGCTGCTGGGGTCACTCCCCGGGCTGGTGGAACAGGTCGTCGTCGACCTGGCCCTCCAGCTGCCGCCCCATCTCGGCGGAGAAAGCAAGCACGCCGGGCAGAGGTCGGTGCTGGACGACCGCCTTGGCGATCTGCCCCTCCTCGTTGCGGACGAGGATGGTCGAGCCCAGCAGCGTGGTGCCGCCAAGGGCGGTCGCCTCCCACTCGACGTATGTGCGGTCGCCGTTGTGGGCCTCATGTGTGAAGACCAGCGACTCGTAGATCCTGCTCGCCGTTCCCATGATCAGCGCAACATTCTCGCGCCCCTTGACCGGCCGGCTCAGCGTCGACCCCTCCAGGACAACGTCCTGGGCGAAGGCGCCGGCGAAGGCGTCCTCCTCGCGGGCGACGAAGGCCTGTGTCCACGCGCCGCCCGCCACTCCAGGCACCGTGTTTCCGCCCGACTTCGCTGTCGATTCACTCATGCCGCAGCCTCCTGACCACTTCCCCGCCCTGCGTCCCGCAAGAGCGAGTACCAAGTAAACATGACTTGCATCTTACACAGGTGACACTTTTAAGCGCCAGATGTGATGCACGACAGAGCCATGAGGTATATGGTTGTTTCAGTTCGCAAGCTTCCATGCATCCCGGATGGAGGAACAGCCCCATGGCTTCTCACCTTGGTTACGACGTGCTGGTCACGCCCGGCGCGGAGCGCGCCGGAAAGGTCCTTCCGAACGGCGACCCGATCATCTCCTCACCCGTCTCCACCGTCCTGGTGTACGGAGAGGAGGAGGCGGTGCTGGTCGACCCGCCGTTCCTGGACTTCCAGATCGCACAGGTACGCGACTGGGTGGCCGCCTCCGGCAAGCGGGTGCGGTACGTCTTCGCCACCCACGGTCACGGCGACCACTGGTTCGGCACCGCCGACCTGCTCCCCGACTTCCCGGACGCCCAGGTCTACGCAACGCCGGGGACGATCGAGGTCATGCACCAGCAGGCCACCGAGGGGCGGGCGGCCATGTGGGATGTCGACTTCCCCGGCCAGGTCCCGCCCTCCCCCGTGCTCGCCGAACCGGTACCCACGGAGGGTTTCCTGCTGGAGGGGGAGCTGCTGCGGGCCATCGACATCGGTCACACCGACACCGACCGCACCTCGGTGCTGCACGTGCCCTCGCTCGGCCTGGTGGTCGCCGGCGACTCCGTCTACAACGGCGTGCACCAGTACGTCCTGGAGGGCGGGGACGGCGGGCTGGAGTCCTGGCTGGAGGCGCTCGACGTGATCGAGGGGCTCAAGCCCCGCTACGTGGTCGCCGGCCACAAGAACGCGGCACTGCCGGACGACCCCGCGACGATCGCGAGTACGCGGGAGTACCTGCGGGACGTGATCCGCCTGCTGAAGGAGAAGCCGAACGCCCGCGACTTCTATGAGGAGTTGCTGCGGCTTCACCCCGACCGCCTCAATCCGGGGCCGGTCTGGTACGGGGCCGTCGGCCTGCTGGGCGCCTGAGACAGAGGGGGATGCTTCCATGGACATCGACTCGCGCACTCTGAACGCGAAAGAGGCCTACAAGCTGCTGATCGGCAGCATCATCCCGCGGCCCATCGCGTGGATCAGCACCCAGTCGGCGGCCGGCGTCGGCAATCTGGCACCTGTCTCGTTCTTCACCTGCGTGGGGCGCAAGCCCCCCAAGGTCTCGCTGTCCATCCAGCCCAAGTCGGACGGGCTGTCGCTCAAGGACAGCTTCCTGAACATCCGTGACACCGGAGAGTTCGTCACGAACCTCGCGACGCTTCCGCAGATCATGCCGCTGCACCGCAGCGCCATCGAGTTCGAGCCGGACGTGGACGAGTTCGACGCGGTGGGCGTGGAGAAGGAGCCGTCGACGCTGGTCACCCCGCCTCGCGTCAAGGGCGCGCCGGTCGCCCTGGAATGCAAGGTGGACAAGATCTTCTCCGCCCCGGACGGACTGCACCACGTGGTGTGGGGAGAGGTCGTGAGCTTCCACGTGCGCGACGACATCTACGTCAACGGCCGGATCGACTTCGGTGCTCTCGCGCCCGTGGCCCGTCTGGCAGCCGAGTACACCGTGGTCGACAACGCGTTCGTTCCCCCGCTCACCGACGAGGTCATGGCCGAGTTGGCCGTTCGACGGATGCGGCGGATCGACCGCCACGGGGAGGAGTACTCGGCGGTGGACAGCCCGAACTGGTCCGCCTCCGGGGCCGTCACCGAGTGAGCCCATTGTGTCGATCCCGCCCCACTGCGGGATCGACACAGTGTCCCTGTCCAGGCCGGGGCCGAGATGGTTCTCGGGAAGAACCCTCTAGGATCGGTTGTTCCATTCGCAGGTGGGCGGTCGTCACCGCCCACCCCCGAGACAGGAAGGCGATGCGTTCCATGGGCGCCACATGGCAGGCGACCGGGCGATACGACATCGCGTCGGCTCCCGGCGCGCTGGGCCTGGTGCAAGACCTGCTCAACACCATCCCGGCCGGCCGGCCACGGACGGCCGACCTGCTGGCGGACACTGGGACCGCTCAGGAATGGCTGGACTCGGCGTTGGCCGTCTGGGCTGCCACAACGGAACAGCCCACCCCAAGGGTGCGGCTCCACGAGGAGGATCTGGTCCGGCTCCGGGACCTGCGCAGAGCACTGCGTGACTCCGTGACGCCACCGCCCGACGGGGAGCCAGCGCCGGACGCGGTCGCTGGAGCCCCCGTAGTGGAGTCTGCGCATGCCTCGCTGGAGCTTGACGCCGCGGGTTCGGTGCAACTGGCGCCACGCGGCGGCGGCGCGGGATTCCTGATCGCCACACTACTTTTGACGCTGTGGCAGGCACAGAACAGCGGTGACCGACAGCGACTCAAGCTGTGTCGCAACCCCCGGTGCGCGGTCGCCTTCTACGACCGCTCCCGCAACAACAGCGGCGTCTGGCACGACGTGCGTACCTGCGGCAACGCAGCGAACCTGCGCGCGCACCGCGCGCGCCAGCGCGACACCGCGGCGGCCCAGGCCTGACAAGCCTGTCGGCGGCCAGCCCCCCGTTGCCGCGGTGCTCGCGGCAACGGGGTCGTCAGCCTCACATCCAAGACGATCGGTCATTTTACGTGTGTCAAGGACCATTCACAGCTGGTGCGTCCACGGAGGACAACCTGGCTTGAGTAGCAAACTGACCGGTTATCTTAGATGCCGTGCGACGCGGGCCTGAAACCGCGGGCATCGGCGTGGCCGACCAGCTGCGCGACGCCATGGCCGCGGACGGTCTCAGCGAGGAGGAGGCGACCCGGCGGATCTGGGCGATCGGCCGGCACGGGCTGCTCATCGATGACCAGGACGATCTGCGGGACTTCCAGACCCCCTAGGCCGCCCCGCGACGGAGGTGTCCCGATGGACCCGCGATCCGCAGGCAGGGACCGCCCTGGCTGAGGCGGTCCACCGGGTGCGGCCGACCATCCTGATCGGGACCTCGGGCCAGGGAGGAACCTTCACCGAGGGCATCGTCCGCGAGATGGCGGCAGCCACGGAGCGTCCGATCACCCTGCCGATGTCCAATCCGACACCGCTGGCCGAAGCCCCCCTGGGGACCTGCTGGCCTGGACCGACGGGCGGGCCCTGGTGGCCTCGCGATGGGCACGGCCGCGCTCACAGAGAAGCTCTTTGACCCGAGCAATCCCCTGCGCCCGCTGCTGAAGGACGCCGGCGATACGCCGCTACCCGTTCTGCGCGACGACATCGCGCAGGCCCTCGCAGACAGCGCCCCGGACGGTGAGAACCGGCTACTCCGCACCCAGGCGCTTCCCCCGAGCCGGGTATTGCCCCGTGCGCTGCCGGTCGGCCCCGAGGCCGCGCCGATCGCCCGCGCCGCGACCCGCGGCCAGTTGGAGGCCTGGGGCGTCGATGAGGAAACGGTGTTCGCCGCCGAACTCGTCGGCAGCGAACTCGTCGGGAACGCGATCCGCTACGGTGCCCCACCGCTTCAACTACGCCTGCTCCTGGAACGGACACTGACCTGCGAGGTCAGAGACGCGGCGCTCAGTGCTCCGCATGTGAAGCACACTCGCGCCATGGATGAGACCGGCCGAGGCCTGTTCATCATCGGGAATCTGACGGATCAGTGGGGTACCCGCTACCTGCCGGGTCTTTCAGTGGAGGGCGGGTTGACTGGCGTGGATGGCGTTCAGTGCATGTTGGACGGTTTGGGCGTTTTCGCCGACGGGGGCGACGTAGTCGAGGACGGCGCGTGCGGCGTCCTCGCCGAGGGTGCGGGTGATTACCCAGGTGGCGAGGTACTGGGAGGCCAGGCAACCGCCCGCGGTGGCGATGTTGCCCTCGGCGTGGAACGGGGTGTCCAGTACGGTGAGGCCGCAGGCTTCGACGAAGGGGCGGCTAGTGCGGTCGGTGCAGGCCGGCATGCCCTCGAGGAGTCCGAGGCGGGCCAGGACCAGCGCGCCGGAGCACTGAGAGCCGATCAACTGCCGGGCAGGGTCGAGCGGCAGCATCGAGATCAGCCGGTCGTCGGCGACCACGTCGCGGGTCTTGATGCCACTGCCGATCAGCACGACGTCCGCCTCGGCCGCGAACTCGAGTGGCCGCTGCCCTGACACCTCCACACCGTTCATCGACGTGATCACCGGCGTCGGCGTCGTGATGAACGCCTCCAGGCCGTCCTTACGACACCGGTTGACCAACGCCGAAGCGATGAAACTGTCCAACTCATTGAACCCATCGAACGTCACCACAGCTACCTGCATCACAACTCCTTCATCAGAAAGCCGACTAGCCCGCCTTGTTCGGACTCCGAGCCCTTGGTGCCGGTGAGGGTCACCAGCGAGGTGTTGTCTCGGCGAGCTGAAGCTCGCCTCTGCCGAAGGAGAGGTTCTCATTCGGCACCAGGATCAACGCGATGAATACGTCATGGGTTCTCGCCGACACCGGGAAGGTACTGGACCACGCTGATCCCGATCACGGCCAGATGTCGCCGTGGGCCGACACCGGAGAGCATCACGAGCTGGGCGGACCCGATCGCTCCCGCTGCGAGCACGACCTCTCGCTGGCAGGTCACCCGCACCTGGTCCGGGCCGAGGGTGTAGTCCACTGGCACGTCCGTCCTCGATGCTCACCCGGTGTACGGGGGTGCCGGTCACCACGGCGAGGTTCGGCCTGTACAGCGCCGGTGACAGGCAGGCGTCGGCCGCGCTCTGCCGCTTGCCGTCGATGATGTCGAGGTCGCTGGGCGCGAACCCCTCCTCGATGCCTCCGCTGATGTCGTCAGCCCGGCGATACCCGGAGTCAACTGCCGCGTCGAAGCGGGCAAGCAGCACCTCATTGGGCGGATCCGCCAGCCAGACGGTCAGCGAGCCCCACTCCCGAACAGACAGGTCCCGGCCGAGAGCATTCCCGCTCTCTGGAAGTACGGGAAAAGGCCCTCGAAGCCCCGGTCCTTCCCGCCCGCATCGGGCCAGGCGCCGTAGCTCGACCTGCGCCGCCGGGCGAGGCGTCTCAGCTCCCAGCGGACCCGGTGAGGTGTTCGCGGAACCAGGCGAGGGCGGCGCTGCTCGCCTCGTCGAACTGGGCGATGTAGGGCGCGAAGTGGCCGCCGGAGATCAGCTGCAGCCGCTTGGGCTCCAGGGCGCGCTCGTAGGCCGCCAGGGCGAGGTCGGTCACGGTGACGGTGTCGCCGAGAGCGACCACCATCAGCAGCGGCGTCGGGGAGACACGGGTGGTCCAGGTGCCGGGCTCGTACAGGCGAGCCGCGCGCGTGGAGCGGACCGTGACCTGGTTCTCCCACACGCCGTCGGGCACGGGCTGGAGGTAGAAGTCGATGGCCTCCTGCGCGCGGTAGGATGCTGCCACCGCAGGGTCGCCACTGACGATGGTCTGGGTGCGCGGCGCCTCGCCGCGGGACTGGGCCCGCTCGTCCTCGTTGAAGACCTCCTCCAGGGCGGCGACGGCCTCCGGGGCGATCCGGCGCAAGCCCTGCTCGTAGCCACTGATCGTCGGCACCTGGGAGACCACGGCACGCAGCCGGCGGTCGGTCGCACCCAGCACGATGGCATGACCACCGGCATAGCTGGTACCCCACAGACCGATACGTCCGGGGTCGACCTCCGGCCGGCTCTCCAGGTAGGAGATGGCCCGCCGCCAGTCGGCGATCTGCCGCCAGGGGTCGACGTCCTGACGCGGCTCGCCGTCACTGGCCCCGAAGCCACGGTGGTCGTGGAGCAGCACGACGAACCCGTTCTCGGCGAAGGTGCGCGCGAACGGTTCCAGGCCATGCTCCTTGACCCCGGCGTAGCCGTGGGCCATCGTAATCGCCGGGTGGGGTCCGTGGCCGTCCGGCAGGTAGAGCCAGCCACCCAGCATCACACCTGCGTCGGCTTCGAATTCGACATCCGTGCGTTCAACCATGGGAAAGTCTCCTTGACGATTGCCAGGGCGCCAGCCCTGGTGGAAGAGGTCCGCGCGGGTGCGGCGCCGGGCTAGAAGAGTCCGGCGAGGAAGTGGTCCATGTGGGCCGCGACCGCGGCCGGCTGCTCGAGGTGAACCCAGTGCCCGCCCGAGCCGACCGACACCGACTGAACGGTGCCGAATCTGGGCGCGACGGCTGTGTTGACGAGTTCCTCGGTGATGAACCCGTCCTCCGCGCCGCGAACGATAAGTACCGGGCCGGCGAAGCGGCTTGGCTGCTCGCCAGACGGGTGGCCGTTGTTCCAGCAGTCCGCGTAGGCCCGGACGGCCTCAGGCCGTACGCGCTCCCCAACCGCCACCAGGCGGTCGAGTTCGCCGTCCGGGAATGCCGCAGCCAGCTGGATCCTGACCGCGCGCTGCCCTGGGCCGTCGCCGCCCAAC
Source organism: Streptomyces sp. NPDC104309 (assembly GCF_055584025.1). Taxonomy (NCBI): domain Bacteria; kingdom Bacillati; phylum Actinomycetota; class Actinomycetes; order Kitasatosporales; family Streptomycetaceae; genus Streptomyces; species Streptomyces sp. NPDC104309. Next base: position 29,568 of record NZ_JBVJMV010000027.1, on the reverse strand, counting down.
GCCCGGAACGGGCCGACCGCCTCGTCGGGCAGGCGGGTGCCGGCCAATGGGACCGGCGTCACCAGGACCAAGCCGAGGGACCGGTCGGGGCGCCGGGCTGCAACCAGCTCGGCGACCGCCGCACCCATACTCTGCCCGACGATCACGAAGCGCTGGTCGAGGGCGTCGACCACAGCGCCGACCTCGGCCGCGAAGCGGTCGTAGGTGAACGGCTCGCTCGCCGCGGTACGGTCCCCGCTTCCGGCCAGGTCGACCGTGACGTGCTCGATGCCGGGCGTGGCGAGCTCGGCGATCAGGGGGTCCCAGACGTATTGGTCGTCCAGGAAGCCGTGGACGAACACCACGACCCGGCCCCCCTCGCTGCCTTGGCGGTAACGGACATCGGTCTGCCCGACGCGCTCCGTCTTCATGGTCGTCCTCACCCTCTGGGGCTCAGGTGAAATGGATGTCGCTGAGGTCGATGGAGACCATGACCCGGCCCGGGATCGGCCGCAGCTCGGCGTCGCGGTTGAAGGCGCGGCGGCGGGTGGGAAGAAGTATGCCGTCGGCCTCGACGATGTCGTAGACGTACTGGGCGGCCGCGAAACCGCCGGCGATGTCGACGTGGTAGTCGTGGCGACGCAGCAACCGGTCCGGGCCGAAGTAGAAGTCCTGGACGGTGCTGTGACTCGCGATCGGGCCAGGGAACGTCGCGCGCAGTCCGCGCCACTCCTCATCATCCTCGCGCCAGGGCTGGATCTCCTCGATGCCGACGCCGGGCATGGCGAGCAGGAACGGAGTGGTCAGGTACGTCCACAGGGCGTAGCCGTTGAAGTACGCCCGGTCCAGCGCGTCCCACGGGGTCTGGAGGACGTGCCCGTCGAAGGCCTTGCGCGGCTGTGCGCGCTCGGTGACCACGGTGCCGTCGGTCTTCTCGATGGCGACGCGGTCCGCGGTGAAGTCGGTCTTCTGGTCGGGTGCTCCGAAGGGGGCCACCGAGGCATGCTCCTCGTGCAGCCGCGCCGTCATCTCGCGAGGCGTCGGATCCTGCGGAAGTCCTTTGATGGCGAACAGGTCCCCACCGCTGACGATCGTCGCGCGGACGGAACTGAACCGGCGCCAGCGGTCCAGACCACCATGGGCCTCGAGAACCTCATCGAGCAGCGCGCTCATCTGTACTCCTCCTTGCTTCATTCACAGACCCCCGACCGGCCGGAGATGGGTCAGTGATGCTTCGGCCGGCGGAGATGGCTACTTGCCCTTCAGGGGCTCTTGGAAGGTCTTGCGGAACACGGAGCCGGCGTACGGGAGCACCATGGCCACCATTCGGCCCTTGAGTGTGCTGGCGTGCCGGGTCAGTTCGACGTCGACACGGGTGCCGTCACCGTCGGGGGTCATCTTGAACACCCACCCGCCGCCCGGACCGAAGACCTTCGAGTCGAGCGTCGTGACGGTGACCGTGTCGCCGGCCGGGTCCCACTCATAGCGGGCACGCTCCCACGCGGAAGCCGTGCCCTCGGTCACCTCGGCCCAGGTGTCGCCCACGTCATGGACGGTGAAGTGCTCGGCGTCGATCGACGGCCAGGTCTCGGCCCGCGCCGGACTGAAGTCGGTCAGCACCCCCATCACCTCCTTCGGGCTGAGCGAGGAGTTGAGCTGAAAGCGCAGGGCGGTCATGGCCTGCTCCTTTCGTCGAAAGGACGGTTCTTGTCGGCGCTTCTGACTCGGCCCATGTCGCGGAACCTTGGAGCACTCATTTCAAATATGGCCGGTCGTCTTGACCGTGTCAACCTGGTTGGCTACTGTCCATCGACAGGCCCGCGGGCGGGCTTCAAACAAGCACAGCAACCTGAAAGGGGCCGTCACATGTCCCCCACTCACGAGATCGCTGAAGACCTCGTCCTGGCCGAGTCCACGCAGAGCGTGGTCATCAACGTCCCGCTCGAGAGCGTCGACCTGGGCACGTGGCTGACCCGGCTCACGGATGCGGAGTATCAGGCCTGTGCGGTGCCCGACCACCGGGCCGCCGGCTGGAGCCGGAACGCCGCCGGCGAGTTGGTGAGCATCAACGTCGAGGTGGTGGGCGGAGCGCTGCTCATCCAGCACTACGTGGCAGAGATCCTCGAGCCGCACCACTGCCGCATGGTGTCGCTCTCAGAGGCGCAGGCCCCGGATGGCTGGCAGTACCAGCAGGTCATCTGGGATCTCAGCGTCACCGAGCTGGACACCGACCGCTCGACCTTCACGAACAAGATCACCAGTCGGCCCACGCTCGCCTTCGTGGCCCACCTCGAAGAGCGAGGCATCCCCTTCGAGCAGGCCGCGGAGGCACGCAGGCGGGCCGTGGAGGACCACAACGCACTTGAGGCACCGAGCTACGCAGCCAGCGTGGAACGCGCGGCCCTCAACGCGCAGGGTTCACGCTGAGCATCTCAACCATCGGCCACTGATCAGGCCCAGGCGCCCCGCACCTCGACGTCGTCGGGCGCTCGATGCGCTGGGCCCGTATGTACTCCCCCGGGCAGTGGACCGACCAGATCGACCCGACTCCCCTGATGGTGCTCGTCGCCGAGCACGACTACGTCACCGGGACGGATCTGGCGCTGACGGCCTACGAGCGGGCGGTGCAGCCCAAGCGCCTCGTCCTGCTGGAAGGTGAGCACTTCGACCCCTACCACGCCCGGTTCAAGGTGGCATCCGGAAGCGCCCTGGAGTGGTTCCAGCAGAACCCGTGATCGCCCTCCTCTCCCCCTCATCCACGCACTTCCAGGAGCCATCATGAGCTTCGACTACTCCTCGATCCGGACCCGACTGGAGGACGGCGTTCTGTTCGCCACCCTCGACGCCGGCCCCCTCAACCTCATCGGCGTCGACCTGGTACGCGACCTGGCCTCACTCGTCGACACGCTCTACACCGGCCCCGGTGACGTGCGGGTCGTCGTCATCGACAGCGCCTCGGCCGACTACTTCTCGGCGCACGTGGACCTCACAGCCGTCCCGCAGTACACCGCCGAGGCCGCGAAGGCCGGCGGCCCCGGTGACGCCTCGCTCGGCATGTTCCTCCACAAGCTGGCACAGGTCCCCGTGATCACCATCGCCAAGGTGCGCGGCCGCGCCCGCGGCGGCGGCGACGAACTCGCCCTGGCCTGCGACATGATCTTCGCCTCGCGCGAGAACGCGGTCTTCAGCCAGTTCGAGACCGGCACCGGCGCACTGCCCGGCGCCGGCGGCATTCAACACCTGACCCGGCGACTCGGCCGGACACGCGCCATCGAGGCCATCATCGGCGCGGACGACTTCGACGCCGACCTCGCCGAGCGCTACGGCTGGATCAACCGCGCCCTGCCCGACGCCGAGCTGGACGACTTCGTCGAGCGCCTGGCCAAACGCATCGCAGGCTTCCCGCCCGAGGGGGTCAAGGCCGCCAAGCGCGCCATCAACGACCTCACACTGGCGGACCCCGCGCAGGTCCGCTCCGACGCCGCCACCTTCCAGGGCCTCATCGCCCTGCCGGAAACCCGCGAGCGCCTCGGCCATCTCGCGAGCCGAGGCCTTCAGACGCCGGGCGATGTCGAAAGCAACCTGGGCAAGGCCGTTGCGGAATTCCCCCGCTGAACCGAAGACCCGTGAGGGGCCGCGTAGTCGTCCGCCGGAATCTCAACCGGCGGACGGCTACGCGGCTTCTTCTGCGCGCCAAGGGATACGTTTGACTTTCAGAAGACGACCGGACATATTGTGTCGCAGAAGGAGTGCACATCATGCCCAGACCCAGTATGCGCGAACAGCTGATCGAAGCCGCTTATGACTACTTCCACGAGCACGGCTTCAACGGCAGCGGCATCAAGGACATCGCCGATGCCGCCGGCACGCCGAAGGGTTCGTTCTACAACCACTTCGACAGCAAAGAGGCCATGGCCATCGAGGTGATGAGCCGCTATGCCGATACCCGCCAGATGGGCATGCTGGCCGACGAGTCGATCCCTCCCGTCGAGCGCATCCGCAAGCACTTCGAGTACCTGGCGGGAGACTTGGAGCGGTTCGGCTACACCCGTGGTTGCATGTTCGGGAACTTCGGGGCCGAACTGTCCACGCAGAGCTCGGTGATTCGCGAGGAAGTGGGCAACAGACTCGGGCGGTGGGTCTCATTCCTCACCCCGGCGCTGGACGAAGCCCGAGCGGCCGGGGCCCTGAAGAGCGACATGGACACATCGCTGCTGGCCCGGTTCCTGGTCAGCGCCTGGGAAGGAGCGGCGCTGCAGGCAAAGGTCGCCCGCAGCGGCGAACCGCTGGGTGACTTCTTCGCCATGTTCGATTCGATCACCGCCTGAGCCCGTCACCTTCCGAGGGAACGGTGCGGGCTGGGGCAGTGGCGTGCTGGGCGCTCCGACGGCCGCGATCACGATGGCCGCCGCGCGTCCGACTTGGCCCTCGACTCTGCTGTAGGCATTGCCCGCGAAGTAGCCGAGGGTGTACCCGACAGCCCAGGCCAGTCCCCCGAGGGTGTTGAACAGTAGGAAGCGCCGGTAGGGCATACGGGAAGCAAGCGCGGGCATCATGGCGCGAAAGAAGGCGATGAAGCGTCCCAGGAAGACCGCTTCGGGCCCACGGCGCCGGGTCAGGTCCTCCTCCTTCTCCACGCCCGTCCGGTGACGGTGCAAGGGGCGCACGTTCAGGATTCCGGGCCCCGCTCGGCGGCCGATCTCGTAACCCACGCTGTCGCCGGCGACTGCGGCGACCACGACCATCGCGCACAGCAGCCGAGCGGAAACCTTCCCCTGACTCGCCAGGACGCCGCCGATGACGACGGAGCCCTCGCTGGTCGCGCAGCGGCCTGCTGGCCTCCACGCGTGACGCGGGCGCCCCCGACCATGCCGGTCTGAGGCAGCGGTGACTACCGGTCAGCCATTGCGATATACGCTGCGATCGCGACCGCCCTGTATCGCCGGGAACAGACGGGACATGGCGCCAACGTCGGGACGTCGCTGCTCGCCGCCGGAACCTGGGTCACCGGAACCCTCGTGGCCGCCGCGCTCGCCAACGGCGCGCCGTACGTGCTGCACGCGCCGGCCAACCCCTACCAGTCCGCAGACGGCAAGTGGTTCATGCTTGCGACGTCGCTCACGCACCTGCCGGGACTGGCGCGGGCCATCGGGCGCCCTGAGTTGATCGGCGACCCCCGGTTCGCTAATCTCGGAAGCTTCGCCAAGAACCGCGCCATGCTGGCCCAGCTGCTCGACTCCGACTTCCGCGCGCAGCCTTACTCCTACTGGAAGGACGCGCTCACCAGAACGCGTCACCTTCAGCCTCATGCAGACACCGGAGGAGGCCGCCCAGGACCCACAGCTGCGCGCGAACGACATCGTCGTGCCGATCGAAGGAGTCACCGGGCCGGAGTACACCGTCAACAGCCCGGTCAAACTTCGAGGCGTGGCGAAGGTGCCGGCGAAGCGGGGCCCCGACCTCGGAAAGCACAGACGACGAAATCCTCGCAGGGCTGGACTTCGGCCCCGCTGAGATCGCCGAGCTGCGCGGCCCGGGGAGGGATTCCCGGACTCTGAGCGCCCATCAGAAGGCCCGTCCGACCAGCGCGCTGCGGCTTCCTCGGCCTTCGGGCCAAGGAAGCCGCAGTCGTGGTTATGCCTGTGATTGCCCGCAGCCGTGCGCGTGCATTTACACTCGGCCGTTGCTGACCGACGAGGCTATCCGGGACGCCGAGCGTCGCCTCGGGCTGAGACTGCCGTCCTCACGACCAGGGGCCTGCGGCTTGGAGGGAGAGCCGTCAGCGCTCCCACCGTCAGCCCCCTGCTGAGGTCAAAGGCCAGCGGCCCCGGCTGCACTCACCGGGGCCGCTGGCCAGGGAAGACGAGAACCTCAGCTGCGGCACTATCCGAAGAAGGCGCGGACGTGGTGCAGCCCGTCGATCAGGGCGTCCACCTCCGCCTCGGTGGAGTACAGATAGAACGACGCCCGCGTGGTCGCCGGAATTCCGTAGCGCAGGCAGACCGGGCGCGCGCAGTGGTGACCGACACGCACGGCGATGCCCTGCTCGTCCAGCACCTGGCCCACGTCGTGCGGGTGGATGTCGCCCAGGGTGAACGAGATCGCCGCGCCGCGGTCCTCGGCCGTCGTCGGGCCGATGATCCGCAGCTCGGGGACCTCCTGCAGGCGCTGCAGCGCGTACTCGGTGATCGCGTGCTCATGGGCGGCGATCGCGTCCATGCCGACGCCGTTCAGGTACGCGATGGCCGCACCCAGGCCGACCGCCTGCGCAATCGGCGGGGTGCCCGCCTCGAACTTCTGCGGCTCGGGGGCGTAGGTCGAGGACTGCATGGAGACGGTCTCGATCATCTCGCCGCCACCGAGGAACGGCGGGAGGTCTTCCAGCAGCTCCTGGCGGCCCCAGAGCACGCCGATGCCCGTGGGCGCCAGCATCTTGTGGCCGGTGAAGGCGACAAAGTCGGCCTCCAGCGCCCGCACGTCCATGACCATGTGCGGGGCGGCCTGCGAGGCGTCGATGACGACCAGCGCGCCCACCTCCTGGGCACGGCGGACGATCGCCTCGACCGGGTTGACCGTGCCCAGGATGTTGGAGACCAGCACGAACGAGACGACCTTGGTCTTCTCGGTGATGATCTCGTCGATGTCGGACAGATCGAGCCGGCCGTCGTCGGTCAGGCCGAACCACTTCAGCTTCGCGCCGGTGCGCTGCGCCGGCAGCTGCCACGGCACGATGTTGGAGTGGTGCTCCATCTCCGTGATGACGATCTCGGAGTCGGCGTCGACCCGGTATCACCCATCCGCCCAACCCAGCACGTTGGCGACCAGGTTCAGCGACTCCGACGCGTTCTTGGTGAACACGACCTCGTCGCGGCTCGGCGCGTTGATGAAGGACGCGACGGCGTCGCGCGCGCCCTCGTACAGCGCCGTGGCCTCCTCGGCGAGCGTGTGCACGCCGCGGTGGACATTCGCGTTGTACAGCTCGTAGTAGGCCGTCAGCGAGTCGAGGACCTGCTTGGGCTTCTGCGAGGTGGCCGCGTTGTCCAGGTAGACCAGCGGCTTGCCACCCTGCAGGATCCGGCCCAGGACCGGGAAGTCCTTGCGGATCGCGCCCACGTCCAGCGTGCGAGAGGTATGGATCACTCGGCTGCGCCGCCCTTCACGTACTGCTCGTAGGTCCTTGGTGGAGTCCGGGCGGCGGTCCAGTGAGGTGTGCCGATCCATGGGTCGCCGCCCGGGGCCGGTGAGTCAGCAGAGCAGGGCCTCCGGCTGAACATGCTTGCGCATCAGCGGCGATGGCGCGTCTCGGCGACTTCGGCGTCGCTATGACAGTGGCTAGTTCGCCTGCCACCAGCGAGTGATGACCTCGGCGTAATCATCGGCGTTCTCCTCCCAGGCGAAGTGGCCGGCGTCGATGATGTCGAGCTTGCTGTTGGGCAGGTACTTGTGCAGGTACTCGGCGTTCCCCGGAGGCACGACCGGGTCGTTGCGGCCGGCCAGGATCTGGACCGGCGTCTCCAGGGTGGGCAGCAGGTCCCGGAGGACCGGCAGCTCGGCAGGGTAGGCGCGGACGTAGGACAGCTGGTCGACGAAACGCTGTCCGACGTAGGCGGCGAGGTAGTCCTCGCGCACCACGTCTGGCAGTTCGTAGCCGTTGATGGTCTTCATCGCAGCGATGACGGCCGCCTTCGGGCCCATGGCGCGATACGGGGCCAGGTCCTCGGCGAGCACCCAGTCCTTCAACGGGTTTCCCAGGCTCAGCGGGACCGCCGCCCCGCCGGTGCCCACGACCAGGCTCCGGAACCGGCCGGGGTGCCGGGCGGCGGCGAACAAGGCAGCAGCGGTGCCGATGTCCGGGCCCACGACGTGGGGGCTCTCCAGCCCGAACGCGTCGGCGATCCGTACGACGAACTCCCCCATCGCCGTGGGCGACAGCAGGTCGCTGCGCAGCTCGGAGTGCCCGAATCCGGGCAGGTCGACCGCGATCAGACGCGCCTGCCGGGCCAGCTTCGACCAGGTCGCGTCATAGGAGTACAGGCTCTCCGGCCAGGGGCTCAGCAGCAGGGCCTCGTGCTCGCGCGGTCCGTTGCTCTCGGCGTACCGGACCGACAGCCCGTCGATCGTGCGGAACCTGGGGTTGATCTCACTCATCGTGTTGTCCGTTTCTGTAGTGCTTTGAGTAGACATGAAGGTGGGTCGCCGACTCACGCTCCGCGCGGACGGAAGGCCAGGAAAGAGCCAAAGGGGTACGACCCGGGCGGACCGCACCCCGTTCCTTCGTCAGCGCGAGGTGGCCCCGGCGGCCTGCTCGATGATGTCGGTCACCGCGTCCGGGTGCGTCTGCGGAACCGCGTGCGAGGAGGCAACCTTCTCGGTGTGCGCGTGGGCGCGCTTGGCCATGAACTCCTGCTCAGCCGGGTTGATGGCGTGATCCTGGGTGGTGATCAGGTCCCAGGACGGGATGGTCTTCCAGGCGGCCTGGGTGATCTTCTCGGCGAAGACGCTCGCCGCCACGGGGCGCTGGGCGGCCGCCGCCACATTGGCAACCGCTGCCGGCGCGTCGGCGGCGACCACCTCGTGGAACTTGTCGGGCTGGACGTACAGCTCCACGCCGGCGCCACCGTCGGCCATCGGGTAGGGGGCCGGCGTCAGCGCCGTGCTGAGCTCGGTCGCCGGGAACTTGTCGCCCAGCGAGTTCACGCTCTCACCCTTGGCGGGGGCGAACGCGGCGATGTAGACCAGCGCCTTGACCTGTGGGTCGCCGGCGGCGGCCTCGGTCATCACGGCGCCGCCGTAGGAGTGACCGGCGAGCACGATCGGCCCGTTGATGGTGTTGAGGAAGCTGCGGAGGTAGGCCGCGTCGCTGGCCAGCCCGCGCAGCGGATTGGCCGGGGCCACCACCTTGTAGCCGTCGTGCTGCAGGCGCCCGATCACACTGTCCCACTCGGAGGCGTCCACGAAGGCGCCGTGCACGAGCACGACCGTGGGCTTCGGCTCCGACGACTGCGCGGCGGCGTGGACCGCCGGAACGGCAACAGAAGCCGCGATCGCCGCCGCGGCCGCGCCGACAGTGGCCGCAGACTTGAGGGGATGACGCAGGACGGTCTTTGTGACCACAGAGACTCTCCTTCAAAGAAGGCCTAGTTCAGCCGATTCGAGCCCGAGCGGATCGTTCAAAAGCTCGCACTCCAAACGCACTCATGTCGGTTGGAGCACGGCAGCGGTCACCTTCGGGCCGCCATCCGGCGGGTTGCGGAACATTTCTAAGATGACCGGTCATTTTCACTCTGTCAACCCTACTCCTCGGATCGCTACCGAGATCTGCACGCTCGATCCTCGCGGCGGGAAGAATCGGAGATGGAAAGATGCTATTAACATATGCCTATGTCGTTTGAAGTGAGCCTTCGAGCGCCCCGCCGAGGCGGACCCCCCCTCGAGACCCCCGAGGCCCCACGGACACCACGCCCGTGACCGAGCCGAGCGGCAGCACGGCCATTCCCCAATCCCAGTCGGCCCCGCCGACGAAGCCGCCTGTTCGGGCGCGGCTACCCCCTGATCACACTGGTCGTCGTCGCGGCATTCATCAGCCGCTACGTCGGCTTCGCCCGCGCCGCGAAGCCCCACCAGCTCCCAGTCGCCGTCGTCGGCAGCCAGCTGTCCACGGAGATCCAACAGGCCGCGTCATACGCCGCTACAAACGCAACCGGCGCGGCGAACTCGCACACGTCGACATCGAAAAGCTCGGCAACATCCCCGACGGCACAAAACCCTCGGGCGCCAGGCGGGCCGCAAAACCCGCTCCGGCGCCGGCTACGGCTACCTCCACAACGCCGTCGACGACCACTCCCGCCTCTCCTGCAGCAAGATCCTCGCCGACGAGAAGAAAGAGGCCCGCCGTAGCCTTCTAGCAACGGGCCCACGCCTTCTTCACCCAGGCCGGAGTCACGGCCGAACGCGTCCCGACCGACAACGGCTCCTGCTACAAGCAGTCACCTGTGGCGCAACTGCCTCACCACTCAGGGCATTTCGCACAAGCGGACTCGCCCCCTACCGGCCCCAGACCAACGGGAAGCTCGAGAGGTTCAACCGCACTCTCCTGGACAAATGGGCCTACGCGCGGCCCTACCGGACCGAGGCCGACAGACGTGCCGCCCACCCGGCCCGGCTGCACACCTGCGATCACCACCGCGGACACACCGCGCTCAAGGGGCAACCACCCGCCAGCCGCGTCCCCAACCTCACGGGTCAGTACAGCTAGCACATGATCCCCCTCGACGCCCGCCATCCTCTTGCCCTTCTGAAGACGACCGGCCATATTAGAGTTGGTGATGAACAAAGGAGACGACATGCCCAGGCTCAGCGTGCGAGAGCAGTTGATCGACGCTGCCTACGACCACCTCCACGAACATGGGTTCGCAGGCAGCGGAGTCAAGGACATCACCAACGCCGCCGGAGTGCCCAAAGGGTCCTTCTACAACCACTTCGACAGCAAGGAGGCCATGGCCGCCGAGGTCATGCGCCGCTATGCCGCCGACCAAGGCACTGAGATCCTCACGGACCGGTCGAAGGCACCGCTGGAGAGGATCCGCGCACATTTCGCCTACGTGGCTGCGGGGTTGGAGCGCTACGCATACGCGCGAGGCTGCATGACCGGGAACCTCGGCGTCGAACTGTCCGCACAGAACTCCACGATCCGCGACGCGGTGGACTACAGCCTCAACTGCTGGGTAGCCCGCCTGGCCGCCGCGCTCGACGAGGCCCGCGCGGCGGGATCCCTCGCCAGCCCCGTCGACGGCCTCACGCTCGCGCGGTTCCTGGTGAACGCCTGGGAGGGCACGGCAATGCGGGCGAAGATCTCCAAGAGCCGGGCCCCTCTGGACGACTTCACTGCGGTGTTCGAATCGCTGGCAGCCGATGCTCGGACGACGCAACCCGACGTTCGGGAGTGCGCGGCCACCACGACTGCAAACTGACCCCGGTGGCCCTCGCGGCGGTCGCGACGGCCACCGGCCGCTCCCTTCGCGCCCATGAAGTTGTCCGCCCTCAGCGGATCAAGCTGATGCGAAGACCTCCCCACAGGGACCACCCGCCCGACTACCCGAGAGACAGAGAGACGGCCATGGACGACCACGACCTTCAGGTGGACCTCGACCCCGCGCACGCGGGTGCTTTCCTACGGGCGCTCGGCCTGCACTTCGACAAGATCTCGCCCCACGAGGTCCGCGCCCACGTTGGTGTGACGAACGAGCACCACACGCCCTGGGGCATCACTCACGGGGGCGTGTACGCCACGGTCATCGAGAGCGTGGCGTCAGTCGGCGCGTCCGCCGCCGCTGCCGAGTCCGGTGGGTACGCGGTCGGTGTGAACAACCAGACAGACTTCCTGCGACCGCATCGCGAAGGCCGACTCGACGTGCTGGCGCGGCCCGTCCACCAGGGAAGGGCGCTACAGCTGTGGACGGCCGAAATCACGGACACCAACGGCCGACTGATTGCCCGGGGACAGGTTCGTCTCTTCAACCACCTGCCCGAGAAATGAGCACGCGCCCCGCGACGTGCAGGCTCCGGATCGAACGACAGGGGCTCGACCGCGGCCGGGCCACTGATCCTGCCCTTCCCTGCCCAAGGCCGGCCCACGGGCGTTCATGGAGCACCACGACGTGCGGCAAGGTGTGCTCCGCGACCCAGCTCCAGTGCGGACCACCGGCGCGGACGCGGCCGACGACAAACCGGGGCCGCGAAAGCCGACCACCAGGAGATCCAAGATGACTTCAGAGCGCAGCGAGCGCGGTCAAGGCGCGCCGACAGGCCGACGGGTGTTCCTGTAGACCCTCGCCCTCAGAGCGGCAAGCCTGACAGCCGCGCCAGTCTTGCGCCGCAGCCGGGACCACGTCCTCAGCACCATAAGTCAGCACGACCCCACGGGCCTGAGCAACCTGCTACCCAATCCCGGGGGCTTTCGCTACTACTCGGTCACGTCGAGTGTTCCGCGCAGAGACGCTTCCACCTACACGCTCACCGTGGACGGCCCGGTCGGCCGCCCGCGCTCGTACCGGCTCGCAGAGCTGCAGGCCATGCCCCAGACCCGCCTCGTGCGCGACGTGCAGTGCACCGACGACTGGGGCGTGGCGAACACGCCCTTCGAGGGGGGCGGCGCTCGGAACTCCTTGCCACCGCCGACGTCCGCCCCGAAGGCAGAGCCATCCGGTTCACGTGCTTCGACGGGGCCTACATGGAGCAGGCCATGCGCCCCGACGTGCTGGTGGCACTAGGCATGCAGGACGCGCCGGTCTCGCACGAGCACGGAGGGCCAGTGCGGCTGTTCGTCGCACCGATGTTCTTCTACAAGTCGGCGAAATGGCTCTCCGGCATCACCATGACCGACAAAGTGATCCCCAGGTACTGGGAGGACTACGGCTATGACGTCGGCGGATGGCTTCCCGGCGCCGACACCGGCCAAGGCCTGTCACGTGCCTGACCAACCGCGGCGCGTGGCCCGGTTCACCTGCGCCGAGCGCCTCGTCCACCGCACAACCGGCCTGCTGATGCTCGCGTGCGTCGGCCGCCTGCCTGTCCTTCCCGCCGCCCACCGAACTCGTCGGCAGGCGGCGGCTGGTGGAAGTGGTCCACGAATGGTCCGGCCTGATGCTGCCGGTCCCACTACTGCTAGAACTCGCCTCTTTTGTACTGCGCGCCGACCTGCGGCGACTCAACCGCCTCGTGCCCTACGACCGCGCCTGGCTGCGCGCAGTGCGCCACCGCTGGACCGGACCCAGGGCAAGACCGGCCGGCAAGTTCAACCTCGGCCAGAAGATCTACGCCGGCTGGATCGCAGGAGCTCACTGGAATGCGCACCAGCGAAGTCGACCGCGCGTGGGCGGCCCGCGAACACCCCAAGTGGCTGGACGACACCAGCGACGGCAGCGCCTGAAGGCCAAGACCAGGCAGCGAGCTGACTCTGGAACGGCTGAGGGACCGGGCAAGGCGGGTCGCCGGCTCCGACTTCGGCATCATGCAGCTCGGTTGCTGTGCCGGTTCGGCAGCGCAACCCGGACGGCGGAGCAACCTTCAGTCTTGGCCGCGTGCCTGTGGCCGGCGACGCCGCGCACATGAGCTTCCCGGCGGGGCGGGGGCGGCCTCACCATCGGTCTGCAGGGCGCGATGAACCTGGGGTGGAAGCTGGCCGCAGGGATCCAAGAACGTGGACCTCTGAGGCTCCTCGGCACCTACCGCAGCCAACGCTACCTGGCGGCCCTGAGCTCGCTCGGGACACATGGCCGAGACGGCGCTCATCGGAGACACGTCCTCTCAGACCCGCGCGCTGCACGACTTGTTCAGCAAACCCAGGGTCCTCCGGCGCGGGTGCCCCTGAGAACGCCGGGGCCCGTCTCCGGCTGTCGGTCAGTACGTGGTGAGCGGAAAGATCAAGCAGCTGCTCATCGCGGAGGCGAGCAGTCGATCCCGACCGTCGAACAGCTCCGCCTGAGCGAGGGCGGTGCGGCGGCCGTGGTTGAGGATGGTGCCGACGGCGCGGACCTTGCCGGTGTCGACGGTGATCGGGCGCAGGAACTTCACGGTCAGATCCAGCGAGGTGTATCCCGTACCTGGAGGCAGCACGGTCTGGACGGCGCAGCCGGCGGCCGAGTCGAGCAGGGTGGCGTAGACGCCACCGTTGCACGCTGCCGATCGGGTTGTAGTGCTCCTCACCCGGTTCCAGCATGAACGTCGCGCTGCCGAACTCGGCGTGGTCGAGGGTGAACCCAAGCACGGCTGCGAGGGGCGGTCCGGGCACTCGTCCGGCGATGAGGTCCTGGACGAACTCCAGACCGCTGCGCTGTCCGACGGCGGCTGCGGTGACCTGCGGGTCGCTCCAGGTGATGGTGCGGGTCCTGGTCATGTCTGTACTCCCTCGTCATCTGGGCGGGGGCTGCCAGGCGTGGTCGGCCTGGCAGCCCCCGTGATTCCTTTGCTACCGCAGCGTGCGGAAAGCGGTGCGCAGTTCCTGGGTCAGGAGCTGCGGCTGCTCCCAAGCGGCGAAGTGACCGCCGCGGTCGACTTCGTTCCAGTGGATGATGTTGCCGAAGGTCCGCTCGCCCCAGCTGCGCGGTGCGGGGTAGATCTCACCAGGGAACACGGTGACCGCGACGGGGACGTCAGGGATGGGGACGGCGTTGAACGGGCCGCCGCCGGCCTGGTAGCCCTCCCAGTACAGCCGGGAGGAGGATCCCCCGGTGTCGGTCAGCCAGTACAGGGAGATGGCGTCGAGGATCTCGTCACGGGTGAGGACCTTCTCCGGTACGCCGCCGGAGTCGGTCCATTCGGCGAACTTGTCGTAGTAGTAGGCGGCCATGGCGACCGGCGAGTCGTGGAGGGCGTAGGCGATGGTCTGCGGGGTCTGGTTCATCATCGCCGCGTAGCCGAAGCCGTCGTGGTAGAAGTGCAGCAGCCGGTTGTACGCCCGCACTTCCGGTGCCGTGAGGTTCGCCGGAGCGGCGTCGAAGTTGAGCAGGTGGCGCAGGATGTCCGGCGGGACGGTGCCGGGCATGTTGACGTGGATGCCGAGCAGTCCCGGAGCGCGTTGTGCGGCGAGGTTCTCGGAGATGATCGCCCCCCAGTCACCGCCCTGGGAGACGTAGCGCGGGTAGCCGAGGCGCTGCATCAGGGTGTGGAAGGCGCGGGACGTGCGGGCCGGGTCCCAGCCGGTGGTGGTCGGCTTGCCGGAGAAGCCGTAGCCGGGCAGCGTCGGCAGGACGAGGTGGAAGGCGTCCTCGGCGCGCCCGCCGTGGGCCGTGGGGTTGGTCAGCGGGTCGATGACCTTGAGCAGCTCGATGATGGAGCCGGGCCAGCCGTGCGTCATGAGCATCGGCAGGGCGTCGGCGTGCGGCGAACGGATGTGGGCGAACTGGATGTCCAGGCCGTCGATCGCGGTGATGAACTGAGGCAGCCCGTTGAGGCGCCTCTCGACCTTGCGCCAGTCGTACCCCTTGCCCCAGTACTCGACCAGCGGCCTGAGCTTCGCCAGCTGTGCGCCCTGGGACCGGTCGGACACGGTCTCCTTGTCGGGCCAGCGGGTCGCGCGGATACGCTGCCGCAATTCCCGCAGGTCGTCTTCGGGGACCTTGATGCGGAACGGGCGGACACCGGCGATCTCCGGGACCGGGGCGGAGGCGTCCGCCGCGGGCGGCAGGGTCGCCCCGGCGGCCGCCGCTTGTGCGTTGCCGGGCATCGCGAGCTGGGTGGCGGCAGCTGCGCCCGCCGCCCCCGCGGCCAAGCCCAGGAACCGGCGGCGGTCGGTGCCGGATCCACGGGAATTGTCTTTCGTTACCATCACAGACTCTTTCTCTCGGGTCGCGCCCCATAGCTGGTGCCATGCGGTGGCAGGCGGGCAGGTCCCGCCGTGGCAGTCACAGTTCAGTTCAGATCACAGTTCGTGCTCGCCATGCCCTTGATGCGATGGCGGTGACCTCGCCATTGACGGGCTGGACATCGCTGTCAGGGCATGCCCCTCTGCCCCGCCTGTTCCAGGCAGGACAGGTTCACGCCTCACCGTTGCCGGCGAGGTATCACTCCCCCGCCCCCAGACGCAGGGCGTTGGAGAGCTGCTCGGCGTTCATGTGGTACGACGCGTCCACGGCTTGGACCGAGCGGAAGACTTCGACCGTCTTCTCGTTGTCGTAGGTGACCTGGAGTTCGGCGGCCAGGGAGAGCCAGGTGGTGAAGGAAACTCCGAGCTGAGTGAGTCGGGCCAGGGCGGTGTCGTGGGCGACCTGGGTGGATCCGGCGCAAGCGTCGACAACCACCGTGACGCCGAGCCCCCGCCGCAGTGCGCCCACCGAGGTACGCAGCACACAGCCCTCGGTGGTGAGTCCGGCGATCACCAGATGCTGAACGCCGGTCGATTCGATGGCCTCCTCGAAACCGGGGTGGCCGAAGGCGTCGAATGTGCCGGCCCGGTGGATCACTGGCAGGTCACCTATCTCCCGGGCGAGTTCGGGGTACAGCGTGCCGCGCGGATCACGCTCGGGGCCGAGCGTCACCACCAGCGGCGCCCCGTACCCGAGCGCCATCCGGGCCAGGGCGACGGCTCCGGTGACGTTGTCGGTGATGGACTGGGTCCGGATGAGGTTGGCGTAGCCGGTGACATAGTCGACCAGGACGAACGCGGTGTTCTCCGGGGTCCTTGCTTCGATGTCCATGACGGTCCCTCTGCGGATACGGATACGGGTGTGCGTACGGGTGTTCTCAGAGGAGCTGGGCGCGTTTGCGCACGAAGAGCGCTGCGGCCAGTGCGGCGAGGAGGGCTCCGACCGCTGGAATCAGGACGGCCAGGTGGAGTGCGGCGGTGAAGGCGTCCCCGAAGGCGGCCGAGACGTTGTCGCGGGTCCCGGCCGATACGGCGTCGAGCGGTGTGCCGGAGGCTATGCCATTGGTGATGTCCCGGGTGGCTTCGGACGGCACTCCATGCCGGGTGAGCTGGTCGGGCAGCCGGTTGATCAGCCCGCTGGTGACAATCGTTCCGGTGACGCTGGCGCCGAGGGTGTTTCCGATCTGCCGGAACAGGTTGACGGTGCCGCTGGCCATACCGGCCTCGGCCGGGGGAACACTGACGACCGCGGCCGCGGTGCTCGGCGGGAGGACCAGGCCCGCGCCCGCACCGAAGACTGCGAGATACACGCCGATCAGCGCCGCGGAGGTGTGAGCGGTCTGGGTGAGCATCAGCAGGGTTCCGGTGGCTGCCGTCAGGGAGCCGAGCACGAGGGTGACCTTGAAGCCGAGTCTGCCGACGACCCGCCCGGCCACCGCGCTGACCAGCAGATAGGAACCGGTCACCGGCAGCATGATCAGTCCGGTCTCAAGGATCGATTCGTGGCGGACACGCTGGAAGTACAGGACCTGGGCGATCGCCATGGCCACGAATGCGTACTGGGCCACCAGGGCGACCAGATTGGCCGTGGTGAAGGAGGGGTTGCGGAACAGTCGCAGGTTGAGCATCGGGGTGCGGGTGCGGCTCTCGACGATCAGGAAGACTCCGAGGACCAGGACGAACCCGGCGAAGGACCACAGGACTTCGGGGGTGCCGAAGCCCTCGTATCCGCCCTGGATGACAGCGAAGTTCAGCAGGGCGATGACGACGACGGTCAGTGCGAGACCGGGTGGGTCCAGGTGCCGTCCGGGCTGCCGGCTCTCGGTAACGTAGCGGGGGGTGAGTACCAGGATCAGCACCGCCAGCGCGACATTGACCAGGAAAGCCGCGTGCCAGGAGAAGTACAGCAGGACCGCGCCGGCGAGGATCGGGCCGAGGGCCAGACCCAGGCCGGAGACGGCGACCCAGATACCCACCGCAGTCGTACGCGATCGGGGGTCCTTGAAGGTGCTGGTAACGATCGCCAGGCTCGTGGGCAGGATCGCGGCTCCGCCCAGACCCATGACGGCCTGGCCCGCCATGACGACCGCCGCCGACGGTGCCAGGAAGACCAGGAGGCTGCCCAGTCCGAGCAGGAACACCCCGCCGGTGAAGACACGGCGGCGGCCGAGGATGTCGCCGAGCGTGCCGGCGGCCAGGACGAAACAAGCCACCATCATCGCGTAGATGCTGGCGATCCAGACCAGCTGGGAGCTGGTGGTGTGCAGCGCGGCCTGGACGGAGGCGAGCGTGGAGGTGGTCTGGGTGATGTTGATGAACAGTCCGAGCTGCCCGAGGCTGACGACCGTGAAGCCGGGCCAGGGACTCCTCGCCCGCTCCGATACCGCTGCTGTCACTGCCCGTGCCGGTGCGGATTTCGGTGCTGGTGTCTGGTTCTCCACCATCCGGACGAAGGTGATCTGGGGAGACATGGGAACCCTTCCACGGGTGAGTCGAGCTTGGAGGGCAGGTCAGTGCAGCGGGACGTCGAGGACGGCCTTGCGGTGGCTGAAGGTCTCCAGGGAGTAGCGGCCGTGGTAGTTGCCCATGCCGCTCTCGCCAACACCCCCGAACGGCAGGGTCGGCACGGTCACATGAAGGACCGGCAGGCCGAAGCTGACAGCACCGGAGGAGGTCTCGTCTATCAGCCGGTCGCGGGTGGTGTCGTTGCCGGTGAAGGCGTAGGCAGCCAGAGGCTTGGAGCGGGCGTTGATGAATTCGATGGCCTCGGTGACGTCGGCGACCGTCAGGATCGGCAGGATCGGCCCGAAGATCTCCTCCTGCATGACCGGCTCGTCCGGCCGCACGTCCCGCAGCACCGTCGGAGCGATGTACTTCTCGGTCCGTTCGTGCTCACCACCGAGCGCGGTACGGCCCGAGCCGATCAGGCCCATGAGGCGCTGGAAATGGCGGTCGTTGACGATACGTCCGTAGTTGTCGGCCACCTTCGGGTCGGCGCCGTAGAGCTGCTCGACGGCCTTGGCCAGGGCCTCGGTCAGGGCGTCGGCGGTCTCGGGGTCGGTGAGGACATAGTCGGGGGCGATGCAGATCTGGCCCGCGTTGGAGAACTTGGTGGCCGCCAGTCGGGCGGCGACCGTGTCGATGTCGGCGTCGCGGTCGATGAAGACCGGGGACTTCCCGCCGAGTTCGAGGGTGACAGGGGTGAGGTGCTCGGCGGCGGCACGCATCACGATCCGGCCCACAACGCCATTCCCGGTGTAGAAGATGTGGTCGAACGGCTGGGCCAGCAGGGATGTCGTCTGCTCCACACCGCCCTGGACCACGGCCACGGCGTCGGTGTCGAGGTAGGCCGGCACCAGTCGGCCCAGCAGTTCGGAGGTCCGCTCGGCCAGCTCGGAGGGCTTGAGGACCACCGCGTTGCCAGCTGCCAGCGCGCCGGCCACAGGGACCAGCAGCAGATAGATCGGGAAGTTCCACGCCGAGATGACCAGGGTGACGCCGAGGGGGTCAAACCGGGTGTGGGCCGTGCTGCCGTCCGGCAGGTAGGGCACGGAGACCTCGGCTGGCTGCGGGGCGAGCCACTCCTCCAGGTGCTCCAGGTAGTCGTCGATCTCCAGGACCGTGGTGCCGATCTCGTCGGAGTCCACCGCGGCACGGTCCTTGCGCAGATCCGCCCACAGGGCGTCGGCTATGGCCTCACGGTTCTCGGTCAGCAGTGCCCGCAGCCGGGTGAGCTGCTCCATGCGCCAGGCCAGCGGCTTGGTGCGCCCGTCAGCGAAGGTCCGGCTCAGCCGCGCCAGCAGGGCGGCGGCGGCGTCGGAGGTGAGGGCGGGGTACGTGGTCATGATGGTGTTCCGTTCTGTGGGAAGGGCTGGATCTGAACAGGCCGCTGGTGTGAGCGAATGAGGAGCGCATGGGGTTCCGGCGTGGTCAGAGGCGCGGACGGAAAGCCAGCATCGATGCGGCGCCATCGTCCGCGTTCGCCGGGAGTGTCAGGCGGTGGTGTCGAGGACGATGCGGAACCGGGCCTGGCCGGACATCATGCGCTCGTAGGCGGCGGGCGCCTGCGACAGCGGGATCACCTCGGTCATGGGCAGGACGCCATGGCGCAGGGTGAAGGCGAGGTTGTCCTCGTTCTCGATGGAGCTGCCGGTGAGCGAGCCGCTGACGGTGCGGGTGCCGAAGATCAGGTCGGGTGTCCCGACGGTGATCGGGTCGGGGGCGGCGCCCACCACCATCAGATGTCCCTGCGGGGCCAGACCTGTGACCAGGCCGTTCATCGAGGCGCCGCTGGCTGCGGTGGCGATGATCGCGTCGGCGCCACCGAGGTCCCGCAGTGCCTGCCCGGGGTTCTGGGCCGTGCTGTCGATGTAGTGATCGGCACCAAGGTGCCGTGACAGTTCGTCCTTGCCCTCACCGCGGGCGATGGCCGCCACGCGGTAGCCGAGGCGGGCGGCGTACTGAAGCCCCAGATGGCCCAGTCCGCCGATGCCCTGGACCGCAACCAGCGCGCCCGGCCGGATCGGCAGCCGTCCCAGGGCCGTGTACATGGTCAGTCCGGCGCACAGCAGGGGTGCCGTCTCCAGCACACTGAGACCCTCGGGAACCCTGACCAGCGCGCTGCTCCTGGCGTGGACCACCTCGGCGTATCCGCCGTCGACCGTGGTCCCGGTCTGCGGCTGGTCGGAGCAGTTGACGAAGTCGCCCCGGCGGCAGCGCTCGCACTGCCCGCACTGCCCGCCGAGGAACCCGATCCCGACACGCTCCCCGACACTCCAGCCCCACACGCCGTCACCGACCGCGTCGATCACGCCGACGATCTCGTGTCCCGGCACGATCGGCGCGCTCGGGTCGGCACGCCATCCCTCCACCGCCACGGCATCGGAATGACACACGCCGCAGGCTTCCACTCGCACTCGCACATGACCCGGCTCCGGCTCCCGGACCTCCCGCTCGACCAGCCGGAAACGGCGGCTCTCCGTCACCTCGAAAGCTCGGTACGTGGGCAAGGTCTCCTCCTTCATCCTCATCATTGGGCCAATATGACCGGTCACTTTAAGGAAGTCAAGAGGCCGGTAGAAGCATGAAATAGCGCCGCCGCACTGCGCCGCGCATTGCGAACTGGCCTGACTTGTTCGCGATGCACATGGCTCAGGAGCAACAGGCTGGAGAAGCGGGATCCAACCGCTTCAGGCACCTGCCCGCACGCATCGCCCTGGACGACACGATCGCCACCCATCCGGCCACCCCGAAGCACGACCCCGACGGCGGGCGCGATCACGAACGCGACTTCCTGCTGCACTACGGCGCCGACGACTGACCCCTCGGCGGACCGACTCACCGTGGTCGTCCATCGCAGTGCCGGAGCCGCGGACGAGACGGACGTGTGGGTAATCGCGCCAACGATCTGGAACACTCTTCAGCTCCGTCGCGACAGGCTCGCATCACACCCAGTTCTTCCGCATGAAGAACCTCCACTGCCGATGTGACCGGGCCATTTCGCTCTCAGTTAGTAGTCCAGTGCGGTTTCGTGATCTATCCAGCGGGTTCGCCCGCGGTTCGTCGTTGGTAGTGGCTGCGTCGGGCTGTTGCCTGGTGGCGTCGGCGCCAGCTGGACCAGCGCAGCAGCCTGGTCGCGGTCACGGCTGGTGGGTTGAAGACGGCGACGAGCAGGTGTCGGATTTCCGGGACGGTCAGCGTGACCGGATCGCGGCTGCGGATGAAGTGGTGCGTATCGGCAGGCGGTTCGGGGGCCGCGTCGGCGGCGAGGACGGTCAGGAAGGCCAGGGCGAGCATGGCCAGCGTGATGTGCCGGTGCCAGGAGGTCCAGTGCCTGACCTGGTAGTGGTCGAGTCCGACCTGGCCCTTGGCGGCCTGGAAGCATTCCTCGACGCTCCAGCGGACACCGGCCACGCGGACCAGCTCGGACAGGGGCACTTCGGTGGGTGACCAGCACAGGTAGAAGGCGAGTTCGCCGGTGGACCGGTTGCGTCGGATGAGCAGGTGCCGGTGGCTGCCGGTGCCGATGCGGATCCAGGCCCAGTCGTAGTAGCGCGGGCCTTTCGCGCCGTTTCCGGCGCTCTGACAATGCCAGGCCGTGGCGGGCAGGCGGTCGGCGACGGTATCAGCGCGGACGAGAGTGCGGCCGTGGTTGATCCTCACCCTTGCGCCTCTACCACCTTCCGGCACGCCTGGCCCGCCATGCCCGCCGTCGCATCCTGCGCATCGAGAGGACCTGGCCCTGGGCGGCGGCATTCACCGCCAGTTGGAAAAGGCTCACGCAGCTTCCGGTCGCCACCTGACGGCCGGACTCCGTCCCGACGAGGACCAGGAAGGAGGACAACCCGCATTCTCCGGGCCCGTGGAACCCGGCGCACCCCGCGGCGTCACGCGACGGCCCGTCCTCCAACGGCCAAGGACATTACGGCGAACAGCCGCGCTGATCAGCGACCACAACCCACTGACGAATCGAGGTTACGAGCACGCGGCGAGGGGTCTCCGACACACACCGGAGGCCCCTCGCCGATGCGAGACGACCGGAGCTCTGGCCCGCCCTGGATCGGTTCAGTACGGCTGGCCTGTCGGCATGATGGTGACTTGCTGGAAGTTCACCCGGCGCGGGAGCGAGGCGAGGAAGCCGATCGTGTCGGCTATGTCCTGGGGCGTCAGCCACTCGATGGCCTCCTTTGAGCCCTCCAGCCAATCGATCGCCCCCTGGTCGGTGACGTGCTCCTGTAGCTCGGTACCGACGATGCCTGGTTCGATGGCCGAGACGCGGACGTGCTTCGGGCCCAGTTCCACGCGCAGGTGGCGGGAGAGCTGGGTGACGTACGCCTTGGTGCCGGAGTAGACCGCGAAGTTCCGGAAGATGTTCTAGGCCGCGATCGACGACGTGTTGATCAGGTCGGCCACGCCGTCTTTGCCGGCGGCGTTCACGAGCTGCGGGACGAACACGCCGATGACGTTCATCAGGCCGGTGATGTTCAGGTCGATCTGGCGCTGCCACTGGTCGGTTGCCAGTTCCTCGATCGGGGCGGGGAGCATGACGCCGGCGTTGTTGAGCAGCAGGTCGGCGCCGCCTCGTTCGGCCGCGACCTGGTCGGCGGCCGCTTGGACCGCCGCCTTGTCGGTCACGTCGGCGGTGATCGCGGTGGCGCTGCCGCCGTTCTTCTCGATCCTGGCGACCAGGTCGGTCAGCCGGTCGGCGCGCCTGGCCAGGACGACGGCGTGTGCGCCGAGCGCGGCCAGCTTCTCGGCGGACGCCTCTCCGATTCCGCTGGAGGATCCGGTGATGACCGCGACGCGGCCCTGGAGGGGGTGGGCGGTGTGCTGTGTGGACATGGGTTCACCTTCCGGAGGAGGAGCCAAGTTGGCGTGCCGCCGGGCCGCGTCTGGGATGTCCGGATCCCAAGGCCGGTCTCAGGAAAGAACCTTGACCACTTCCCGCGCCAGCGGCTCCGACGAAGCCGGATTCTGTCCCGTGTGGAGGTTGCCGTCCGACATGGTGTACGGCTCCCAGGCGGGACCACGTGTGTACTTGGTGGGGAGCTTCTTCAGCTCGTCCTCCAGCAGCCACCTCGCGTCCTTGGCGAAACCGACGCCCTCTTCTTCCTCGTTGCAGAATCCGGTCACGTTGAGGTCCGCGAAGGGCGTTTTGCCGTGCTCGTCGCGGGTCGCGAGGATCGCGGCAGGAGCGTGGCAGACGATGGCGAGGGGCTTACCCGACGCGAGTGCCTTGCGGAGCAGTACAGCGGAGTCCGCGTCGAAGGCGAGATCTTCCATTGGGCCGTGCCCGCCCGGGTAGTAGACCGCGTCATAGTCCTCGAGCCGTACGTCCTTGATGGCGATGGGATGGCGGAGCTGTTCGGCCGACTCGATGACCGCTGCCTCCTTGAGCATGTTCTCCTCGCCGCCCGCGTACCGGGGCTGCAGGCTCATGGTGTCGACGACGGGGATAACGGCGCCCGGTGTTGCCACGGTGACCTCGTAGCCGGCGTCCGTAAAGACGTCGTAGGGTGCTACGAATTCCTCGGCCCAATATCCAGTCGGATGGCGATGCCCATTCTTGAATGTCCAGTAACTTGCGCCGGTAAGTACAATAAGAATTCGACCCACGACTGATCTCCCCTTGATGTCAGGGCGGGCATATGTCCCTTTTATGCTACCCACGCCGGGCGGCCGCGGCAACCGGAAGTCGTATTCGCGGCGACGCGGAAATTCAATACATGGCGCCCATATTCACTTTCCTGTCCGCGTCGGTTTCAATGCTGCCTGATTTTCGGGGTCGTGGGGCAAGTGAAAATCACCAGCAGGCCACGTTCATTGCCCTCCTGGCGCTTCTACGGGGGCAACTCGCTCTGGCGGATCTCCGGCGGACGCGCGTCGGTCTCTATTCGTTCAGGTGTACCCGCCCCAGCAAAGGTGGAGGCGGCTACTCCAGCGCGGTGGAACGGCGAATTCGGTGCCTGAGGTCGGCGGCGCTCGTGATGATCATTCGCTCCGGGGTGCTGCACCATCGAAGCGTCATACCGAGACTTCGTCCATAGCCTGCTACTGTCTCGTGACCGTTTCGATTTCATCTCCGGCGAACCATATGCAACCTGTTGACCAGTGCTCTTGCGTAGAGCAGTTTGACACGAGCAGCAGAACGAGACCCTAGATAGGGTCCTTCCGTTTCGCATCCATCGTCATACGTACCTGCGGCTCCACCGCCTGGACTTACTGCGCCCGGCCTTGCGCCACTCGGTCTCATTGCATTCAGCATGGCAAACATCATCCAGAGTTTCTTCAATGCCGGCATCAATCCGGCCCTCTTTCCCGCCGCGTTCCCGCTCGAGTTCTTCGTGGGCGGCCTTGTCCAGATGATCGCGGGAATCTTCGAGTTCCGGCAGGGCAGCAGGCTCGACGCCGCCGCGTTCACCGTGCTGGGCGCGTTCTGGCTGTGCTTCGTGGTCTACGCCAAGTACATCGTCTCTATTGTGCCCCCAGAACAGGCTCACACGGGGACGGGCCAGTTTCTGCTGCCGTGGGCAGTAATCCTCCTCGTCCTCACGCTTGCGGCAGTTCGAACTACGGGCGTGCTCCTGGCCGCATTCGTCTCCACTACCATCAACGTTTCCGTGCTCACGGCAGGCGAGTTCGTCGAATTCCACCACGTTGATCAGAGTTGCGAGCGGCTTCGGCTTCCTCACCGCGGCGCTCGGCCTGTACGGTGCGTTCGCGGGCCTCGTCAACGGAACGTGGGGCCGACACGTGATCCCGACCTACCCGGACCCCGGCAAACGTCTCGAACGGCTTGCCCGCAGCAAGGCACGCCCTACGTCGGTGACCTCGTCGGCGGCGGAGAACCCTGAGCTCTCCAACTGAGCCGCGGTGGAACGCGAGCTCCGGGTAAGCCTTCGAAGTCAATCGCCCAATAGCGCCGAGATGCCGGAAAGTTGGCACCTGAATTCAATGCGGGCCAGGTCGAGTTCGCCGAGTTGCCGGGAGCCGCATGCGGGCCCAGACTGAATATCAGGTACGGCGTGGGGACCATCGGTGCCCGATCTGAAGATCCAGGTGGCGCTGCGTGTGGCAGGCGGCTTCGAGGCTCGACCACAGTCACCTCATCCAGCCTCACCTTTTGCTCCAAGCCACCGCGAGGCGCGTGCCGTTGGGCGTTTCCTGCAGTGCGCCGGTCCCTGCAGCGCCGTGAAGGACCGAGGACGTGAAAGGAACGACTCCACATGGCGAATGCAGCATTGAAGGACCTGAAGAAGGTCCTCATTACGGGAGCAGGCACCGGCTTCGGGTTCGAGGCCGCCATGCGCCTCGCCGAGAAGGGCTTCGACGTGATCGCCGGGGTGGAGATTTACGCCCAGGTGCAGACGCTGAAGTGGCAGGCGGCGGAGCGAGGAGTCGAGCTTCAGGTCGTGAAGCTCGACGTCACGAACGACGGAGACCGCCGCAAGGCCCTCGACTGGGGTGTGGAGATCCTGGTGAACAACGCCGGGGTCGGTGAGGGCGGCTCCACCGTTGACATTCCCGAGGCGAACATCCGGCATCAGTTCGAGGTCAATGTCACGGGTCCGCTGGTCCTCACCCAGGGAATCGTCAAGCAGATGATCAAGCGCGGGGCCGGCCGCGTCGTTTGGGTGTCCTCGCGGGAGGGCCTGAACGTCAATCCCTTCACCGGCATCTACTCCGCCTCGAAGCACGCGGTCGAGGCCATCGCCGAGACCATGGCCTACGAGTTGCAGGAGCACAACATCGAAGTCGCCACGGTCAACCCGG
This sequence comes from Streptomyces sp. NPDC104309, assembly GCF_055584025.1. Classification (NCBI taxonomy): domain Bacteria; kingdom Bacillati; phylum Actinomycetota; class Actinomycetes; order Kitasatosporales; family Streptomycetaceae; genus Streptomyces; species Streptomyces sp. NPDC104309. The sequence goes on along the minus strand of NZ_JBVJMV010000027.1, from coordinate 3,956 downwards.
GGCCCTTCCTGACCGGCTTCAACGACCGCATGTTCCAGACCTGGGAGAGCTGGGAGGACGACGCCTCGGAGCGCCTCTTCGACTACTCCAAGCTGGCCTTCCCCCGCCCGCAGTTCGACCCCGAAGCGGTGTTTGCCACGCTGACGGCCGTTGCCGCTGGGGAGGTCGATAGCTTCCGAAACCTGGAGCCCAAGTCGATGCTTGAGGAGACCAAGCAGCTCCAGGCGGTTCCATGGGAGCGCAAGGTCACGGACGGCCTCGGGACCCGGCATCCGGCTATCCAGCACTCCTACGAGATGAAGCCCGAGACTCCCGTGGCCGTCTCAAGGGGCTGAGGGCAGCGGCACGGGCAGGCCGTGGACGCAAAGCAAGGGCTTGGCGGAAGCCGACCGGGGGCCGGACGTTTTCCCGTCGTGTGAAGCCACGCTCACTCATGAGCGCGCAGCACTCGCAACAGCTGGAGGTACACCACAATGCGTGTCAAGCCGACCGTGCTGCAGGATCGCTATCGCAACCGCGGTACCGCGTACACGCTGGAGGAGCGGGCGAGGCTGGGGATCACGGGGCGACTGCCGGCAGCGGTCGAGACTCTCGACGAGCAGGCCCGTCGCGCCTACGCACAGCTGCTGCAGCAGCCTTCCAACCTGCACGAGTACATCTACCTCAACGAGGTCCACGACCGGAACCAGGTGTTGTACTTCAAGCTGCTCGCCGACCACCTCGAGGAGTTGCTCCCGGTCGTCTACGATCCCACGGTCGGCGAGGCGATCGAGAAGTGGTCGGTCGACTACCGCGACTCGCGCGCGGTGTACCTGTCGATCGACCGTCCGGACGACATGAAGGCGTCGTTCCAATCGCTGGGCCTCGGCGCGGACGACGTCGATCTGATCGTCGTCTCCGATGCCCAGGAGATCCTGGGCATCGGAGACTGGGGCGTCAACGGGACCGACATCTCCATCGGGAAACTCGCCGTCTACACGGCCGCCGCGGGCATCGACCCCAACCGCGTGATCGCCGTGAACCTCGACGTGGGGACGGACAACGAGCAGCTGCTCAACAATCCGTCCTATCTGGGCAACCGGCACGCACGGGTCAGCGGCCGGCGCTACGAGGACTTCATCGCCCGGTATCTTCAGACCGCGTCCGAGCTGTTCCCGAAGGCGTTCCTGCATTTCGAGGACTTCGGGCCGTCGAACGCCCGGCGGATCCTGGTGGAGAACGCCGACAAGTACCGGATCTTCAACGACGACATGCAGGGTACCGGCGCGATCGTCATGGCTTCGGCGTTCTCGGCCCTGAAAGTCACCGAGGGACGCTGGCCCGAGCAGCGGCTCGTCGTCTTCGGGGCGGGCACTGCAGGCACCGGCATGGCCGACCAGATCCACGCGGCGATGCTCAGGGACGGTGCGACCCCCGACGAGGCGAAGAGGAACATCTGGCTGATCGACATCCACGGCCTGGTGACCGATGCCATGCCGGACCTCCCCGACTACCAGCAGGTCTACGCGCGATCGAAGTCCGAGGTCGGCGGGTGGGGCGACGGTGAGATCGATCTCCTCACCACGATCCGACACGTCAAGCCCACCATCCTCATCGGCACCTCCACGGCCCACGGCGCGTTCACCGAGGATGTCGTGAGGGCGCTGGCGGAGGGTGTCGAGCGTCCGATCCTGCTGCCCTTGTCGAATCCGACGAGTCGCATCGAGGTCATGCCGTCGGACGCGGTGCCCTGGACCGAGGGCAGGGTGCTGATGGCGGTCGGCATCCCGGTCGAGCCGGTGCAGTACAACGGGGTCTCCTACGAGATAGGGCAGGCGAACAACGCCCTCCTCTACCCGGGGCTCGGTCTCGGCACGATCGTGTCGGGAGCCAGCCGCGTCACGGACAACATGCTGCTCGCCGCCGCCGAGGCAGTAGCAGGCCAGGTCGATGTGTCGGCGCCCGGAGCATCGCTCCTGCCGCCGGTTGCGAACCTGAGGGCGTCGTCCGCGACGGTCGCGGTCGCCGTTGCCAAAGCCGCGGCAGCGGACGGTGTCGCGACAAAGTCTCACGACAACCTCATTCAGGCGGTCCAGGACGCGATGTGGGACCCGGTCTATCGCCCGGACGACCTGGAGGGCGGCCAATGAGCGACAACCAGTCGACCCCGGAGATGAAGGACCTGCCGATCGGGATCCAGGCCGGCGGGAGCCGGCAGGAATTCGACAGTATGGGCACGGTCGACGTGCCGGCTGACCGGTACTGGGGGGCGCAGACGCAGCGCTCGCTCCTCCACTTCTCCATCGGAGGCGACCGGATGCCGAAGGAGGTCTACCACGCCTACGGCTACGTGAAGAAGGCGGCGGCGCTCGTCAACGCTGCCGCTGGACGGCTGCCCGACTGGAAGGAGCAGGCCATCGTACGGGCGGCGGAGGAGGCCATCACGGGCAAGCTCGACGACCACTTTCCGCTCTACGTCTGGCAGACGGGGTCGGGCACCCAGAGCAACATGAACGTCAACGAGGTCATCTCCAACCGCGCGTCGCAGTTGCTCGGCGGCACGCTCGGGACCCAGAAGCCGGTCGCCCCGAACGACGACGTCAACATGGGGCAGTCCAGCAACGACAGCTTCCCGACCGCGATGCACGTCGCCTCCGTCCAGGAAATCGACGAGCACCTGCTGCCGCAGGCCCGGGAGCTCGCCGCGTCCATCGAGGCAAAAGCCACGGAATGGGCCAAGGTCGTCAAGATCGGCCGCACGCACCTTGAGGACGCCGTACCGCTCACCGTCGGGCAGGAATGGTCCGGCTACGCGGCGCAACTGCGCGCCTGCATCGAGGAGATCGAGCACAGCCGCGACGGCCTGCTCGAACTCGCGCTGGGAGGCACCGCCGTCGGCACGGGGCTGAACGCACCCGAAGGCTTCAGCCACGACGTCGCCGGCAAGATCGCCGAGCTGACCGGCAAGTCCTTCGTCACAGCCGAGAACAAGTTCATGGCACAGGGGGCCCTGGACCCGATGGTGCGGGCGCACGGCGCACTGCGCGGGCTGGCCGTCGCCCTGATGAAGATCGCCAACGACATGCGGTGGCTGGCCTCGGGCCCGCGTACCGGCTTCGCAGAACTGGAGCTCCCGCAGAACGAACCCGGTTCCTCGATCATGCCCGGCAAGGTCAACCCGACCCAGTGCGAAGCCATCGTCATGATCGCCATTCAGGTGCTCGGCAACGACACGGCAGTCGCCTTCGCCGGCAGCCAGGGCAACTTCGAGCTGAATGCCATGCGCCCGGTGATCATCAACAACTTCCTCCATTCCACGCGCATCCTCGCCGACGGAATGGAGAAGTTCCGCACCTTCTCCGTCAGCGGTACGCAAATCAACCGAGAGAAGATCGGACAGTACGTGGACCAGAGCCTGATGCTGGTCACGGCCCTGAGCCCCGTCATCGGGTACCAGAACGCGGCACACATCGCCGAAGCTGCGCTGGCCAACGGCCAGACGCTAAAGGAGGCCGCGCTGGCAAGCGGTCACGTCGACGAGAAGACGTTCGACTCCGTCATCGACCCCCTTTCCATGGTCGGCCACGGCGCCTCCGGCGCCTGACACACTCTGGCGGCGGACAGCCCGCCGGCTCGTCGGCGAGCTCCAGTGAACGCCCGCGAGGTCAGCCAAGGCATGCAGGAGAGGCCCTGGTTGATCACTCCTTCTCTGAACTACGAGTTGCGAGGGCCGGGGTCGATGCCAGACCGACATGGCCGGTCACACTCCGATGAAGCTCACGGTTTCTGTCATGTTCGCTCGCCCAGTACGCAGCCGTGGCACGCCTTCCTTTTCGAATCCTACCGAGACACCGCAGAACAGTACGAGCCCGTCATCGGCTCCCCCTCTCTGTCAGCCTTGGGTGAGACATCCCGTTCTGCGGGGTTAGCCTGAGAGGGCACGACAGGAGAACCGTCCCTTATGCCCAGCACAGAGC